>JAGVZD010000030.1 GCA_018302805.1 Candidatus Woesearchaeota archaeon | reverse complement strand
GGCTTAATAAAAAAGAGGATGAAGCATGGAAGGATTTGTAAAGGGAGATATAATTGTAATTGATTTTCCATTTTCTAATTTAAAAGAGTCAAAAAGAAGACCTGTATTAATTCTTAAAGTTCCTAAAGGTGGGGATGTAATTGTTAGTCAAATAACTGGATCTTCTTATGAAAAGTCTGTTGAGATATTAATAAATGGTAATGATTTTAAGCAAGGAAGCTTAAATAGGAATAGCTTTGTTAGGATTGATAAAATAGGCTCTATTGAAAAATCATTGATAAAGTATAAAATAGGTTCATTAAAACAGGAAAAATTTAATCGGATTATAGATAAAGTTTGTTCTTTCCTAAAAAATTAGTAATCTATATAAATTCTCATTAAAGTTTTAATTTATCTGTAGCTGCTACCTTTTCCTTTAGCATGTTGTACTGCACTTTTTTTTATCTCTTCATATTTCTTGATTTTGTTAGGATGAGTATTCATGTACTTAACAAAGGAAACTGCTCTTCTAATTTCAAAGCTGTTATGGGAAGTCAGATGTAAATGAATCCTCCTTATCGACTTTCGGTAAATATATTCTTTTTCAAAAAATTGTCTATCTTTATTTCCAGCATTTGACCTGAAAATATAACCTGCTTTTTCTAACCTATTTCGATTTTTCTTTATATATCTCTTATTTACGGAAATAAAAATGTCAATAATCCCCTTTCCGCCCATTCCTATAATAGCAGTACTTCCACAATGTTCAATCTTAGAGTCTTTGGTCAATATTTTTCGAAGTTTGGTTCTTTCTTTTCTAAAAAGATTTGGAAAATCTTTAGAATATTTTCTGAAAGTATACTTATTGAACTTGGTCATGTAAATAGCTTAGTGAAACAATTTATTAAGATATCTGCTTGCTTTGATTTGTAAAGGTAAATTATTTAAACTAAGAGAATGAGATTTGTGCTGTGGGCTCGTGGTCTAGTGGTTTGTTTTTAAAAACCCATAGATGACATCACCTTTACACGGTGGAGGTCCCAGGTTCAAATCCTGGCGGGCCCATATTACAAATTTCTAACACCCGTAAATATATATTCTTTGGTAACATTCAGAAAGCAATAATCAGAAATAATTGCCCCAAATTTGCTTCTTAAATCAAGTAGAATTAGTCTCAATTCCTTAGTTGATTTTACTTGAAATTCTAACGCCAGGTCGTACTTGCCCGTGTAAAAGGTTAGGTACGAACAGTCTTTGTGTCCTATGTAATACCTCAACATTGAAGCAATCTTACTGAGATCCGAAACACTCACCCAAATCTCAAAAGTCTCAAATCCTAATTTCCATAATTGAATGCCGGAATAGTAACCAACAAACACACCTTTTTCAAATAGTCTACTCACTCTTTTCCTGATCGCTTCTGGAGTCAAATCGAACTTCACGCATAACGCAGAGTAACTTGAGTCAGAATCCTCAGATAATGTAAGGATAAGACTCTTGTCTATATCATCAAAAGTGTCGTAGGTAGTTCTCGGCTGAAGCACAGTCTCTTGGATAATCGGTTTACCCAGAAATATCATCTTTGAATTGAAGATATGGTCTTCAACCAATTGTAACAAGACCCTTTCAAGAAAATACTTCCCAAACTTAGCAAAGAACTTCCTATAAAAATCAGTAAATTCATCAATATTGCTATAGGTCACAGTCATTGTCAAATTATAGCTTCCTTCGCATGTAGAGAGCCAAGTAACACACATATCAGCTTCAAGGAAACTTATTATTTCCCTTTCCAATTCGTTGTCTAGTTCCTTGTACTTAATCAAAAGTATATTCTTATTAAGACCTAGTTTTCGGTAATTAACTAGAACTCTATGTTTAGCAATAATCCCTTTTGATTTCAGCATCTTGACCCGATACTGGGCAGTTTCCTTAGTGATCCTTGCATACTTAGCAACCTGCCTAAGAGTTGCCTTTGGATTAATATCTAAAGCTTGGAGCAGTTTCCTATCGACGTTATCAATGTCCATTTTAACCAAAACAAAATTAAAGTATATAAATTTTTGCTTTTGCTTTAAAAATCGAGAAGAATTTTAATATATTAGAAAAAACTTCAAGTGGTTATGGCAATGAAAAGATGCACGTCTAAATGTAGAGATGGATCTAATTGCCTAAATAAGACCAACAAAGAATATTGTTGGGTACATATAAAGAATATGGGGGGATCAAAATGGAATTTTATGAAGGAGTAGACGGAGACTATTATATCCGAAAAGATGGATATATGGTTAGAATTCCTAGGGATATGATTGAACAGTTCAGAAATGGATTGGAGCAGGCTGTGGAAGGTGGTTGCCCTAAAGTCACTTGGAAGGACGGACAATTAGGTGTTGCATCAAATATATGGGGGCAACTGACCGATATATACGTTAATAATATCGGATTTAACAAAAATGAGGGTTACGCACTGCTTGAAGACATAGATGATCTTGCAAGCAATATGGCAGTTCGAAAGCAACTGGTGAGAAGAGGACTAAAGGATATGAAGGATTGAACGCCCAAAAAACAACTGAACTATTATGGGGATAAAGTGGACGAAAAAACACTGACAGAAACATTAAATCGCCTCGTAGATAAAACAGTAATTTTATAAACTTCTTTTTTTCTTTATTTTTTATGAAAAAAGTAGTGTTAATTTTAATTATGCTAAGCATTGTATTAGTTGTCGGTTGTGGTAGACTTAACTTTAATGATAATGATAAGCTTGAAAATAACGAAACTGATGATAAAATTACAGTTAAATGTGAAAATCCATGCGAAAAAAGAGGAAATTTCTGTGAAAATAATATACTTTATGAATGTTCTCAAAATATTGAAAATGGTTGCTATTCTAAGTTAGTAAAAAAGGAATGCTCTTCTGATGAGAAATGTACTATCAACGGATGTGAAGAAAAGAAATTATATCAATTAAGTAAAAATTTTGACTTAAAAGATTATCCAGAACCATTTATTAAAGATAAAGGATTTAATGATTATATGTTAATTGTCAGCACGGATGGATTAAATGGCGAAATAATAGCAGGTGCTGATTTACAAAGTGGCATAGTTCCATATGTTGAAGGGAAATTTCCAAGTCCATATACAACCAGGCAATTAGATTCAATTGAAGACAAAAATGCAATTTTAATTGGAACTCCTTGCACAAATAAATTTATAGCTGAGATTAAGGATGTTGAACTTAAATCAGATGGTTGCGATGCGTTTTTAAAAGAAGGAGAACCTATTATTGAGTTATATGATAATGTTGATGATGAACATGTTATGTTACTAGTTATGGCAAAAAATAATGAGGATTATAAAAAGTTGGGAAATTTTCTAAAATACTGGGATGGACATAAAAAAATATTTATTGGTAATAGACTAGTTATAACTTAATTTTTAATTCTTCGATAAAATTACAAACTTTACATTTCTCATTGGAACATGGTTCTGAACATACACTACATGATTGGATTTTTGATTTGAATTTAAATTCCTGCTTCAAATAAGGCAATGATTCTACAAAGGTTTTGACAATTCCGTTTTTAGTACCTGGATATTTAGCTTCTAATTGATTTAAAGAATCTCGGATATCTGATCTAAAACTTTCATATGAATTAGGACATTCCACAAAGACTGAAGTAAACCCTTTTAGATGTGAATAGATCATTACTTCCTTTTCAGTCATAAAATATAGTGGCTTTATTCTAGGAATAAATCTCTTGTCTTTGATTACTCCGGTAATAGGTCCTAATCTTGCTGAAATTTCAAGATTATGCTTCATTTGATTCATTAGAATGGATTGTGCTTCGTCATCTAAATTGTGACCTGTGGCAAGCTTTGTTGCTTTTAATTTTTTTGAGTATTTATTTAACATGTATCTCCTAAGAACTCCACAAACTGCACAGGGATTTATTTTGGATTTCTTAATTAATTCATCTAGAGTATGTCCAAATTCTGCTTTATAAGAAAAAATATTTAATTTTATAGAGTATTTATTGCAGAACACTTCAGCATCTTTAATTGTTTTTGATCTGTAACCTTTAATTCCTTCATCAATTAGCACTGCTTGGAGTTTTACCTCTCTCCTCTTTGAAACTATCATATTAATTAAGTAAAGTAATGTTAAACTATCTTTTCCTCCAGAAACAGCTACAACTAAATTATCGTGTTCTTCTATTAATCTGTATTTTCTAATTGTCTTAAAGACTTTTTTTTCAAAATATCTATTAAAACAGGTTTTGCATAATTTTTTTCCAGAACTTAATATTATTACACTATTAATCTCACAGTTTTTACACATTTTAGCCGCCAGATATTACACTTAAAATTTTGATGTTATCCTTATCTTTTAATAATACGTCTTCGGTTATAATATTACTATCTCGCGCAATTAATACTGTTGTTGGATTTATATTTAAAGTTTTGAGCAGGTCAACTACCTTACTATTTGATTTTAATTCTACTATTTGCTTTTCATTACTTTTTTCAATAAAAACACTGATTTTCATGCCTTTTCCAATTGGCTGACTTTATAAAATTAAATTACCAATTATTTTATATATTTTTGCTAAAATAATATTTCCAAAGATTAATTCCCGATGTATCTAGAATAAATTGATTTTGCTTGGTTAACACTATCCGCTTTTATTAATACTCGACCATCCTTAAAGGCCGTGAATTTTTCGGTATATAAACAAAAATCACTTAATATAGAATCATTCGTTTTTTTTAATCTATTGAAGAGATCTGATAAATCAATGGGCTGTCCATATATCTGAAAGGAATTGATTCCGCAATATTTTAATATTCTTTTATCACCTTTACCATTCAAATATTCAAAATTACCGTTACATGCTGTACAATTATTATTCTTATTTACTGTAAATTTCTCCAGATTTAAATTCCAAATATTGAAGAGAATTAATGAAGTGTTAACCTCTTGATTTGTTAATATTTTGATTGATTCTGTAGCCTGAATTGATGCGATTAGATTAGTTATACTATTTAACACTCCGGTTGATTCGCAGTGTTCCAGAATTGAATTTTGGTCTCTAAATAAACATCTGAAACATGGAGTTTTTCCAGGAATAAAATTCATGGTCATTCCATGCACTCCAAGAACTGCAGAATAAACCCAGGGTATTTCATTTTTTAGGCAAAAATCGTTCAATAAAAATCTTGTGTCCATATTATCTGTGCAGTCTAATATTAGATCTGATTTCAAAATCCTTGAAATATTTGAATAATTCAAGTCTTCCACATTGGCTTTAATCCTTATATCAGAATTTATTATATTTAATTTTTGTTTTGCTTGAATTGCCTTTGGCTTTCCTATATCATATTCATCATATAAAAATTGTCTCTGGAGATTGTCTAATTCCACAACATCTCTGTCGACTAGATTTAAATTTATTCCAGATCTTGCCAGAAGATTTGCTACGGAGGAACCAGTTGCACCCAATCCAACAATTGAAACACTCTTCGATTCTAATAATTTCTGCCGAGCTCCAATCTGTTGGAGGATTTCTTGTTTTTGATAACGCATATTATGAGACTAATCTGATTACAGTGCCGGAAATATTGTCTTTTGAGGTTGCCATTAATATAGTTACAATTATCACTATTATTAATATTAATATAGCAATCTTGACACTTTTGGCTTTAAAAATGTCTGAAAAACGCATAAAAAAGGTTATATAACTGTATTTAAAAGATTTTCTTTTTTTAGCCTTAGAAGTAAGAAGAAAGAAATCAAGATAATAGGTACAATTATTAGCTGAGTTGTTGTTAATTTGAAAATTAAAATATCTCCTTCTCTTAGAAATTCCATGAAGAATCTAAATGTAGAATACAATATTAAAAATATGTAAAATATTACACCTTTCCTGGGACTTTTCTTCCAAATAAATATAAGGACTAAGAAAATTATTAGGTGACCAAGTGCTTCATAAATTTGAGTTGGATGCCTTAAACCTTCAACATTATCAAATTTCATAGCCCAAGGTAAATTTGTAATTTTTCCATAGAGTTCTTGATTTATAAAATTCCCAATGCGGCCAAAAATTATACCAAAAGATAATGGTATTATAAATACATCTGCCAGATTGAGTAATGGCACTTTTTTTACTTTACTATAGATAATAGCTGCAATTAGTGCACCAAATAAACCCCCGAACAAAGAAACTCCGCCTTTCCAGATTTGGAATATTTGAATTGGGTTGGAAGTATAATATGAAAAATTATATACAAAAACATGAAATAATCTTGCAAATAATATAGAAAATGGAATTAGATATATTAGAAAGTCATAAACTTGATCCTTATTGAGATTTCTTTTTTTTCCAAGTTTCACCGCTATTAAGGATCCGATTAAGAAGGCAAGAGCCATGATTAACCCATACCATCTGATTTCAAGTGAACCAATTTTGAAAATTATAGGATTTATCACAAATTTATGAAAAACTCAGGATTTAAAAATCTACCCAAAATCTTATATATGAATTCTTAGAAAAAAATACAATGATAAAAGTAATTACATTTGATTTTGGCAATGTAATTTACAAATTAAATAATAAACAATTTATAATAACCTTGTGTAAATACTCCCCTTTGGGATTTAAGAAACTTTACAATATAGTTCTGAATTCCGAAGATTATGATCTTTTTGAAGCTGGTAAAATTAGTTTTGATGAATATTTCAAAAGAGTAATTAAAAAGGGTAAATTAAAAATTGATAAAGAAAAATTTGTAAATTTACATAATAACAGATTAACAATTATACCAAGTACTATTAGCCTTATTAAGAAACTTTGTAAGAATTATAAATTAATATTGTTGAGTAATGCAAGTATTATTGACTTCAAATTTGTTATCAGAAAAAGTCCTGTTTATAAATATTTTAAATATCATATAATATCTTGTAAGCTGGGTTATATGAAACCATATGCCCCTACATATTTAGAATTAATTAGATTGGCGAATGTTCAGCCAAATGAAATATTATTTATTGATGATAAAAAGGTAAACGTGGATGGAGCTAGAAAATTGGGTATTAAAGCTATTCAATATAAAAACTTTGAAAATCTAGAAAAAGATTTGAAAAAACTTCGAATAATATTGTAAGATAATTATAAAAAGATTTTTAAATAAACTCTCGGTTTTAGATATATGATTAGATCATTAATATGTACCTTTGTAGGTCATGTAGATCATGGAAAAACTAGTATTCAGGATTATATTAGAGAAACAACTGTTGTCAAGAGAGAACCAGGTCAAATTACACAACATATTAGAGCATCTAAAATTCCTGCATCAACTTTGTTAAAAATTAGTAAAGGATTAATTAAAAGTGACAAACTTAAGATTAATAGTCTGATTTTTTTGGATACTCCAGGTCACGCATCTTTTACTAACCTGAGAAAAAGAGGTGGTAACTTAGCAGACATTGCTGTGCTTGTTGTAGACATTAATGAAGGCTTTAAACCACAGACTGTTGAGGCCATTGAAATTCTTAAAAATTATAAAACTCCTTTTGTTGTAGCTGCTAACAAGATTGATCTTGTAAGTGGTTATAGAAGCAATGAGTTGGGATTCCTTCAAAATTTTGAAGGACAGCATGAATTGGTGAGGAAAAATCTTGAAGAAAAATTATATAAGATTGTTGCTAAACTTGCAGAATTTAATCTAAATTCAGAAAGATTTGACAGAGTGGATGATTATACTAAACAAATAGCAATAATTCCTATATCTGCAAAAACAGGAGAGGGGATAGCGGAATTATTGATGGTTATAATTGGGCTAGCGCAAAAATATTTAGATAAAAACCTGCAGATTGATGCAAAAAGTCCAGGACAAGCTACTGTATTGGAAGTAATTCAAGAAACAGGAAAAGGTACTGTCCTAGAAACAATTTTGTATGATGGTGTCATAAGAGAGAAAGATACAATTGTTATTGGAGGCATTGGTAAACCTATTGTGACCAAGATTAGGGCTATTTATCAGCAACAACCATTAAGATCTAAATATGAGCTTGTGAAAAGCGCAACAGCAGCAGATGTAATTAGAATAAGCTGTTCTGAGTTAGAAGATGCATATGCTGGAATGCCCTTAAAAGTTGCAGATAAAAATATTGAAGCAATAAAAAAATTAGTGCAAAGCGAGGTTGGAGAAGTTTTAATTGAGACTGATAAAGAAGGGATTATTATAAAGGCTGATTCCTTGGGTACACTAGAGGCTCTAATAAGTTTGCTTCGAGAAAAAAATGTTAAAATTAAACGGGCATCTATTGGAGATATAACCAAAAAAGACATTACTGAAGTAAAAGCTGAGAAAAAAGAAATTAATAAAGTTATTCTGGCATTTAATGTGAAACAATTAGAAAAATCCGATGTTAAGATAATTAATCATGATGTTATTTACAAAATTATTGATGAATTTGATGAATATGTACATAATTTACAAAAATCCATGGAAGCAAAGGAGTTAAAAAATGTAAAATTACCTTGCAAAATTTTACTTATGGAAGGATTTATTTTTAGGCAGAGCAATCCTGCAGTTGTTGGTGTTGAAGTTTTAGGTGGTAAATTAAAATCCGGTATGACATTGATGAAAAATGGTAAAAAAATTACTGATGTAAAAAGTATTCAATTAGATGGAGAAACTATTAATGAGGCTCGAGTTGGCCAACAAGTTGCCGTTGCCTTTCCAAATGTTGTTGTTGGAAGACAAATTAATACTGGTGATATATTATATTCTTTAATTAATGAAGAAGAGTTTAAGAAATTGAAGAGTTTGAAAAAATTTTTAAGTAAAGTTGAAATTGAAGTTCTAAAGGAAATAATTGAGATTAATAGAAGAGGAAATCCTTTATGGGGAGTTTAGGATTTTTTCTTTTTCACTAGATAATTTTCAATGAAATTTGGCATGATCTTGATTTCAGCTTTTCTTAGATGTTCTTGGAATGTAGAAGTGCTTTTTTTTGCTAACTTCGCAAGTTCCTCAATTTTTATTTTTCTTGGATAAGTGTAATAATTATTTGCATATGCCATTTTTAGTGAGTTTTTTTGTTCTTCTGACAAATTAGGCATAACATTTGGAAAATATAATTCTGATAATTTAGTTTGATTTATGAAAAGCACTTCACAAACGTCCATGTTTTTCTTTAAATGCTTTATGAAGTTTGTAATATCATCTTTGTTCCAAGAACCAATTTCCCAATATTCAAATCCATCAGGAGAATTTATAACTGGTTTTGGGAAAAATAATTTTCTTTCATAATATAACATAACATGCTGACCATGTTTACCTAATTTTATCTGATACACAAATACGTCTCCTGAGATTTCTAAATTTGTAATTCTTTTATCTTTTTTTAAGTCTTCTAGAAGATTATGTTTTGCATCTTTATCTACACTTTCAAAGAAACAGATTGTTGTTGAGTATTTTATTTCTCTTTGATCATACCAACCCATTGGGTAACTTAAAACAGGAACATTATACTTTTCAGCTCTTGAAGTTATAGGACAATCTGAATGTCTTAGCTTTAATTTGCATAACCACATAATACCGAATAGTTACGGGTAAAATATTAAATTAATGTTATTACTATTAAATAGTAATATATTCACATGGAGGTGGATAAAATGGAAAGCTTAAGAAGAGCCTTAATGAATCTATTATGGGAACAGACAACTGATGCCCAGGGAAAAATAGATAGAATTATGAGTCATCTAGCATGGGAGATTGGATCTGATGGTTCAAGCAGTGTCAATCCGCCCTTGAATTTATCTCAACTACTTGATTTAGCAAGAGAAGTACGTCATTGGAAAAAAACAGAGTATTGTAATCCAAGAGCTGCAGATCGGGACGACCGAGAAGTCAATGTTAGATATGGGATGGAATACAGAGGTAAGGGATGCAGAAATCACAGGATAAATATAAACGTTCACGCCGTTGAAGATGATGAGGGTCTGGTAGAGATCTATACGATCTGTGCGAAAACACCAGATGGACCTTTAAGTATTTACAATCCAAGATTAGATGGACTTCAAGTGTTCAATAGTCGTAACTTAGATGGGCGTGAAAAAATTTACCTTAGGGATCAAAAGAATAAAGTAGATCAGTTGGAAGTCGAAAGGTTTCAAAAGCTGGTTGGATTGTTAGAGCATGAATATACTGGCAAATCATAAATTATTTGATCTTTCTTTTTTATTTTTTTCTTTATTCTTAATTTCTTTAAAACATAAATGTTTTGGGCCACCAAAACCTTTATAAAATATTTCAAACCAGTAGATTTATGCCAGAATTTAAACTTGTAATAAATGATGTAAAATCAGGAAAAAGCTACCAGAAAGCTGTTACCGGAGACGAATCTGATGTATTTAAGAGAACTAAAATAGGATCTATTATTAGCGGAGATACCTTTGGCTTTAATGGTTTTGAATTTGAAATTACTGGGGGTAGTGATAATTGTGGGTTTCCCATGAGAAGGGATATAGAAGGTATTACAAGGAAAAGACCTTTGGTAACTAAAAGTGTTGGTGTAAGAATTAAGGGAAAGGGAATTAAAACAAGAAAAACATTAGTAGGCAATACACTAAGTCATTTAATATCACAAATCAATTTAAAAACGACCAAATATGGTAATAAAACCATTCCTGAAATTCTTGGGATTACTGAGAAAATAAAGGAAGTTGTAAAGGCAGAGGAAATCAAGCAATAACAAATTCAATTTGATTAGAGATGGCGTTATCATATAAAGAGATATACCCTATACCTTCTGATTTAAGGGAATTAAAGAATATCTTAGATTCTATTCCTTGTAATTCTAGTTGTATTGATGGACTTTTATTAGCAACTGAAGCATTATACCAAAGAAATGAAGTTTGTAAGCATACTAGATTAAAACTCAGTAGTAAATGCAAAAATTTAATATATATTGTGGGAGCCCAAGACACTGTATTTGAAAGAAGTCCACTTGAAGGAATTCCAGAGTCAGTTGATGTTATACCCAATGGCCTAATATTAAATATTGGTAATGTGAAATTATATAGTTCAGTGGCATTTGATATGGCAGGATTAAATAATGAAGCTGTATCATACAAAATTGCTCAAGATATAGCTACCGAATGTTTATTAACAGGATACAAAGGAAGACTATCAATATATCATAGAATAAAAGACACTTCTAATCCATCAAATTTTCTTGAAAGGATCTCTTTATCTCATTATAATAAAAAAAATTTTAGGAGTGGGGAAATAAAAATTGAAATTAGGGATGATTTGGGCGGAAATGTTCAGAGATTAAAACAATTTATTTCAAGTTTAGGAGAAAATAACACAGAAAAATTAAAACAAGAGTTGATAGAAGCTGTTTGGTTAGAAGATTATGAAAAAGCAAAAGGATTAAATGAACAGCTAACACACCAAGGTGTTAATAAAGAAATTATTGAAGTGTTACTAAAGGAATCAATAGAAACACTTAAAAAAAGACCAGACAATATTTAAAATGTTTTTGAGGTCAATGGATGAAAGCAAAAAACGAAACTAAAGACATAATTAAGAAGGAAGAGAACAAGGTTATTCAACCAGAAATAAATATTGGCCTAGTTGGTCATGTAGATCATGGTAAGACTACTTTAACTCAGGCACTTTCTGGAGTATGGACTGATACACATTCTGAGGAAATTAAAAGAGGTATCACAATTAGATTAGGATATGCTAATTTTTCAATTTATAAATGCGGTAAATGCAAGGATCCCGAGATATACTCGACTACTGATAAATGCGCGTCCTGCGGTGGCAATGTTGAATTTATCAGGAAAGTCAGCCTTGTTGATTCACCTGGACATGAGACCTTGATGGCTACTATGTTGAGTGGAGCGGCAATTATGGATTGTGCATTATTGGTAATTGCGGCAAATGAAGAATGTCCACAACCGCAATCAAAAGAACATTTAATGGCCTTGGAAATTACTGGAATTAAAAATATTATAATTGTACAAAATAAAATTGATCTTGTAAATCAGGAAGAAGCTTTACGAAATTATGATCAAATTAAGAAATTTGTAGAGGGTAGTATTGCAAAAGATGCACCAATTATTCCAATTTCAGCTCAACACGGAATTAATATTGGAGTATTGGTAGAAGCTATACAAACTTTATTTAAAACACCAACTAGAGACTTAAGTGCAGATCCAATTTTTCTCATTGCCAGAAGTTTTGACGTGAATAAGCCAGGAAATGAAGTTGGCAATTTAGTTGGAGGTATATTGGGAGGGTCATTAAAACAAGGAAAATTAAAGATCGGCGACAAGATTGAAATTAGACCGGGGTTGAAATTAGAAAAGGAGGGAAAAGTAACTTGGCATAGCTTGGAAACAAAGATTGCTGGGTTAAAAACAGGTCCAGATTCTATAAGTGCAGTTGTACCTGGTGGATCAATAGGAATTTTAACTGAGTTAGATCCTTTCTTTGTGAAGAGCGATAATCTTACAGGACATTTATTGGGTATGACTAAGAAGCTACCCGATGTTTACCATGAACTTAAGTTAGAACCTAAATTATTAGAAAGAATTGTGGGAGCAAAAGATAATTTGGTAGTAACTCCCATTAAAAAAGATGAACATTTAATGCTAAATGTAAACAGCTCTACAACAGTTGGTACTGTGGTTGAGATAAAGAAAAATAATGTTATCATAGTTAAATTGAAAATCCCTATATGTGCAGATAAAAAAGATAGAATTACGATCTCGAGAGTCTTAAATAACAGGTGGAGATTAATAGGTTATTCTAATATTTCTTAGAATTATTGAGAAGGTTTTGGCTCTGAAGAGTTTTCTGAAACATCAAGATTATGGTTTGGAATAGATACTTTGGTTACGCTTACAACTTTATCATTATCAACTTTCATTATTCTTACTCCCTGGGCGTTTCTTCCAACTTGTGATATACCCGATGCACTTACTCGAATTATCTTACCTTTCTTAGTAATAAAAATTAATTCTTCAGCATCTGAGACAGTTTTTATTGAAACAACTTTACCATTTCTTTCAGTTGTTTTTATATTAATAACACCTTTTCCACCTCTGTTGATTTGGCGATATTCACTGATTAAACTTCGCTTGCCAAAGCCATTTTCGGTAATCGTTAAGATTGTATCATTTTCATTTGTTGCTAATTCCATACCTACTACTTCATCTTTATCTCTTAATCTTATCCCTCTAACACCAGCAGCATTCCTTCCGATTGTCCTTAAATTTTTTTCATCAAATTTCAAAGCCAATCCATTTAAAGTACCTATTATCAATTTTTGATTACCATCTGTTAATTTAACATTTATCAAATGATCATTTTCTTGCAAGTTAATTGCGATTATTCCTCCTTTTCTAGGTCTGGAGAAATTATCCAAGGATACTTTTTTGATTATTCCTTTTTTTGTAACCATAATTAAATTTTCATTGTTTGTGAATTCCTTAATTGGTATAAAAGAGGTTATTTTTTCTTCATGACTTAGGGATAATAAATTTGCAATATTCCTACCCATGCTGTATCGAGAAGCACTTGGAACTGTATATGCCTTCAACCAATAAACTCTTCCTAGATTTGTAAAAAAAAGCAAATAATTATGAGTATTTGAAATAAATACCTGTTCAAGGAAGTCATTCTCTTTAATATCAGTAGCAATAATACCTTTACCCCCCCTTCTCTGTTGTTTATAAGTTTCTACCGGAAGCCTTTTAATATAACCTTGATGAGTAATTGTAATTATTACATCTTCTTGTTTGATTAAATCCTCATCTTCTATATCTAAATCAGTTTCAATAATTTGGGTTTTTCTATTATCGCTAAATCTCAGCTTTAGATCTAAAATGTCATCTTTAATAATATTTAATATCTTGTTTGGATCTGATAAAATATCACCTAATTGACTTATAAGTTCAATTAAGTTTTTATGTTCTTCTTGGGCTCTTGATGTTTCAAGAGAAGTTAATCTTTGTAATTTCATTTCAAGAATTGCTATTGATTGTTTTTCAGTTAAATTATAAGTTTGTGTTAAATTATTTCTGGCTGTTTCAGTATCAGGAGAATTCTTAATTAAGTGAATTACATTATCTATGTTGCTTAAAGCAATAATTAAACCCTCTAAGATATGAGCTTTCGCCTCTGCTTTGTCTAGCTCAAATTTAGTTCTTCTTTTAATTACCTCTTTTCTGTGAGAAATAAAATGTTCAATCAATTCTTTTAAATTTAGAATTCGCGGTTGATTATTCACCAGAGCAATATTAATAATGCTAAAAGTTGTTTCCAATTGAGTATTTTTATAAAGTTGGTTTTGAATTGTCAGAGGTTCATGACCATTTTTGAGTTCTATGACTATTCTGATTCCACTTCTGTCACTTTCATCTCTAATATCAGAAATACCTTCAATTCTTTTATCCCTTACCAGATCAGCAATATTTTCAATTAAACTTGCTTTGTTTACCATGTATGGTATCTCTTTTATAATGATTTTTTTGTTAGATATTTCTGTTAAACCTCTAACAGCGATCTTTCCTTTACCGGTTTTATATGCAGAGTAAATCCCACTTCTGCCGAGAATTTGACCACCGGTAGGAAAATCAGGACCTTCAATATAATTTATTAATTCTTCAACAGTAATTTCGTTGTTTTCAATAAATTTTAAAATTGCTTCACAAACTTCACCCATATTATGGGGAGGCATACTAGTTGCCATACCAACAGCTATTCCACTACTACCATTAATAAGTAAATTCGGAACCGTAGAAGGCAAGATAATTGGTTCTTTAAGAGTACCATCAAAATTTGGAATAAAATCTACTGTGTCCTTATCAATATCAGCTAAAAGCTCTTCAGAAATCTTAGATAAACGTGCTTCTGTATATCTCATAGCAGCTGGTGAAAATCCTTCAATGCTACCAAAATTTCCATGACCATTTATTAATGTGTATCTTAAATTAAAATCCTGAGCCATTCTTACTAGAGCATCATATACTGCGATGTCTCCATGTGGATGATATCTGCCAATAACTGCACCAACTGTTGTTGCAGATTTCTTAAATGGTTTATTTGATGTAAGACCGTCTTCGTACATTGCATATAAAATTCTTCTATGAACTGGTTTTAGACCATCACGGACATCAGGTAAGGCTCTTCCTATTATGACAGACATGGCATAGTCTAAATAACTCTCCTTTAGCTCTTCTTGAATTAATTTTTCTTTGATTTCTGTCATATTCTATTTGGAAAATATTTGCTTAATTTTCTTAGATCATTAAATGTTTGTGTGTCAATCTTAACAAACTTTGTCAATAATCCTGTATGCAAAACATTGTCTAAAGATATGTCAAATGCGGCATATAAGTCTTCTTTCTGATCAAATATAACATCTCCTACATTGTACTTTTTAATATCGTCTCTATATAAATCTAAATTAACCTCGGCGATTTCACATAAAGTTCCATATGTGCATAAATCAACTAGCAAATGAAATGCCTTTAACTCATAAGTTCCATCTGATGTAGCTAGTTTAGTTTCACTTTTTACTTTTCTAGTGATATGTTCTATATCTGTTGTTGTTATTTTTTTCCGTGAAAGCAATTCGGTAATTACTTCTTTAATTAAATCAGATAATGCCATTTTATACATCTAAATTTTTAACATTTATTGCGTGCTTAAAGATGAATTCCCTTCTTGGTTCAACTTCATCACCCATTAAAATACTGAATATCTGATCGGCATAAACAGCATCTTCAATAATTACTTTTTTTAGGATTCTCTTATTCAAGTCCATAACAGTTTCTTGAAGTTCATCGCTATCCATTTCTCCAAGACCTTTAAATCTCTGAATTATTACCTTATCAGATCCAATTTCCTTTAATAATTTTTGAAGTTTTATATCATCTTTTACATAATGGGTGCTTGTACCTTTTACTACTCTGTACAGAGGCGGCTGTGCAATAAATAAATAACCATTTTCTATTAATTTAGGCATATTTCTATAGAAAAATGTTAATAATAAAGTTGATATATGATTACCATCAGAATCAGCATCTGTAAGTATTATTATTTTGTGATATCTTAATTTACTTGAATCAAATTCTTCCCCTATGCCGCAACCTAAGGCACTAATCAAAGAAGTAATTTCTTCATTATTGAATATTTTGTCTAGTCTAGCTTTTTCTACATTTAGAATTTTTCCCCTCAATGGAAATATTGCCTGGAATTTTCGATCTCTGGATGCGATTCCAGTACCAGCTGCACTATCACCTTCTACTATAAATACTTCTGATTTTGATGGATCTTTTTCTTGACAATCAGCTAATTTTCCAGGAAGGCTGCCTGAATCAAGTACAGATTTTCTCCTTGTTAATTCTCGGGCTTTTCTTGCAGCCTCTCTTGCCCTAGCAGCATTAATTGCTTTAAAAATAATTGTTTTTGCTGTTGAGGGATTTTCTTCAAAGAAATGAGAAAGGCCATCATAGACATTAGAATCTACAATACCTTTTATATTTGAATTTCCTAATTTTGTTTTAGTTTGTCCCTCAAATTGAGGACTATGCATCCTTACAGAAATTATGGCCACAAGTCCCTCTCTAGCGTCGTCGCCTGTTAAATTTTCACCATTTTTATGATTCATATTTTTTAAGCTATAATCATTAAGAACTCTGGTCAATGCTGTCTTGAAACCACTTAGATGACTACCCCCTTCTATAGTATTGATATTATTTACAAAAGAAAAGACAGATTCTTGATAGCCATCGTTGTATTGCAGAGCAACTTCAATTTTTGTATTTAATTTGTCTATATTAAGGTAAATTGGCTCTTTATGCAACACATTTTTGTTTCTATTTAAATGGTTGACAAAACTTATAATGCCTCCTTCGTAGAAGTATTCTTCAGTAATATTAGTTCTTTCATCTGAAAAAATTATTTTTAATCCTTTGTTTAGAAAAGCTAATTCTTTTAATCTCGTGATAATTATTTCATTTTCAAATTGAGTTGTTTCGAAAATTTCTGGATTAGGTAGAAAGGTAATTTCAGTACCGAGATCTAAAGTGTCTCCAATTATCTGAAGCTCTGACACTTTTCTGCCTTTTTCATATCTTTGTTGGTATATGTGGCCGTCTCTTTTAACTATGACATCTAAAAAATTACTTAATGCATTTACAACAGATATACCAACTCCATGTAAACCACCACTTACTTTGTAACTTTTGTTATCAAATTTACCGCCTGAATGAAGAATAGTCATAACAACTTCTACTCCTGGAATTTTTAGTTCAGGATGAATATCTACAGGAATACCTCTTCCATTGTCAATAACAGTTACAGATCCATCAATATGGATGATTACTTTTATCAGGTTGCAAAAGCCTGCTAGGGCTTCGTCTATTGAATTATCTAAAACTTCAACTAGAAGATGGTGTAAACCACGTGAACCCACATCACCAATGTACATAGCGGGTCTCTTGACAACTGCTTCTAAATCTTTTAAAACTGTGATGCTTTCAGCTCTATAAGAATTGTCTGTCATATATTTTTGCAGGTTGTTGCATATATAAATCTTTCTTAGCTCAGAATGCCCATATTTGAGGTCCTGGAGCCTTGTAGAGGCAAATTTTTTCAATAAAAATAGATAGATTTTTAAATAAAAATTAGTAATATTTCGACACTCAAAAGTTTAAGCAAAGCTTTAAATTTAATATCACAAAAAATCTCAAAATAATTTGAATTTTATTAAATTAATCTGAAAAAATCTCAAAATAGTAATCTTTTCTTTCTTTTATATTAGACTTTTTAAATTCATGTACATCTTGTACATAATTTATATCCGTATTTAGTAAGTTGGAATTAGGGCCAACATGGTATGCAGAAAGTGCAGTTTCGAGGTTTTGAAATCTATCTCTAAGACTTACAAGGTAACAAGTTCCAGAGGGTATGGCTAGAAAAGGATTAAATCTATCATCTAGGCTTTGTAAGAATTTAGGATCATCCTGATGTTTTTTGACTATATTTTTTAACTCTCTTGAATATTCTGAACCTTCATACTTTCCGTTATAAGTCCAAACTTTAAGACCTGCTTCTTCAGCAGTTTTAGCCATCAATTGCATTAATCCTGCTGCTCCAACCTCTGAAATTGCATAATTTTGCCATGAACTCTCTTTTTCAATCAGACCTGCAATTAAACCATTTGGTAAATGATATGCTACTTCCAAATTTCGAGTTATATCAGTTAAATTGATATATTGCTGTGTGAGCTCGGGTTGTGGAATTTCTTGAGGATTATTTAAATCAGATTCAAAATTAATGTTTTTCTTGATTTGACCGCATTCTAGATTTGAGTAAAGAAAAACACCTAGGATAATATGAATAGCATTTTTGTAAATTTTATGAGAGAAAAAATTGAAACCTCTATTAAAACCTTCAATTGTTTTTTGTGAAACATCTAAATTTTTTCGTCTATATCGCCTCATTATTTACTACTTTAAAAAAAGCTTCGAATAGGGTAAATAAGATACTTATAAGCGTTTCGGTTTATGAATTTTATTTATTAACTTTTTTCAGTTTTGACGTTATATTGAAAATACTGTAGCAAAATTATCGAGAATACACTTAAATATAAGAAATTTATCTTTCTTAAAATGAAAATACTACTGGATACAAATTTTATTATTACAAGTTTAAAATTTAAGATTGATATTTTTTCTGAGATTAGAAGGATAGCATATTTTAACTATGAAATATTTGTATTAGATAAGACAATAGATGAATTAAAGAAATTAAAGAATAAATTAGCTCTGCAGATTATTGATAAGTATAATGTAAAGATCACTAAAACATCAGAAAATTTAGATGCTGATGCATTATTAATATTGTATGCTGATTCGGAGACTATTGTGGCAACTCAGGATAGGGAATTAAGGAAAGCTTTAAAGAAAAAGAATATAAGGATTTTAAGCATAAGACAAAAAAATTACTATATAATAATATGAATCTCTGGAAAAGTGCAAGATTAAGAACAAAAAAAGGTGTAAATTGCATAGTTGAAATACCTAAGGGATCAAGGAAAAAATATGAATTAGATATAAAAACAGGAAAATTTGTTTTATCTAGGACATTAGATAAGAAGTATACCTATCCCTTAAATTATGGTTTTATTCCTGGTACTTTAGCAAGCGATAAGGATCCATTAGATGTCATAATATTAGGAAAGAAATTGATCAAAGGTTCTATTGTATTGTGTAGGATTATTGCTTTGTTAAAAATGAAAGATGATCATTTAACTGATGATAAAATTTTAGCTATCCCCTTAAGAGAGTTGAGCCTTCAAAATATTAGGGATTTAAATGATGTGCCAAGTAATATATTGAATGATATAAAGTATTTTTTCAAGCATTATAAGGAAAGAGAAGTTAAAAAAACAAAAGTTTTTAAATGGTTACCTTGTTCTAAAGCACAATCTGAAATAAGATTATCAACTCATAGATTTGAGAGGATGAAAAATGTTTTATGAAAGTGAAATAAAAAGCTATATTCGAGTACCCCCTAATTTATTTAGTGGGGATACTAAAGATGCTATTGCTAAGAGATTAAATGAGCAATTTGAGGGTTTTATTAGTAAGGATTTAGGTATAGTAATTTTTGTATCTGATATTATAAATATTGGAGAAGGCAAGATAATTGCAGGAGACGGAGCTGCATATTATGAAACTGTATTTAAGGTCTATACTTTCAAACCCGAGGTCAATGAGGTAATCTTAGGAAAGATTACAGATATAGCTGATTTTGGGGCTTTTATTGAAATAGGGCCTTTGGATGGGATGATCCATATAAGTCAAACCATGGATGATTTTGTAAGTTTTTCTAAATCAAATGTGCTTACAGGACGGGATTCAAAAAAAGTTTTGAGAGTAAATGATATATGCAGGGCAAGGATAATTGCTGTCAGTTATAAAGAAGTAACTAATCCAAAAATTGGGTTAACTATGAGACAAAGCTTCCTGGGAAATATTAGCTGGATTGAACAGGATACAAAGAAACAAAAACAAAAACCTAAGGAGAAGGAAAAATGAGAAAGGTGTGTAAAAACTGTAGATTATTTGTAACTAGTGATATTTGTCCGTTATGCAAGCGAGCTGAATTTGCTGATGGTTTCAAGGGTAGAATTACAATTATAGATCCGGAAAAATCTGAAATAGCTAAGAAACTAAATATTAAAAATAAGGGAGAATATGCAATAAAAGTATGAAAATAATTAAAGAAGTTAATGATGACTTACTGAGAAGGAAAAGAATTATTTATGAGATTGAGCATTTAAAAAAAAGTACCCCAAAAAAAGACGAAATCAAAAAAAATATTGCAGAAAAGTTTAAGGTAGATGAGAAACTTGTTAATATTAAGTATATAAAATCAAAATTTGGACACGGTACATCAAGAGTTAGTGTATATATTTATAATGACGAAAAATTCTATAATGATGTAGAAGTAATTAAGAAAAAACCAAAAGTGAAGAAAGATGCCAAAGAAACCAAAACCAAAAAATAAAAGACCAAGCCAGGTATGGTTGAAGTATAGCTCTGGTAAGAAATTAACCTGTCCGAAATGCGGACCTGGTATGTTCCTTGCCAACCATAGTGACAGATTGTATTGTGGTAAATGCAAGTATGTTGAAATGAAATCTAAATAGAAAGATTTATTTTATTGCTTATTCTACTTTATATTAGATGAAATATCACCGATATAGGTTTGATAGGACATCAAGTAAACTTAAGCCTGGAATATATTATGGTATTGTTAAATATTTAGATGCGAATGGTGAAGGTGTAATTCAATTTCTATCCAAAGATAAATATGGTTTATTATTTCCTGATGAAGTGATTTTTTTCAAGGAAGAATTAAAAGCCAAAGATTATTATTTAAATAATGGTGAGAAAGTAATGTTTAGATATACCTCAGACCGTAAGAGAAATTTGGCTGTAGATATTATTCCTGTGGCTTTAGAAGAAATTATACGAAAAGATATTCATGAACAAATTCAAGCAAGATTAAAGAGATTAAGAAATTTATAACAAGATAGCCTATAATATTGTGTTTCTATATCTTGAAATTGGAGTATAATTAGTTGATATAAGATCGTAGTTCGAAATACTAGAATATCTTTGCTGATCTGCAAAGCTTGCATAATTGTGTTCTTTATTATCTAAACTACACATCTTTTATCACTATATTGAGCGTATTTTAGTATTTATAAAGCTTTCGTTTTTAGTTGCTAATGAGTGGTAACTATTAATAAGGTTTATAAAACCACTTTGGGACTCAATTTTATGCCAATTGACAAATATATAGATAAAATTGAAGGGGTAAGAACATCTCATAAAACAAGATTGCAAGATCCAACTTATTATGATAATGGATTATATTTATTATTACCAGAAACAAGTGAGCATTCTGATATACTGGTTGGACAAACAAGATTAGTTTACACTTCAAATAAAGAACCAACTATGAAATCACTTAATATTAATCCTCAAAATAATGATAATAGAGATCCATTATATCAAGATGGATATTTAGGTAATATTAATAATCAACAAGCTTTAGAATTAAATAATTATCAATGGGGATTTACACTTAACCCGATATTATTTGTTGAATTTTTAAATATTTTAAAGTCAGGAAATGCATTAAATGAAAACAATAAGAAAGTCGATCCAAGAAGAATAGAAGCAATCTTAGATGATATTCTAGAAGCAAGAGATCCTTCTAGAGCTGAATGGTTAAATAGCAGATATGAAATCAAAAAGGAAAATAAGAAAATATACTATATGAAGTTTATAAAAGGAAGTTTACTTGCAGTAGAAGAAGAATTAGATAAAGATACACTTATGGAAGATAAACAGATTAACCTTGATGATTGGCTTAGAAATCCGACATCACAAGGATTGCCAAGAAAAAATGCTAAAACTGGTGAATTTAACTACTGGTATCCAAGAAATGGTGTTGTCGCTGGGTTCGGCGCTAGTTCCGGCAGGGCTTACCTGGATTGCTTTGGGATCCTGCGTACTCGGATCCCGGCCTCGGGGTACGTCGTGCAAACATAAAAACATAAAAATGCCAATAGATGATTATTTGGGAAAATTAGAAGGAGTAAGATTATCAAAAAATATAGCTAATCCATTGCCAAGTTTTTCTAATCAATATCTTAAAACTTACATTATTTTAGAGGGGAAAGATTATGGGGATTATCACTATTCAGATTTGTTAATCTCTATGAAAAGGTCAAATTATAATTTAAATTGGTTTGATGCACATCACGCTCTAGATTTAGAAAATTCATATATGCTACATTTGAAACAGTTCGTTGATTTTCTCAATTTATTACTTTCTGGAAAAGCTTTTGATGGAAATGGAAGTATAATAGGTCAACATATCTTAGAGAAAATATTAGAAGATATTATTTTAATTAGAGAACCGTGGCGAGGAGAATGGTTAGATGCAGATTTTAAAGTTGATGTCAATAGTAAAAAAATGATTATAAATTATAATCATGCCCTTAGAAATCAAAGTTTACTTTCAAGACATTCAGCTATCATAGAGGATTATTTAGGAAGAAGGAGGAGTCAGGGAATTTCTTTTAAGGAATGGCTTTCGAATTCAACAGTTTACGGTTTACCTCCAAAAAAAATAAAGAGTGGAGATTTGGAATTTTGGCCTCCCTTGAAATCTTGTAAGTCCGCAGGACAAGTAGCGATGTGGGCAATTAATGGAGTTGGAGTTCGCCTAAATTGCATTAAAAATCCTGATTTCTTATTTACAAATTTAGGAGTGCGAAGAGTAAAAATAAAAGAATAAAATGCCAATAGATGATTATCTTGAGAAATTGGAAGTAGAACCAAAATTCAATTTAAATTCAAGTAGAGATGAATTTATGGTATTACCTGCTGATAAAAATTATCGTGAATTGATGATCGCTATTAACAGAAGTTCTAAACAATTTACTTGGTACGAAGCACATGAATATCTTGAGCAAGAGAAATGTTTTATGATATCTCCAGATCAGTTTAAAAAAGCATTGAATTATATTAAAACTGGTAATGTATATGATGAGCACGGAAATTATTTTTCAAGAAGAAATCTCAGAAGGATTTGGAATGACCTTGTAGGGTTACATGGAGCTCCAAGAGTTGAATGGTTAAATTTATTTAGTAAAAATACATTTGGTGGCTGGGTTCTGGGAACAAAACCTTGCCTGAAACTGACTTTATATAACAGAATAAATGAAAAAAGATTACTTAAGAGATAATAATTCAATTGTACCACAGAAAGCCATATCAACAGGAAACCACAAATATTTTAAACCTAAGTGCTTTTGTGCTACTCAATTCAGAGCAGGTAGAAGTGAAAATTGCGGATTATATTGCAATGTGGATCTAGAAAACCTTGCAAATATAAGAAAAGCTAAATGGAGGGGGTAGTAGTGCCGATTGATTTTTATCTAGAACAATTAGAAGGATCTATTATGAGAAATAAGCAAAAATTTCCAAAGTCAAATTCATCAATTGATGAATATATAGGTAAAAGTATTTTAATTGAGGAAGCACCTTTTGTTCATGAAATTGCATATTTTTTAGAGAGATTAAATCTTAATGTAATAGTACAAGGCAGACATGTTTTCAGTGAGAAATCCTATATAGATCTGCGTACTTTTGGAGCAAGTGAAAA
>JAGVZD010000044.1 GCA_018302805.1 Candidatus Woesearchaeota archaeon | reverse complement strand
ATAAATCTTATCTGAGTGATGAAATAAATTTATGTCGATATTTGAGAAATAAAGGTCAAATTCCAGTTGAATCAGAATTATTTAAACAAGAAAAAATCTATAATTTATATATAGGAGAAGAAGCTGAATTATTTCTTGATAATGAATTTGGCAACTTAAGAAGTTCTCATTATAATTTCAAATAATGGGGCTAGCCGGATTTGAATTCGCCGACTCATTAAGAGTCTCCGGCGCCCGACCCACCCCAAGGGCCGATACTAGACCAAGCTATACTATAGCCCCAAAACTAGTTAGTAGATTAAGGATAAATTTAAATATATATTATTTTCCTTAAGTGATTCTTTTAATATCAGGAGGCAATGTTAATGTCAAAAAACTATAAAAAAAATAATAAACCAACTGAGAAATCAGTACTGGCTATAGATAGATGGGGATATAAAGGATTTCAGTTTAAGCAATATTATGATGGTACAAACTTAGTTCTAGAAGCTACAGATACCTATGGTAATAAAATGGTCCACACAAATCCATATAGGAAATTACATGGACTTATCGAAACATATGAAAGATACCAGGATTCCGAAAAAGTTATTAGAAGGAAAGCTAGAAAACTTAGGCAGATGATGGATGGTAGTGACTTATCTGATATATTGCAATTTGAAGACGAATCAGAACCAGAATATGCCTTAGAAGTGTACAAAGCTTCTAAAGATCAATAGGAAATCTCTGTAATATGATTTCTTTTATTTATTTTTATTACATTTTGAACAAAACTTTCTATTTTTGATTCATGGCTCACAATTATAATCTGCCTTAATTTTAACTCATCTAAAACAATCCTCATCCTATCAATTTGCTCTTCACTAAAACCATCAGTAGGTTCATCTAAAATAATTATATCTCTAGTATTAAGGCTCCCCATTACATGATTTATTACTTGGTTTAATCCAAGTCTATAAGCCAATGCTGCAGCAGTTTTTTCTCCTCCACTCAGCGCTTCAAATTCTATTCTGAAACCATCCTGCTCGATAACAGGTGTAAAATCTTCATCAAGCCTGACATTTAAATTCTCAGTATCAACTAATGTATTAAACCATTTCTCAAATAAATTATTAAAATCATGATGTATTTTTAACATAATATTTCTTTCAATACTTGCAACTACAATTAAAAAATCTGTGTCGATCCAAGAAATTAATTTTAAGATATTATTCCTTTGCAATTCTAATTCTTTTTTATTTTCAATTTTTCTATTTAAATCAACAAATTTTTCATCAAACTGTTTTAATTGAACATCCAAAGCTCCTTTCTTTGTTGCAAAAATATTCATATTATTGATTAAATTAGTCATGTTATTATTTAATATCTTATACTCGTCTTCTAGCCCTTCAAATTCATCTATTTGCTTTTTAATATCAACTTTTAAAGAATTTAGGCCTCCAACTTCTTCTTTTAACATCTTTGAGTTATTAGAAAGTTTCTCTAAGCTTGATTCCTTCTCCCTTAGATTTTTAATCTTTAATTCCATCAATTGAAATTCCCTAATTTTATCTTTTAGCATATCTAATTCCTTCTTTAAATCCATTAACTTTGAGCCACCTTCGAATTTATTTTCATTTATAATTTTCAATTCGGCAATTACCTCTTTTTGAAGTAATTGCTCTCTGTCAAATATAGATTTTTTATATTCATCACTTACTTTTTGTTTGCACGCTGAACATATATCAAGTTTTCTTAAACTCACAATTAAATTATTAGAATTCTCTCTTTTAATTTCAAGTTCTTTTATTTTAGAATTAAGTTTATCAAGAGTATCTTCCATGAAATTAACTTCTTTCTCTTTTGAGCCTACTAAGACTTTTAATTCACGAGAATCTAGTATAGATATGTCTTCTTTTTTAATTTCTTTAATCTCATTATTAAATTTCTCAATTTCTTTATTTATATTAGAGATTAAATTGACATTACTATTCAAATTTAATTCAGTAAGACTTAATTTTGTATGCAGTTCATTTAATACCTTTTTTTTCTTGTCTATTTGCTCAAATTTGTCCTTAATTTCCTTAAGTTTCAAATCTACTTCAGACTTTTTAATATTTATTTCATTTAGGTCTTGCTTAATATTTTGGATATTTTTGAAAATATCTTCTCTTTCCCTTTCCAATGTAGGTAAATCTTCTATTTGCAAATTCAAATCCCTGCTTAATTCCCTTAACTTACTCATTAGGATCTTGCAATTCTCATTCACTCTTTTATATTTGTCAATCCCAAAAACTTTTCTTAGTGTATCCAATCTAATTTCATTATCAGCATAAAGAATATGTTTCATCTCTTCCTGAGGCGTATAAACAGTGTAGTGATATACCAAAGGTTTTGACTTTGTTAAAAGATCTTGGGGGTAATTTAATAATTCAAGTATCATCTGTTTCAATTCTATGGCACTTGCATCTTTTTTCTTCCCATCAATAGAAATAAAACCAGAATCTTGCACAACTGAATCCTTAGTTCTTTTCAAACATCTTTTAATTATTATTTCTTTATTATAAACACTAAACTTTAACTCCACAGAACCATTATTTTTCCCATTTCTCAGCAACATAGATCCGCTTAAATCACCTCTTCTTAAACCAAAAAGAACAAAATCTATTGCCAATAATATAGAACTTTTCCCAGATCCAATATCACCACTTAATAAAACACTTCCCTCTGGGAAGTCTATTTCATGATTTAAATAACTTCTAATATTCTCCAGCTTAATCTTTTTTAATAACATAATCCAGTTTTAGCAGCTTGATACAATTTGTACTTAATTTTTCTTCAAAATCAGAATTTGTTTCTCCTTCATTTTTTTCTAGACTTAATGTCTTCATCAATTCTTTGATAAATTCAATATCCTTGTATTCACTTTTTGCTTCCTTAGAATATCTAGATATAATACTATCTTCAATAAAATCTATGTCCCCATCTGCACTTTTATATTGCTCAATCTCATTTGTGCTTAATTTATTAATATTTTTTAGAACAACATACGCATCTTCTATTTTCTTTTGTATTTTCTTAAAATCAATATCACTAACCTTTCCACTTTTTAAAATTCCTCTTATCCTCAATGTCACAACCTTGTTATTAACATCCTTATTTAAGGAGTTCAATATCTTCTTTTCAGCTTCTTCAGGAGTTAAATCATCAACATCAACTGTAAATCCTTCAAATTCCTTCAGTTTAATTGGAACATATGTGATAGTCAATTCATTATTAACATCAATTAATAGAAAACCACCATGCTTAAACTTTTCAAGCTCACTAAAATTATTTGGAAAGGTTGCCCCAGGATAGGCCAAAGTTCCATAACCATCAATTTTCTTAGTCAATATAAAATGAGGATGTCCTCCAGCATAATAATCAAAATTTCTTGGCAAAGAACTTAATGGTTCTGAATCTACCATTTCAAGAAAATCAGGTTTTAGTTCACTGATAAGGCTATGAAACATGAAAATTTTAAAGCCTTTTTCACTCTCAAGATTACTTTTGTCTAATTTCTTATATTGCTCTTTTTCTAACCCAGCCCTTCTGCCATAAATTCCGGCTATTTTAATATTGGTTTTATCTATAGTAAAATCAAGATGTAACTTGTCGTGATCTTCTCTAACCTTCATTACATTTACACATAATCCTGCATTTTCTAGAACATCAATCATTGTCTTGTTAGAAGGACTAAAATCATGACTGCCAGGAATAATATATACCTCAATATCATTTCTCTTGAGTTTTTCCAGATCTGCACTTACCTCTTTAATTAAATCTATTGGTGGCAGAGAAGTGTTAAATAAATCTCCAGAAATTAATACAAAAGCTACATTTTCTTCAATACATAATTCAATTACCCTCTTAAATGTCAGGATATTTAATTCTCTTAACCTTGGCTCTCTCCACCCACCAATATGTACATCACTTAAATGAGCAAATTTCATATTTTAGAATTATTTTGTTAATATGGTGAAAAATATATAAGCTTTCTGATAAATTAACCTAAGTTTTTAATTTTTTAATAAGTTCAGATACTAATAATTTTTTCTTTTCAATTGATAGGGAAAATAAGTTCTTAATTATCATTTTATCACTTATCGTGAATATATAATTAAGTTTTATAACACTCTCCTTAATTGCTCCATCCTTTTTAGTTAATAAAATTCCTTTCATCTCCAAATTACTTGTAATACCCGCAACAACAACATTCCCGTTTTCTTCAAAAAGCACTACGGCAGGTCTAGATTTGATTTCCAATGTATCTGTAAATTGTAATTGAGTTAAAACCACTTCCCCTAAGTTATGCATTTTCCCACTCTTCGTCTTCTTTATTATCCCAAAGTTCTTTCATTTTTTCTTTTTGAATTTTATGAAGAAATTCATCATATTGGTTTCTTTTTTTCACTTCACAAAATATTTTTGCCATATTTTTTATTAGTTCGTTGTAGGTTTGCCTAGGATATTGTTTTACTTTCTTAAGTATTTCAATAGTATCCTTTTCTATCAATATAGTAGATTGTTTTGACATATATAACCACCTATATATTAGTTATACATAAACTATATAAATATTTAGATTGCATCAAAATTAATTTAATTCCAATTTCTGCTTATTCTCAAGTATGTGTATATTTTTCCTTTCCAATCCCAGATCCTTAGCTAAGATATTCATCTTGCTAAATCTTGAAGGATCTCCGTGCCCAGGTATTAATTTTTCAGGTTTTAGAATTTGTATTAATTCCTCTATATCTTTTCTTGCTCCATGACCACTTTGATGAATATTCATAAAAACATTGATACTCTTTAGGTCAAGTGCTTTTTCAAGTAGTTTCCTATTCTTAATATTATTAGGAGCAGGAATTGTATTACAGCTGAAAATGACACTGTCTTTATTGTCTAATTTTAATGGTAATTTATCATTTGCCATATCGACTAATATAGACCCAGGCTCTCCTTGATTCCCAGTTGTAACAATTAAATATTTGTCTTTATTTTTACTGATTTCTTTTAATTTTTTCTTAACATCATCTCGGTATTTTACTATTTCAGAATTCTGAGAAAAATTCACAATATCTAAATTCTCAGCACAGCTTATATATTTCTCCATGCTTCTCCCAAGAAATACAACTTGTCTGTTTATTTTTAATCCAAAATCAAGAAAGCTCTTTAATCTTGATATATTACTAGCAAATGTAGTCCCAATTAAAGTACCTTGAATATCGTTTTCAAATATCACTTCTTTTAGCATTTGCCTAGCCATCATTTCACTAGGAGTCTTAGTATTTTCATTAACATACAAACAATCAATAATTGCCAATCTAACATTGCCATTGCCAATTTCTCTTAACCTGTTATAATCTGGCTTTTTTCCTATAACTGGGGTTTCATCTAATTTAAAATCATTACAATACATAATAGTCCCATAATTTGTGTGTATTGCCACCATGGCACTTTGTGGGGTGCTATGTGTTGTATTTACAAACTCAATCTCAATATTCTTTGTAATAGAAATTTTATTTCCCATTTCTAAATCTTGCAAATAATTCTTTAATTGAATATTCTCATTCTTGGCAAGAGTCCTAATTACAGCATTAGTAAAAGGTGTTCCAATAATAGGACAACTATAATTCTTCTCAAGATAAATTACACCACTTGAATGATCAAGATGGCAATGACCAACAACAATAGCTTTTACTTTATCTCTCCAGCTTCTAATAAAATCATCATTTGGAATAACTCCAAGATGTATTAATTCTTCTCTCCCTAGATTTTTCCTGGAATTATGCCCTTCCTCAAAATCTAATAATTTAGGCAAATAAATACCCATATCTAAGATGATAACATCATTATCAATCTGGATAGCAGTCATATTTTTTCCAACTTCACTATATCCGCCTACAGCAGCTATCTTAATCATGCTTCATTAAATATAATAGAATCTCCCACTTTTACAAACTTTGTAGAGCTGCTTGGCAGTTCTACCACATATTTCGCCGGGTCTTTTGGGCTGAGCCAAGGAGTAAAAGGCAGCACATTTCTTTTAATATCAACTACTTTTTTCTCTAAATTAACCCAGATTACATCTATTGGAAAGAAAACAAAAAGCATATGTATAGTAGTATCTA
>JAGVZD010000066.1 GCA_018302805.1 Candidatus Woesearchaeota archaeon | reverse complement strand
CCTTTTAAAAAAAGATTATGAAGTTTTGGGGATTCAAAGGAGATCGAGTTCATTTAATACTGAAAGAATTAATCATATTTACGAAACAAAAAATTTTGATACTATATATGGAGATTTAAGTGATGGGAGTAGTATAGCACATATTATTTATAATTTTAATCCTGATGAAATATATAATCTAGGGGCACAATCTCATGTACGGGTTAGCTTTGATATACCTGAATATACAACTGAGACAATTGCAATGGGTACATTGAGAATTCTTGAAACCATAAGGAAATCTGGAAGGGATATAAAATTTTACCAGGGTTCAAGTTCAGAGATGTATGGAAAAGTTCTCGAAGCCATATGCATGCGCAAAGGTATTTGCACATCTTACAACAAAAAATTACAGAGAAGCTTATAATATATTTGCGTGCAATGGGATTTTATTTAATCATGAAAGTCCGCGTCGAGGTGGTACTTTTGTTACAAGAAAAGTAGTTAGGGGTCTTATTGGGATAAAACTTGGAAAACAAAAAGAATTGATGCTTGGGAACCTTGATGCAAAGAGAGACTGGGGTTATGCTAAAGAATATGTAGAAGCCATGTGGAAGATGTTGCAAATGAAAAGTCCTGATGATTATGTTATTGCTACTGGGGAAACACATACGGTCAAGGAATTTGTTGAAGAATGTGCAAAATGCTTAGACATCCCATTGGAATGGCAAGGTAAAGGTTTAAATGAAGTAGGGATCAACTCCAAAAATAATCAAGTTATCATTAGACTAGCTGAAAGATATTTTAGACCTACCGAGGTAGATCTACTTGTAGGTGATGCATCAAAAGCAAAGAATGTATTAGGATGGGAACCAAAAGTCAAATTCAAAGAATTAGTAAAATTGATGACTGAACACGAGTTGAACACTTCAGATGGACAAAAATCTTAAGGAAGACCTGAAACAGCATTATAATAATATTGCACCTAATAGATCTAAATGGTATGGGAGAAATAAATATTACCATAAACACATTCTAAAATATTATAGATTCTATGTGCAGGAAGATAGTACTATTTTAGAGATGGGTTGTGGCACTGGTAATTTACTTGGAAATTTAAGACCTTCTCGTGGAATTGGTGTTGATATTAGCGAAGAAATGATAAAAATTGCTAAAAGAAATTTTCCCAATATTAATTTCATTTGTTCTGATGTTGAAAATTTTCTGATTAATGAGAAATTTGATTATATAATTATTTCAGGTACTTTATGTTCTGTTGAAAACATTCAACTACTTTTGCAAAACGTATCAAAAATGTCAACTCCTGATACAAGAATAATAATTAATAATTATAATCCTCTTTGGAATCCATTACTGAAATTAGCTCAAAAAACAAGATGGATAATGCCCGAAGTTGTTTTAAATTCTCTTTCAATTGACGATATTGAAAATTTTTTGAACATTTCTGGATACCAAGTTGTTAAAGAAAATTTCTATATACTTATTCCAGTACAGATTCCCATCATTAGCCCCATCTTTAATAGAATTATAGGGAAACTTCCATTAGTCAGGAGATTATGTCTTGAACATTTTGTAGTTTCGAGATTGAATGTTCCTCCTCTAAATAGTGATAAACTGACAGCTAGTGTAGTTATTACTTGTAGAGATGAAGAAGGTAATATAGAGGGGTTAGTTACGCGGATTCCCAAAATTGGGAAACATACAGAATTAATTTTTGTTGAAGGACATTCTAAAGATAGGACTGTTGAAAAGATTAAGGAGATGATTGAAAAATACCCTGATAAAGATATTAAATTACTGAAACAAAAAGGTATAGGCCAAGGCGATGCTTTTAGAATGGGTTTTGATTATGCAAAGGGTGATTTTGTTTGTTGGTTAGAAGCAGATTTAACTACACCACCTGAAGAAATTACTTTATTTTGGGATACATATATTCATGGTAGGGGGGAATATATTAATGGTAGTAGACTAGTTTACAAAATGGAGAAGAATGCAATGCCATTTTTTAATTATATAGGGAATAGATTCTTTGGAAATATTTTTACTATGTTATTAGGTCAAAGATTTACTGATACATTATGTGGTTTTAAAGCAATTTCCAAGAAAAATTACCTAAGGATAAGAAAGCAAATAAACTATTTTGGTGATTTTGATCCATTTGGCGACTATGAATTGATTTTTGGAGCCATTAAGAATAATTTAAAAGTTGCTGAGATCCCTGTGCATTACAGACCGAGAGACTACGGTGAACCAAAAGCCTATGGAAAATCATTCAAAAGTTTTTTAAAACATGTTGTATTACTATTAAAAATGAACTGGATTGCTTTTAAGAAATTCAAGTTGATTTAAAATGACATATAAAGTACCTCAATTAGAACCTTTTCTTGGTGAAGAAGAACTGAATAATTTAAAGAGAGCTATAGAGACAAATTGGCTTACTGAAGGTCCCTTTGCTAAAGAATTTTTAGAAAAGATTTTGCAAATTACAAAATCAAAATATGGAGTACTGGCAAGTACTGGGACCTTAGGATTATATTTGGCTTTACTTGCGGCAGATATTAAACATGGTGATGATGTAATTGTTCCTGATTTTACATTTAGCGCTAGTGCAGCCTCTGTTGTAGCTGTTGGTGCTAATCCGGTTTTCGTTGATGTTATTGAAGATGACTTAAATATTGATGTATCATTGATAGAGAAGAATATCACTCCTAGAACTAAAGCAATAATGCCAGTCCATATTTATGGTAGAAGTTGCGATATGAGTAAAATAGTTGAAATTGCACAAAAATATAATTTAAGAATAGTAGAGGATGCAGCGCAGGCCTTTGGCGTTTTCCATAAAGGGAAACATGCAGGAACATTTGGAGACACTTCTATGATCAGTTTTTTTGCTGATAAAACCATTACTACAGGTGAGGGTTCAGTTGTTTTGACTAATGATGAAAAAATCTATAATAAATTAAGATATTTGCGTAATCAAGGAAGAGTTAATAGTGGTACATTTGTTCATCCAGAACATGGTATGAATTTCAGAATGACAGATTTACAGTGTGCAGTTGGTGTTGCACAAATTAATAAATTTAGAGATATAGAAAAAAGAAAGCTTGAACATTATGATATGTATTCAAAATTGCTTAAGGATTTTAAAGAAATTAGATTCATTAAGGGGAATGATCATTCAAATTTTATACCATTTAGAGCTAACATTATGGTGGAACATTTAAAAGAACTTATGCCATATTTAGAAGGTAAGGGAATTCAAACTCGAGGATTTTTTTATCCTTTGCACAAGCAACCTTATTTATCTCATCTTAAATATAGAGAATCTGATTTTCCTGTATCCAATAAGGCATATGAAGAAGGATTATCACTTCCTGTTTTTTATAACTTAAAAAAAGAACAAATAGAGTATATCTGCGATACTTTAAAAGAATTTTATTTTAATTTAAGATAACTAGTTTGTTCTATAATAAAGTTTAAATAACTTAGTCTAATAATAAAATTTGATAAAAAATGTATAAAGTATTAGTTACAGGCGGTACAGGATTTCTAGGTAAAAGTGTTACTAGATTATTAAGGAATAAAGATTATATGGTAGAAACATGTAGCAAAAGCCAGGGTGTTGATATCTTAGATTATGAATTTTTTAGAGATTTTGTTGGGAATATGGAACCTGATATGATAATTCATTGTGCTGCTCATGTTGGCGGGATTGCCTATAATGCATTACATCCAATAGAGGTTTTTGAAGATAATGTAAAAATTGGAATAAATGTAATTAAGGCAGCAAATGAAATGGGTGTCAAGAATTTAATCAATGTTATACCCAATTGCTCCTATCCAGGACATCTTGATGAATATGAGGAATCGAAGTTTTGGGAAGGTGCCATTCACGAGAGTGTTTTAACATATGGATTACCCAGAAAAATGGGATGGGGATTATGTTTTGCATACTGCCAGAAAAATAAAAATTTTAAACCAGTCCACTTAATTTTTCCCAATATGTATGGGCCAAATGATCACTTCCAAATTATTAGATCTCATGCACTGGGTGCACTGATTAAAAAAATAGTTGATGCGAAGGATAAAAATAATGATAGTGTTGAAATCTGGGGTACTGGAAGACCTATTAGAGAATGGATCTATGTAGAAGATAGTGCTATGGCTATTCTTAAAACCATTGAAAATTTTGATAATTTTGAACCTAATGAAATAATGAACATTGGAGTGACTAAGGGAATATCAGTTATTGATTTAGCAAACCTTATCAAGGAGAAGGTAAATTGGCAAGGAAAATTTGTATTACAAACAGATAAGCCAGATGGGGCTATGAAGAAAGTACTAATAGTTAATAAGATGAAAGAAAAGCTAAAATGGGAACCTCCTACAGAGCTTGAAGAAGGCATAGAGAAAACAGTTAAATGGTATCAAGAGAATAAACATCATTATAAAGATAATTAATTTTTATTAATTAACTGTATTATCAATATAAATTAAGCGAAAAATGATCCCAATTGCGAAACCCTGGATAGACAAAGAGGAGGAGCAAGCAGTTGTTAATGTACTTAGATCAGGAAATATTGCTCAAGGTAAGGTTGTAGAAGATTTTGAAAATCAGTTTGCTAATTATATAGGTACAAAATATGCTATTGCAGTAAATTCCGGAACTGCAGCATTACAAATTGCTTTAATGTCTGCTGGAATTAAGCCTGGAGATGAAGTTATTACAAGCCCATTTAGTTTTATTGCCACAGCAAATTCTATTTTATTCTGTGGTGCTAAACCTGTTTTTGTGGATATAGATGAAGAAACTTATAATATAAATCCTGATTTAATTAAAGAAAAGATTACAAATAAAACAAAGGCTATTTTACCAATTCATTTATATGGAAATCCATGTAAAATGGATGAATTGATGGAGATCTCTAAAAAGCATAGTCTCTTTATTATCGAAGATGCCGCACAAGCTCATGGTGCAGAATATCAATCCAAAAAGGTCGGGTCTATTGGAGATGCAGGCTGCTTTAGTTTTTATGCCACTAAAAACATGACAACCTCTGAGGGAGGGATGATTACTACAAATTCTAAAGATATTTTTGAAAAAGCTAGGCTTATAAGAAATCATGGATCACTTATTAGATATTATCATCAAATATTGGGTTATAATTTTAGAATGACTGAGATATGTGCTGCTATCGGGATTGAACAATTGAAAAAATTGGATAAATTCAATAAAGTAAGGGTTTCAAATGCAACTTTTTTATCTAGTAAATTAGAAGGTAAATATGCAATCCCAAAGATTACTAATAATTCATCACATGTTTTTCATCAATATACTATTGGAACAAAAAATCGTGCAGAAGTAATTAAGAGATTGGAATTTGGCCAAATTGGATATGCTATATTTTATCCGTTACCCATACATAAACAAGAATTTTATCAAAACCTTGGGTATAGAGATAATTTACCTATTTCTGAACTAAGTAGTGTTGAGGTATTATCTTTACCTGTTCACCCAAAATTAAGTCAAGAAGATTTAGATCACATTGTTAAGACAATTATATAACTAAATGTAAGTTAATAAGTATTAATAAAATAATAATAGCTATTATGGTTATAATACTGATTATTAATCCAATTTTGTAATATATTGGGTTGTACCTCAATTCAATTTCGTGATTTCCCTCGTCTACTTTAATAGCTTTAAAGATGAAATTGGCCCTATATATATAAGAATGGTTTCCATTATCATAAATTTTCCATCCTGGGTAATATAGTTCACTAAAGTAAAGTATTGTTTCCTGAGGTGCATTGAAGTTCAGCTTTATGACATTTGGACTATAATTAGATATGTTGACTTCTTGAAAAAAATTACCCTTTTGTATAGTTGGATCTGTTTCTAATATTATTTCATTTTTTGATATTAATTTTTTCTCTCCAAAAAAATCCGTAACCTTAGATTGGTTATCAAGTACGCTATAATTATTGGTTATAAAAGCTCTTGGCAGATAATTCAAATTTTCATAAATATTAACACCATCAAGGTTTTGTAACAGCTTTAAATCATTGATCGATAAATTTTTCTTTGTAATTATATATTTAACATTCATAATACCCAAATATTCTGAAACATTTGTATCACTATAATTAATGAAGTTCTTGATGAATGACATATAATCTCTATGAACTAGACTATTGAATCCCCTTATAGAGAAGATATGATAACGTACTGCTAATTGTTGTGGTATTATTTTTTCACCCAAATCATCTATTCTAAAAATAGAATTGTCATTTTGCAGAAATTCGATAACAGGAGTTTTATCCAATAGTTTAAGCCTTATATCTTTATTTGGATAAAAATTATTTTCTATTAAATCTAAGTCCATAACTCCATATCCAAAGAACCATATATCAGTAACTATGATAATAACTATTAATAATCTAAACTTATTTTGGTTAAGACTATCTTTTTTCAAAAGGTAAAACAATAACAAAATTATAAACAATAATAATGAAAACAAAAAAATGCTGAGAAGAATATTGTTGTATGCAGTGCTAACTTTAGGCAATAGTTCTTCTATACTAAATTTTTTAACTAAAAAAGTATTTGAATATTTCTCATAATAATACGTGTTCAATAATTTAGTGCCAAAA
>JAGVZD010000049.1 GCA_018302805.1 Candidatus Woesearchaeota archaeon | reverse complement strand
ACTGACATAGAAATCACAAGTAGAGAATACAGAACCCAAGCATAATGGTAATCACTTAAGATTTAATTTTTCAATAATGTCACTAATCATCTCAGATGCAACTTCAGGATACCAAAAATTTAGGAATCTGCTAGATTCAACTTCAATAACAACCTTGCCATTTAATGGACACAATTTTTTTCTTGGTCCAAGCGCCAAGCTCCCATCAAATGCATATTCTAAAGTAATTTGTGGAGCTGGTGCATTCTCAATAACGCTTTTAACAGCTCTAAGAAAGTTCTGAGGATTAAACTCTTCTTTTAAATACTTATAATACTTTGGCGAAGAAAAAACCTTAATCTTCTCAACATCTTGCATTAAATGACTTTTATATTCCCCCTTAACTTTATCCAAATCAAAAGCGCCAAAAACTCTCAGGATGTTAGAAACAAACCTTTCTTCTTCAAAGAGAACCATCTTTTTGTAAGCAGGCTCAATTTTCTTTAAAAATTCATAGTATTTGATGTTGACTTCTCTAATTACGTCTTTAATTTTGTTCTTATGCTCACCATCATTGAATACTACAATATCCATTAAGCTAGACATATTTTTAATTCTAGTCAAAGCCCTATGTATCAAAATTATGCATTCGCCCTTACTCACCTCCCCCCAAAAGTTTTCATAAATTTCTAACCTATTATTATAATCTATTTCATCTTTGGCAACCCAAGCAAATTTTTTTCTGTAATCATGCAAAACATCACTATCTATTGCTTCTTCCATAAATGGTTTAAACATCTTTAATGCTATTTCCATACTAGGAATATCTCTATTCAAGTCAACACCCCATAATCTTTTTCTTGATACATTTGCTACTACCAAAGTCCCGCCCATCTTTTTCCAACATAAACTTGCCACGGTTTCCGAATTATCATCCCTGGCAGTCGAAGTTTCGAAAGCTGGTCCAGAATGGGGGGTAGCAATTACAATATTATTTTCTTTGTCTTGATACACTGAATAGCCTGCCTTAAAAGATATAATCATAAATTAAAATAATTTATATACGTATTTAAATTTATTTTCATTTGATTATACATGACTGAAATAAAATTCAAAGAGTCGTTCATAAAAAGATATGAACAACTAACAGATATAGAAAAGTTCAAAGACATAACATCCAAATACTTAAGAAGAAGTATAAGAGTAAATACCTTAAAAACTAATATAAATCAATTAACTAATAGACTTAATAAAGCTTTTACCTTAGAAAAAGTCCCATGGTGCAATGAAGCTTTTTTTGTAGAAGGAGAAAGAAGAGATTTGGGAAATCTTATTGAACATAGTCTTGGTTATTTTTACATCCAAGAAGCAGCTTCATTAATCCCACCACTAGTTTTAGATCCAAAAGAAAACGAAGTAATACTAGATATGGCTGCAGCTCCTGGATCAAAAACTACACAGATGGCAGCAATGTTAAATAATTTAGGCATTATTATTGCTAACGATGTTAAATTTGAAAGACTAAAGTCTCTTTATATAAACCTTCAAAGATGTGGGGTTTCAAACACCATAATGACACTATCCCACATCAGTAGTATTAAAGGCTTGAGTTTTGATAAGATATTGCTCGACGCACCTTGTTCAGGAACTGGAGCAATTAGAAAATCTTTGGGAACCTTGTTGATGTGGAATCCAAATATGATTAAAAGAATTTCAAAATTACAAAAAAAACTAATAATGACAGCTTTCGAAAACCTAAAAGATAATGGAGTCCTAGTTTATTCAACATGTTCCTTAGAACCTGATGAAAATGAAGGAGTAATAGACTATCTATTAAGGAGTCATGATAATGCACAATTACAAAAGATAGAGATTGAAAATATAAAAAGAAGTTCTCCAATTTTAGAATTTGAAGGTACTTCATTTAACTCAGAAATAGAAAAATGCCTTAGAATATGGCCACAAGATAACGATACTGAAGGCTTCTTTGTTGCAAAGATTAGGAAGATTTAAATATAGAAATTAACAATTATTGTTTATGCAATTTAAGAATGTTTTAATTCTATATTTTTTAACTCTATTAATTTCAAGTTGTCAGAATAATAGTAGAGAACAAATTTGGCAAAACAGCACTGTGAATATTTCAAGATTTGGAGATTATGATGGTTACACGTTGGGCCAAGTACAATGGTTTGTTTTAAAAGGAGAAGTCTATCAAAACATAAGCACCATTGATCTAAAAAACTTTTCTGAAGATAAGTTGAATGAAAGACAAAGAGAATCATTTACTGTAATTGAAACTGATAGTGTAGATTTGGGATGGGCAGCTTCTTATGATGCGAGAGCTAAAATTGATTTCCATAATGAAATAATTTGGATACAAACTGGTATGAATTGGCATAATAGGTATGCGGGTCATGAGGGTGGTTGGATCCAAAGAGGATTTCAGCCAATTAAAGGAGACAAAATTGAATTAGTATATATGTATAATTCTTCAAATTTAACTATATACTCAGTATCATTCATTTCGTAATAGTTAAAACTATCTTAAAATTCTCTCAATATTTTTTTTATCTTCTTCAGTGTCACAATCAATGCTAAATTCAGGACAATTCACAAAACCAATATTGACTTTATATTTTTTAGACAATCTGTTTTCAAAATTTTCTTTTTCTGGCAGCAACCAGTAAAAATTTCTATTTTTATTAAGCAAGACCAAAAATCTAGACACTAAATATAGATAAGTCGCTTGAATAATCCCAAAAATGCCAAAGTTTTTTAGTATATAAGGAAAAAACTTAAAATTCCTTAATTGTCTTCTAACACTTTCTAATTCTCTATTTTCATAAATCAACTGTACAATTTCAATTACTTTATTATTATTTATGATATGTTTAGGCTTCACGATTAGTCCATTCACTTTTTCTGCATAAATTAGCTTTTTATTAACTCTTATAGGCTGAAAGTTGGTAACGCATATTCCAAGTAAGCCTTTAAAATTTTCATAAGGAACTAGTCCTAAAAAAATATCCGAGTTATATTTATAATATTCTTTAACTAAATCATTAATAGCTTCGCCCTTAAGCAACGGCAAATCACTTGCCAACACTAAAATTGGCACATTATCCTTTAACTTTAGTGCTCTAACCCCTTCTAAGAAATTCTGAGTTAGATTCCCTACTTGATGTACAAAAATAACGTTCTTTTTAAACCTTAATCCTTGCTTTAATTTTGTTGTGTCAGTAACAACCACTACTTTATCAATATAGTCCGAATTTAATAAAGAATCAAGCACATACATACCCATACACTTATTCTTTAAGAATAATGAGAACTTATTACCTTTAACTTTCTCCTTTGTATCATATAATTCTTCATTAGTATGGTCCCCACCAAGTATTATTGCATCCATATCAAAAGTATGGAGTGATAAATATTTTAAAGCTTGTTAAATTATTCTGTTAAACTCTATCACAATTCCACATCCTAAAAACTGTCCAAGCCACTTAATTGCCCTGTAGAAACCTTTTTATGCTCGTTATATTTTTAACACATATGAATATTTTAGATAAAATTAAGCCATCAATAAAGGAAGAAGAAAAAATAAGAAATGAAATTAATCTATTTCTTAAGGATTTAAATAAATCTATTAAAAACGCAAGAATTTCTATTGGGGGTTCCTTTGCCAAAGGAACATGGCTTAAAGATAACCACGACATTGATATCTTTATTAAATTTAATTATAACAAATATAAAAATAAAGACATTTCAAAAATCTTAGGAAAATCATTGAAAGGGTTTAAGTTTACTATACAACATGGTTCTAGGATTTATTATCAAATTAAAAGGAATAACTTGACTTATGAATTAGTTCCTGTATTAGAGACAAAAAAAATAGATAAGATCCTTAATGTTATGGATATAAGTCCGCTTCATACAAATTATGTAATGAGAAATACCACTCAAAAACTAAGAGATGAAATTAGAATTGCAAAAGCGTTTTTTAAGGCAAATAATTTATATGGAGCAGAGACCCACAAAAAATCCTTTTCTGGTTATGCGATAGAAGTTCTAGTAATTCACTATAACGGATTTAATAATCTTTTAAAAGCTACCTCAAAATGGCAAACATTAGAAATTATTGATCCAAAAAGGTATTATGCAAATAAAGATGAAATTGTAAGATTATTAAATAAATCAAAGTTAACTAGCCCATTAATTTTGATAGACCCAGTTCAAAGAGATAGAAACATAACTGCTGTATTGTCAATTAAAAATTTTAGTGAATTCAAAAAACTAGCAAAACAGTATCTTAAAACTAAATCGGAAAAGTTTTTCATTAAAAATGAAATAATTATCAATAACTTAAAAAATCATCTTATAATAGAAATAATACCTAAAAATATGTCTATTAATGTATTAAGCGGAAAAATTTCAAAATTCCTAGAGTTTATCAAAAATCACTTAGATAATGAGGGTTTCATTGTAGCTAACTATGGATGGAAATGGGATACAAAAGTTTATTTTTGGTATAAACTTAAGAAGGAATCACTTCCAAAATTGAAAAAGCATTTTGGCCCAAAGTTAGATGATAAAATAAACCTTCAAAAATTCAAGGACAAATGGAAACATAAAAGAATTTCAATAGAATCCAAAAGGGTTTTTGTTCACGCCCCAAGAAGATTCACAAACGCCATAGATTATCTTAAATACCTATTAAAAGAGGATTCCTTTCATAAAACCTTCAAAAAAGTTTTTATCTATAAAATTTAAAGCGAAAAATTTATAAACCCGGTACATATATCATGTTTAACTTGATTCTTAAGACACTAAATCACAAAGAGGGATATATATGGAATTAGACATGAACAAATCACTTAAAGGCACAACTACAATAGGAATTGTATGTAAAGACGGCATAGTATTGGCAGCAGATAAAAGATCAAGCGCAGGTTATAGAATAGCAGATAAATCTGCCTTAAAAATACACAAAATAGCTGATAACATGGCTGTTTGTATGGCAGGACTTGTTTCCGATGCACAATTAATAATAAAACTAGCAAGATCTGAGCTTATGCTTAAGAAAATAAGAAGTGATGCTCCTGAAGTCACAGTTAAAGAAGGTGCAAATTTGATAGCAAATATACTTTACTCAAACATAAGAAGGCCTAGCATGATTCCTGGTATTGTCGGATTTATCCTAGCTGGTAAAGACTCAAGAGGCTTTAGCCTTTACGACTTAGGTATGGATGGTTCTGTAACACTATTCGACGATTATGTTTCTGATGGTTCTGGTTCTGACCTAGCTCTTGGTGTCCTAGAAGCTATGTATAAAAAAAATATTCCAGTAATTGAAGGTGTTAATTTAGCTGTAAAAGCAATTAGTGCAGCAATATCAAGAGATATGCCAACAGGTAATGGAATTGATGTAATGACAATTACAGATAAAGGAGTTAGTGAAATAACTACAAGAACAATTGAAACCAAAATTTTAGTGTGAATTTTTTTTAATTTTTGAAAATGCCAAGTAAAATTCTAGATGAAATATTAGGTAGATTACCTAAAGAAGCAGGAATTGTTGAAACTGCATTTGAAGGAGCTAATATAATCCTTTATACAAAAAACAAAGACTTCTTTCTTAATGACAATACTTCTATTAAGAACATTGTAAATACTATTAAGAAAAGAATTGAGCTTAGGCCAGATCCTTCAATCTGCGTAGATAGTGAAACTTCTAAAAAAATAATTGAAGAATTAATACCTAAAGAAGCAGGAATCTCAAATATTTTCTTTGATAGTTTTAGAAGTGTAGTAACAATAGAGGCTGAAAAACCTGGGGTTGCAATAGGTAGAGCCGGAGAAATCCTCAAAGAGATAAGAAGAAAAACATTTTGGGTTCCAATGATCTCTAGAACTCCCGCATTAAGGTCAAAAATAATTGAGAACATAAGATATGTTTTATATGAAAATAGTGAACAAAGAAAAAAATTCTTAAACCAAGTTGGAAAAAAAATTTATGATGGTTGGGTCAATGAGAGAAAATCAGGCTGGGTAAGATTAACATTTCTTGGAGCAGGTAGAGAAGTTGGTAGAAGTTGCATTTTTCTCCAAACACAAGAATCAAGAGTATTATTAGATTGTGGTTTAAACACTGCAGCTAATGACGAAAGTGCCTATCCAATTTTAGACATACCTGAATTTAGTATAAAAGATATTGATGCTGTAATTATAAGTCACGCACATCTTGATCATGTTGCATTTCTCCCATACTTAGTAAAATATGGTTATAGTGGCCCTATTTATTGTACAGCTCCCACAAGAGACGTAATGGCTTTGCTTCAATTAGATTATATAGCTGTAGGCCAAAAAGAAGCAAGAAAGGCACTTTACTCAAGCTCCGACATTAAACAAATGGTAAAACAAACAATTTGTCTAGATTACGAAGAAGTTACTGACATTACCTCAGATATAAGATTAACTCTATATAACTCAGGTCATACTTTAGGAAGTGCCATGGCTCATCTCCATATTGGAAATGGTTTACATAACTTACTTTACACAGGAGATATGAAATTTGAAACAAGTAATTTACTCCCTTGTGCTGTCACAAAATTCCCAAGGTTAGAAACAGTAATCCTTGAAAGTACATATGGTGGAAAAGATAATGTTCAACCTAGTAGACAAGAGGCAGAACAATATTT
>JAGVZD010000048.1 GCA_018302805.1 Candidatus Woesearchaeota archaeon | reverse complement strand
TAGAAATGAATTATTAACTATAATTTATTAAGTAAATATAAAATTATTGCTTTTTGAATATGTAACCTATTTTCTGCCTGATCAAAAACCACAGAACTTTTCCCATCAATGACCTCTTTTGTAACTTCTTGACCTCTTAATGCAGGTAAACAATGCATAAATAATGCATCTTTATTCGCATACTTCATTAATTTTCTATTTACTTGATATGGACTTAAAATTTTAACTCTTCTTCCTTCTTGGTCTTTAGGAATCCTATACGACATCCAGCTGTCGGTATAGACAACATCTACATTCTTTACAGCTTTTATAGGGTTATCAAATATTTTTATTAGACCTTTATCATTACTTAGTTTTACTGCATTTTTAAGTACATCATCTCTCACATTAAATTCTTTTTGTATAGGACATCCTATATTTAATTTGATATTCAAAATTGAGCAAGCATATATTAAAGAATTTGTAACATTATTATTAGAATCACCTAAATAACAAACAGAGATATCATTAAGTTTTTTCTTTTTTTCAAATACTATAAGCAAATCTCCCATTATTTGGCATGGATGTTCCTCATTTGTCATCAAATTTACCACAGGAACAGATGAATTTTTAGCAAATTTCAACAAATCATCATGCTTATAAATTCTTAAAGCAACCATATCACAATATCTTGAAACTACTTTAGAAGTATCTTCCATACTTTCTTTTCCTTTTCCTAATGGACTATTTGTAATATCATAATAAATTGCACTTCCCCCTAATTGATTCATGGCAGTTTCAAAGGAAATTCTAGTTCTTAAAGAAGGAGCTTCAAATAATAAAAGTAAAGTTTTATTTTCTAATTTTTTATAATATTTTTGTGGATTCTTTTTAATCTCAATTGATTTTTTAATTAAATTTACTATTTCATCTTTTTTCACTTCTTTTATTTCTAAAAAATCTTTCATATTAGCTTATATTTCTTAAGTACTTTCTCCAAATCTACTTTACCTAATTCTTTTAATTCATAATCAACATCAATAATTGGTTTATTCACTTTAATAACTCTATTTAGATTAGTAGGAGTTCCATCAACAACAAAATCACAAACAGCTTTATTTATAGTTGCCTCTAACTCCTTAATTTGCACTTTACTGTAACCCATTGCAGGCAAAACTCCATCTAGATGAGGATATTTCTTAAAAATTTCTTTAATTGAACCTACTGCATGCTCTCTTGCATCTATAATCTTTGCTTTATACTTCATAGCAATTATATAACCTGCCCCATATTTCATTCCACCATGAGTCAGAGTTGGTCCGTCTTCTACAACAATTACTTTTCTGTTCCTAATTATATTAGCTGTGGGTGAAATTAACACAGAATTTGCTTTAATTACAATGGCATTCTTATTTACAATCTTTATATTTTTCTGAATTTCTTTTATTCCTTCTTTAGGAGAGGTATTTACCTTATTTATTATAATAACATCGGCCATTCTAAAATTTGTTTCACCAGGATAATAAAGTAATTCATGCCCAGCTCTAAATGGATCTGCAACAGTTATTAATAAATCAGGCTTAAAGAAAGGAAAGTCATTATTCCCTCCATCCCAAACTATTACATCTGCTTCTTTTTCAGCTCTTCTTAATATTTCTTTATAATCCACTCCAGCATAAACAACTACTTTTCTTGAAATCCAAGCATCATACTCTTCATGTTCCTCAATAGTACACTTTTGTTTAATTAAATCTTCATACTTTTCAAATCTTTGCCACCTTTCTTTTAATAGGTTGCCATACGGCATCGGATGTCTGACTACAACAACTTTCTTCTTATTTTTTCTTAGAATATCAACTATTCTTCTAGAAGTTTGGGATTTTCCAGCTCCAGTTCTAACAGCACAAATTGCAATTACAGGTTTTTTTGATTTTATCATAGTATCTTGTGGCCCTAATAAAATAAAATTAGCACCATTAGCCAAGACTAAAGAAGCTTTATGCATTACATCTAAGTGACTTAAATCAGAATAGCTTAAAACAACATTATTAATATCGTATTTTTTTATTAATTCTGGCAGTAAATATTCACTAAAAATAGGAATATCTTTCTTATAAAGTCTTCCAGCAAGTTTTTTAGGAAATTTTCTTTTTTCAATTCCGGGAATTTGTGCAGCTGTAAAACACTTAACATCATAATAAGGATTGTCTTTATATTTTATCAAAAAATTATGGTAGTCACGACCTGCTGCTCCAGCGATTAGTACATTCCTCTTTTTCATCTTTCAATTATAGTTCCAGCTTTCCCATTTATAGCTTTTTCTATATTTTTAATATTTGTTATTATAACTTTTCTCCCTTTATTACTTAAGAAATTTATACAAGCCTCAATTTTTGGGCCCATACTTCCAGCTGGAAAATGTCCTTCTTTATAATATCTTTTAATTTCATTTAATTTAACTTTATTTAATGCTTTTTGATTTTTCTTTTTAAAGTTCAAGTAGACTTTATCAACATCAGTTATCATAATAAAGATTTCTGCTTTAATTCCAGTTGCTAAACAAGCAGAAGCTAAATCCTTATCAATTACTGCTTCAACGCCCTTTAACTTATTTTTTTCATAATGTACTGGAATTCCTCCACCTCCTGCTGCTATTACAATGATATTATTGCTTAATAAATCTCTAATTATATCAGATTCAATAATTATTAATGGCTTAGGAGAAGCTACAACTCTTCTGTACCCTCTTCCAATATCTTCTTTGATTATAAAATTTTTTTTCTTTAAAGACTCAGCTTGTTTTCTATTATAAAATGGGCCAATAAATTTGGTAGGTTTTTTAAAAGCATTATCTTTTTTATTTACTAGAACTTGAGTTAGAATACTTACTACACTTCTTTTAATTCTATTTTCTCTAAGTAAATTATAAATACTTTGCTGAATTAAATAACCTAACTGGCCTTCAGTTTCTGCATCTAGTACATCTAAAGGCACATTAGAGTCTTGTAATAGAAGTTGCCCAACCTGAGGTCCATTTCCATGAATAAAAACAATAGAATTATTTTTTATAGTTGTAACTAAAGGTTTTAGTGCTTTCTTTGTATTTTCAAACTGCTTAGTTATAGAAGATTCTTCACCTTTTTGAAGAATGGCGTTACCACCTATTGCTATCACGACTTTTTCCATAATAAAATAAAAAAGAATAAGTTGTTTTTAAATCTATCTTCTTCTAGTGTTCATTCTATTTCTGTTAACTCTATATACACTAAAATTCCTGTATGTCAAAAATATTATTATTAGAGCAATTGTTGCCAAAATAAATACCCACCAACTATTTCTTTCTTGTGACTCCTGAGTAGAAACTACATCCATCTTTAGTACAGATGGAGATCCGACTCCTCCAGCCGAGGGAACAATAGTTCCTCCGCCAGTCATGTCCAAAGTGATAGTTTTACCAAATAAACTTATAGAATCTCCAACACGAAGAAAATTTATATTAATTGGTGCCCCTTCAATTATTCTTAAGCGTACCCAATCAAATTCGATACCAGGTTCATTGTGGATTTCTAAAATCTTAATTGCTAAGCCTCTAAATTCCCTTTCAGTTCCCTCAGGAATTGTAATTGCCACTCCATCAACACCTAATTTAGCACCGGTAGAAACAATCCCACTTAGAGTAACTTCTCTTCCAGCAACAATTACAGATTCTCCCACATCCAAAGTATACTGATTTGCAGGTAGAATTTCAATAATCCTTAAATCTGCTGAATCAAATTCTGTTCCAGGTTGATCATTAACATTTACAGCTTTAATTGTTAATCCATCCACATCACGTTCTAAACCTTCTCCAATAGTTCCAGGAGTGTTATCTACCGTAATTTTTACAAACTCAACAGCATAAACATTAGTAATAAATATTAATATGAAAAATAAGCCAATTAAAAACAATATTTTTTTCATTAATTTTGACCTTTTTTTAACCAAAAACATTTATCAAATTTTAAGTTATAAACATATCGATATTATTTATGGGTGGTAAACATCACTTATTTCTATGCTTTCTACAGATAATCTTAATATTATTAAAAATTAAAATCAATAAAATAATAGTAATAAATAAATAAACAATTTCTAATCCAGATAAATCTTGCCTGGGGCTTAATTTTTTATTATTAATCTTGGCAAATATAGGTGAACTTTGTCCTACATTTTTTACAGTAAATATATAAACTAATTTATTATTGCTAAGATTTGAATCTAACACACCATCACTAGAATTAATAATTATGCGTAGCACATGAGGACCACTTGCATTTATTATAGTTTGATTATAAATAAAAAATACATTATTTACACTTAACTCTTTGCAACAATAAAAATATTTAATATTATCATAAGGAGATTCAAGTTCGTGGAATATGCTAATGTTAGTGATATTAGGACCAAAATTTATTAAACTATAATTAAATAATAGTTTATCTCCAATGTTTGGATTTTCTGGAACTAAAGTGATATTTTTAATAGCAATATCCGCTTCTTGGGCAAAAGTTATATTAAAACTTAAAACTAATAAAAATATGTAAATAAATATTCGCTGTTTCATTTAGTCATTATTTCTTTCTAATTCCTTCGCTTTTTTAACAAGCATGCCAACAAAATCATAATCAACACCTGCGTCATTTCCAATTTCATAAATTTCTATATTTATACCATTAATGTCTTTACTGTTGTCTATGGTAAAAGTTGCTTTTTCACCATTTACATCGACAACCGCTTTGTTATCATTTCTTAATTCAACTTTTATCATTAATCCATCATAATCAATTATATTCACAGGATTGAATTGATAACGATATTTTTCACCAACTTTTTCAGATTTTTTAATTTTTAAAATTACATTTTCATCATTAATTATTCTAATAATATTAAAATTTAAATTAATACCTTTCATTGTTCTGATTGTCTCTTTAGGCAAAGTTATTTTTTCTCCATCAACTTCTAAGATAACAGTATCCGTATTAATTTTATTAACATAAATAATTTTACCTTCGATATTTTTTGAATCACCTGCAAAAAATAAATATTCATATCTTGCTAAATTATAATTAATATTTTCTTCAATAGTTCCTTTTCCATTTTCCTCAGGTGAGATTTTATCAAATTCCTTATTATTCTCTAAATTGGTATCAGTATTATCGTTCTCCCCGGCTACAGCACCACCAGTTATAGAATCATTACTAACTTTATTACATCCATAAGTAAAAATTAATAAAATTGTAATTATTCCTATCAAAATATTTTTATTTAACATAAAATAAACTATATTCTATAGTATATAATTTTTTGCATTTTGCATCAAAATTACAATTAATTTAGGCAAAACGAAATCTTTATATATATGTTAACATCACTACTTTTAAGTAATATTATTAAGAAACCTAATATGATTTTCTTTATACGCTAATAACTATTTGTTATTAGTTAAGAAATCTATTTGTTTCTTTTGTCGGAGGGACAAAAACAAAATGGCACGAAAAGTCATTAAGGTGTCTAGAAAAAAGTCAAGAGCTACAAAAGCAAAGACTTCAAGAAAGACATCAAGAAGAAAGAAAAGGTAAGCCTTTTGGCTTATCTTTTTTTTTTCTTATATTAATTTTCCTTCTTTCATAATAAATTTATTATCTAATTTTAAAGTAATTTTATTAATAATAACATCCATGTGTATAGTTGAGTCAACTGTACCACCATCAAAACTTGTATTATCACCAAATGCAAAATGGCATGTTCCTAAAACCTTTTCATCTTCTAAAACACAACCTGTAATTTTGGCTAATGGATTTGTACCCATTCCAAATTCAGCTAAGTTAAAAGCATTTTTAGAATTATCTATTTTATTAACTTCATCTAAAATTGATTTAAATTTAATTCCAGAAGGAGTATTTTCAATACTATCTATAAAACCATTTTTAATTAATATTTTAGTGGGCTTTTTAATGATTTCTCCACATCTATCTACAACAATAACTCCATTTGCACTTCTTTCGATAGGTGCAACTGAAGATTCACCTGCAGGTAAATTAGAATAACTTCCATAATCTTTAAGTATACCTGTATCAGCTTGTGCTTTATGACCTAACTGAAATAATAGATTTGTACCACTTGGGCTTATGACCTGAGCTAAAGAAGCTCTACTCAGCATCTTGGTCAAATTCAATGTAGAATCTTTGATGGAATAATAATCCAATCTCATAGTTCTTGCAAAAACATCAGGAGTAATCCCAGGTAAGGTTGCAATTCTTGCTCCATTCTTTGTTGCATTTCTTCTAGCAGTTGTATGAGTAAGACTTTTGAATGTGGGTGCAATAATTACGTCTGAAAATAGCATTGCATGGGCAATTTCTCTTGGAGGTTCTTCACCATCGAATCTTCTTGGTTCCATATAAGTCAAAACCGGATCAAAATCCATTTGCAGTGCTTCATTGTATATTATATTTGCAATTTTACTGGTATTTTTATCACAAATTATGAGAATATCTTCGCCACTTTTTAACTTAAAACAATTTAGTGTATTTTTTGCACTTATTTCCAATAAATTCATAAAATAAAGAATTTATACCATTATATAAATTTAATTAAAGATCATTTAATATCTAATGCTTTTTTCAACGCTTGCTTATTAAATCCAATTATTATTTGCCCATCTATTTCAACTACAGGAACTCCCAGTTGGCCAGATTTATCAATCATTTCTTTTGCAGCTTTCTGATCATTGCTTACATTGATCTCTTTA
>JAGVZD010000047.1 GCA_018302805.1 Candidatus Woesearchaeota archaeon | reverse complement strand
ACAACTCTTTTATTTCTAGCCTCATTCAATGCATCCAGTGGTCTTGAAGACGCGTCATTCATTTGTTTTACCCCCAAATTAAAAAATCAATAAAAATCCATTAGCATTTCTATTTAAAAACTTTACTAAAATGATCTAATTTAGATAATAATTCTGAAAATTCATTAAGTGAATAATTATTTCTTAATTATAATAGTAATTCTCTATCAAATTAAGACTTATTATCCCAAAAGACCTATGATTTTTTACTGCCTATCATCTTGCTTAGCTTTGGCGTTACGAGAAGAGCTATACACAAAATTATGATTAAAGTTGCAATAATATACTGTATTTTCTTATTATCTTTTATTGGATATAGCTTGTTATCTGTATCTTCATCCATAGGTTGAACTGGAAGTTCAGGTTTTGTAATTAATGAATTTTCTTCAGAGTTATCAAATTTATTAACGCAACCCGGATCATCCATATCTGTTAAAGTGTCATTGTCATTATCTAACCTATCAACACACTTATAAACCACCTGAATCGGATCTTGTTCATTATCATCTTGTTTATTTAAACATCCAAGATCAATTGGAAAATCTTTTTTAGTATCATTGTCATTATCCTTACCATCATTGCATTGAGTTTTTCTACTACTACTTCCTCCACCCCCTCCACCACCACTACCGCCCCCATTGCCACCGTCACCAGGCATTTCTTGCACATTTACATTAAACGAAATAAAATGTATCGCTTCGGGATTCAATAATTCAACATGGGAATTTTGTGCGAGAATTAATTTCAATTGATGCACTCCATTAGCTAAATTATTTATATGTAATGAATTTGGACCAGTTCTTAAAATATTGGTAGTGGACATTCCATTATATTCTATTCGGTTAGTGACACCATTATAAAACATATAGGGGGTATTATCAGTATCTATGTATAAATGTAAGTGTGTTTCTCCAATACTGCCTATAATAAAATTGAAATTAGTAAAAATGACATCAACACTATATTGACTTAATTGTTGGTTGTCTACAGGAATATTAATATAAATAGCAGGATTAGTTGAACAATAAGCATTATTCATAACTATATTTTTCTGGGTTAAGCCAAAACTTTGAAATAATTCATCTTGAATATTTTCCCTATCTAAATAAAAATCAATATTCTGATCATTATTTCCGTTCTGAACAAATAATTGGTACTGGCCATTATTAACCTGAGTTCTAAATTCAATATTTCCTAATTTTTAAAAATTATTTTTTCTGTTGGAAATAAAAACAATGACAACACCCCAAGAATTACCAAAAGCAGTAATATTAGAACTATATTTTCCTTCAAAGAAATGCCTCTTTTTCGCATAAATTATTAATATTTAATTTACTTTTATATCTTTCTAAATATATTTTCAGCCCCAAATAACTTTTTTAATGACATTTATTCAAATGGCATATGAAAATTGGAGTAGATCTAGACGAAGTACTCGCCGACTTTATAAATCCTCTACTTCAATACTATAACTCAACCTATAATAGATCATTTTGCAGAAATGATTTTAATACTTATAACTTCTCGGATATATGGCATACAACAAATGACCAAGCAATAAATATAGTATATGATTTCTATGCATCACCATATTTCGACTTAATTAAGCCTGTTTCTGGGTCACAAATAGGTATATCAAGACTCAGCATTTCTAATGAACTGCATGTAATAACTGCAAGACCTAATGAATTAAAAACAAAGTCAATAGAATGGATTGATAATTATTTTAAAGATAGATTCAAACAAATTTACATTACAAATTATTACTCAAAAAATGGAAAATCCCAAAAAAAGTCTAAAATTTGTGCTGATTTAGGAATAGAAATCTTAATAGAGGATTCTATTGAAAATGCTTTTGATTGTCTAGATCAAAATAGAAATATTATCCTATTAGAAACTCCTTGGAATAAACATCTATCTCATAAAGATATTTATATGGCAAAAAATTGGCTACAAATTGTTAATTATATTACCAAGTTTACGAGTACAAAGTAGCTAACAAAGTTTTAATACTGGTCTTAATAAAATTAACTCATGATTAATTTCCTAGTAGGATTGCATGCGGGTCTAGGTGAACTGGGTTCTATTCTTTTTTTATGGGTGGCAATAGAATTATTTAATCCTGACAGCAAGAGGATCAATAGATCTTCAAAGATCGCTTTTATTGGATTTATCTTACTTTTAATTTCATGGTTAATAGCCGGAATATATTATACTACCGATTATGGTGCTAATATTAAGCCTGTTATTAAAGAAAGTTCAAATGCCTGGGCTCATAGCGTTATTATGGAATCAAAAGAGCATATCTTTATTATACTGCCATTTTTATCCTTGATAGTCTTTCTACTCTTAAAAAATTATCAGAAAGAACTGCTTAAAGATAATAAATATAGAAAATCCTTAGTTTTTCTTTCGATTTTAATATTCTTGATAGGATTGTCAATGGCCTTCCTAGGCTACTTGATTTCCTCGGCATATAGAGCAGCACTTGAGGTTAATGTAATATGAAACCAAAACCTCAGTCTTTAGCCTTATCATCAGTAATCTCTGGATTAACATTAGTTTTTATGACAATATATGCTGAATTAAGTGAAACCTTTAAAAAATTCTTAACCAATTTGACAACTCATCACTGGATATCGAAAAGTATACTAACCATATTGATTTTTATCATAGTATATTACTTAAGTTCCATTTTCTTTAAGAATTCCTCACCAAAATCAAAATATATATACTTAATTATAATTTTTGCTATTATTTGTTATATATTGATATTTGTTTTTTTTCTATATGAATGGTTAAGCAAATAAGCTTATAAAGTAAATAAACATTATTCCATATTCCATATACAAAGCTTTTTAAATAGGCAAAATTCTTTAAAAAACATGGCAAGATCAGCATCAAGGTCAAAAAGGAAAACAAGTGGGGGTCTTTATAAGAGGCTTCGTAAAAAAAGACTTACAGATCTAACTAGAAACCCAACTTTCACAAGAATTGGCTCAACATCCATAAAAAAAATTAGGATCCAAGGAGGCCACACAAAGACAATAACACTGCTTTCAGACGTAGCCAATATTTATGATCCTAATTCAAAGAGTTTTAAAAAAGTAAAAATCCAAATGGTGGTTGAAAACAAAGCAAATAAAGACTTTGTCAGAATGAATATGCTCACAAAAGGAGCAATAATTGAAACAGAACTTGGAAAAGCTAAGATAACTAACAGACCAGGTCAAGAAGCCTTCATTAACGCAATTTTATTATCAAAAAAATAAAAATTCTTGAACTACTGTCTAATGAAACAAAAGCTTTAAATATAAGAATCTAGGATTAATATTTTTAAAGGTTGTTATGACCTTATTACACAGTAATAAACTCGTGGTTGGGGGTTAAAATGGTAGATTATGTTAAAAAATGCCCTGAATGTGGCGGCATAAATCTCATTCTCAATAAAGAAAAAGGTGAAGTAATCTGTAGAGACTGTGGTCTAGTTATTGAAGAAAAAATGATTGATTTTGGCCACGAATGGCGAGAATTTGACCACGAACAAGCTGCGAAGCGAAGACGAGCTGGAGCACCAATGACCTATACAAAATATGACAGAGGTCTTGGAACTTCCATAGGTCAAAAATCAGATGTTTATCAACTTGGATCAAAAGAACGAAATAAATTTTTTAGATTAAGAAAATGGCAGTATAGGATAAGTACAGCTATTGAAAGAAATTTAAAATTAGCATTAGCAGAACTAAAAAGAGTTTCAAGTTATCTAAAACTTCCAAAATCAGTTGAAGAAGAATCAGCTAGAATATATACTATGGCTGTTCAGCATAATCTTGTTAGAGGAAGATCTATGGAATCTGTTGTTGCTGGCGCTTTATATGCCGCTTGCCGTAGACATGAGGTACCTAGAACTTTAGATGAATTAAGTGAAGCCTCTGGCATTGATAAGAAAGAAATTGGAAGAACATATAGATTTATTACTAGAGAACTTGGAATTAGAATATTACCCAGTAATCCAGTAGATTATATACCAAGATTTGCTTCTGCCTTGAAACTTAGTGCAGAAACACAATCTGAGGCAGTGGAAATTCTAGAAAAAGCTCAGAAAGCAGAATTAACAAGTGGAAGAGGTCCAACAGGAATTGCAGCAGCATCTCTATATGTAGCAGCCCTGGCAAATAATGAGAAAAGAACACAAAGAGAGGTAGCAGATATTGCTGGTGTCACCGAGGTCACTATAAGAAATAGATACAAAGAATTACTCAAGGAGCTAAATTTGAAAGAAACTGTCAGAAAGAAACTTAAGAATGAATAATTTTTTCGGTAAAAATAGATGAAATCTACAATCGGCAGTTAAAATAAAACACTCAATTTGAAATATCAAGAAATGATAAATCACAGTTATGAAGGGTTAATTAGAGAATTCAACAATAAATATAAAATATATGACCCAATTGAAGTTCTCCACAAAGAGAAAGAGTCTATAGTGAAATCCTTAGGTTTATTTTATGCAGCTAGTTATAAAGCAGATCAAACTATTGATGCTTTCCTAATTTTTACCGAACCAAATGCTGATGGATTAGGAAAAATAGCACATGGTGAGACAGTAAAACTTATTTATTTTGAAAACCTAATATCGCATTCAAAACCTACACAAATTATAGAAAAAAGCAAGTTTCTTTGTAAATGAATCTAGGATTATTAAAAATCTGGTATATTGAGTATTTTTTAGGAGTAATAATTAAAAATGGCAATTGATCGGAATCAATGGTCAAATTCAGTAGAATCAAAGTATGAATTAGAAGATAAAATTGAAGTTAAATATTATAGACATGGGTATATACATCGGCTAAGATGTAGATATGGTGGCATTGTTGTCGATGAAGAAAATAAACCGACAGGAATATTAGTATTAATGGATTTAGGTGATAAAGAAAATTTAATTGGCAGACAAATTTATCTTGAAGAACTTATTTCTCATAAAAAGCTTTAAAGATACCATTTTTAAGACAAATATTTTTTAAGTAAATCAAAATGTTTTTATATTAGTAATTTCTAACAAATGTATGCAAAAAAAAGAGAATCATGATCTTCTGAGCAAACATTTGGTTGAAAACAGTATTGCTCTTCAAAAAGCTTCACTTCAATTAATTGAATCATCAACTCAACTTACTAAAAGAATTGATAAATTAGTATCGATATTTGAAAACGCTTCAAGTCACATTGCTGAAGTGGAACTTAATGATGATAAATTTAAAAATCTTGCAGTGAAACTAGAAAATTTACTGGATCAAAATAAAGAAATTGCTAGAGGTCTACTGCTATTAGAACAATACATTAGATCGAAAACTTCAGAACCCAAAACTTCATTTGAAAAACCCGTGACAGAGTTTAAATTCTGAAATGGAACCATTATTTCTGATTGATGAACAATTCAATAGAAAAGAAAAAGAACTTAATAAAATACTAACTTATCAAGGAATAGGTAAACATCCGGATAAACATGCAGTAATAATGAAAAAACTAATTTATGCTGCTATATATCATTATAACAAAAAAAAGAAAATAATAGATAAATTTGATACTAGATTTATAATAAACAAACCAAATGTTAGGCATTTAATTAAATCTCAATTAATGAAAGAAGATACTCAGCAATATTTTACACCATCTAAAATACAAAAATCTGAGGAGAACTATATTCAAAATAACAATGGCAATCAGCTAATTAGACCACTATCGATCCCGGATAATAATCTTGAGCAACCAACCCAAGAATTTACAAAAATATCACCAGTTCCAAAACCTCAGATGCCTTTAAATCCTATCCAGAAGTCATCGAATATAATAAAACCTATAGGATTTAGCAATCCACCGAGAACTTCTGAAATTATTTGGCCTGAATATAAGCCAATAATTACAGTGCCTAAAACAGTTCAAAGTCAGTCAATTTCTGTTCCAAAATCTATTGCAACTTCACAAGGTAGTTTATATCATCCTAAAGTTATGTCTGCTAAAACAAATTCATTTTCTAGGACTTCTGTTCCTCAATCAATTAGCCGAGCTTCAAAGATTAATACAAATATTACACAAGATAAAACTAGGCCATTATTTAGTAATATAAAAATAGCACCTATACCTGTCATCAAGCAAAAAATTAATAGTGAATTACACAAACCAATAACTCAACAACCTGAGGCACCTTTCATTAAAAAAATAAATTTAAATCCAAATGTAATAGAAGAGAAAACACCTAGATTTGATGCAGAAAATAATAATTTAGATAATATGAACAAATATACACCACTTCAGGAACCAACAGAAAGTTCGAATATTATAGATCAACACATCTCTAAAAATCCTGAGGGTATGTTTGTTTACAATGTTAAAGAACTAACTTTAGACCCAAAAACATATCGTGTTTTTTATAGTGTCCAGAATAAATTATTTGATATAATTGAAAAATCTCCAAATCTCTTGGACGATCAAGATTTTTTCAACAAAAATTTAAAGGAAAATTTAAAGGTATTAAATATTAATATTAATGCAATAAACATAGACGACTTGAGATTATACTTAAGAAATTATATCCTTGGTTTTAATAAGATTCAACCATTAATACAGGATTCAAATATTAAAACAATATATTGTTCTGGTGCTAATCAACCTTTAATTGTAGAACATTCAAGATATGGAAAAATTCAAACAAATTTAGATTTTAAAAGCAACACAGAACTAGATGATTTTATTAAATATATTTCTAAAAAAGCTGGCAGGTCAATTAATCCATCTACTCCTAATCTTTCAATAGAATTCCCTAATGGAATTAAGTTACTAGCTACCATTGGTGGTGATTTTGTAAGTTCAAAATTCATACTTCAAAAACCTTGAAACAACTTTAATTAATATTCTAATGGAATGGAGATTAATTGAACTGGAAACATATAACGGTCCTATGAATATGGCTATAGATGAAGCTATTCTCTATGCTGTAGAAAATAATATAGCACCACCGACAATAAGATTTTACAAATGGAATCCTGGATGTATTTCATTGGGTTACAGACAAACAATTAGTGATATTAATCAAGAATTTTGTGAGGAATTAGGAATTGACATTGTCAGAAGAATTACTGGAGGAAGAGCTGTATATCATGATCCTACAGACCTGACATATAGCTTAGTAGTTCAAGAATCATTCTTTAATGTTCCCAAAAGACAACTAATTAAATTTTCACACAATTATATTTGTGGCCACATAATTGATGCTCTTGAGACAATGGGTATAAATGGGTCTTTATATACAATGAACGATATCAGAGTAAATAGTAAAAAAATATCTGGAAGTGCACAAAATCCAATTCCAATATCTGGGCGTAAAGTTGTTTTACAGCATGGAACCTTATTGTTAAATTATAATGAAAATTTAATGAGAAAGTTAATAAATGACTCTGAATCGGGGCAAACTATTTCAATTCATAATTTGACTAAAACTTCTGATTCTATAATCTATAAAACTCTTAAAAATTCATTTGTTAAAAATAAAGATTATAAGATAGGATCTTTGACTCAAGAAGAATTTGATATTGCCCAAAACCTGGTACAAACAAAATACAATATTGAATTATGGAATAGTTCAGAAGGATCTGTTTCAAAAGGTTCTTGTTATCAAAGACCCGGAAATATTTAATCTATTATAAATTCATCAGGATCTTCTAAAAGTTCTTTAATTTTATTTGCAAATCTTGCTGCCTCAGCTCCATCTAAAATTCTATGATCAAATGAAATGGATATTGGAAGCACTTTTCTAATTTCAACTTTACCATTAATAGCCAAAGGAGAATCATAGATTCTTCCAAGACCTAAAATAGCAGCTTCTGGATAATTAATTATAATACTTCCAACATTAGTTATAGTAAAAGTCCCGCCTCTTAAATCCATTAAATCAATAGTTCTATTTCTTGCTTTATTAGCTAGTTCTTCAATTTCTTTTCCTAGATCTAATATTTTTTTAGAATCAGCAACTTTAAGCACAGGTACAAGCAATCCGTCTTCTGTATCCACAGCAATCCCGATATTATAGTATTTTTTTAGAATTATCTCATTATTAATTTCATCTAAACTTGAATTCAAATAAGGATGTTCTTTTAGAGCGACAATTAAAGCCTTAATTACGAATGGTAAATAAGTTAACTTGATATTCTCTTTTTCTCTAATTTCATATAAATGAGTGATATCAATTAAATCAGAATGCATAACATGGGCTGCTTTGATATGAGATTCATCCATCAATTTGGCAGTTGCCTTTCTTATTCCTTTTAATTGAATTCTATCAACATATCCAAACATATCATATTTTTTTGTAACTTTAATTCCAGAAACCTCACTCTTAGTTACTTCTTGTTTGGTTTCTTTTGTAGCATTTTCAACATCTTCTTTAGTAATTCTACTATTAGGACCACTTCCTTTAACATTTAATAAATTTACATTTAATGATTTAGCTAAACTTCTAACTCCAGGAGTTGCTAAAATTCCTTCTACTTTTTCTATTTTACTTTCTTTTTTAATAGGAATTTCTAATTCTTCTTTTGCTTCTTCCAAAACACCCATTACTCCAACAGATTTGGACTTTTCCTCTTTTTTTACTTCAACTTTTTCTCCAGATTCTCCAATAGTAACTAAAGTTTCTCCAACTTTAACAATTTCACCTTCTTTAATATGAATCTTTAAAATAGTTCCTGCTTTAGGACTTGGAATTTGAACAATAGCTTTATCAGTTTCAATTTCTCCAATAACTTGATCCTGTTTAACTTTATCTCCCTCTTTAATAAGCCATTTAACAATTTCTCCTTCTGTAATGCCTTCTCCAACATCCGGAAATTTAAATTCATATGGCATATTATTTCTTTCTTTTAACTAATCTATTAAAATCACTATTTTTAACTTCAAAATTTTCTTCAATAATATTATTAATAATAATTTTAAGAAAATTATCCCATAATCTATTTATTTTTGGGTTTTTATTAATATATTCCATAATTCTCAAAAAATCTTTTTTTGATTTATAAAATTCTAATAATAGAAATTTAGTATAATATTTTTCTTTTTTATATAAATTAATATACATGCCGCCACCATATTTTTTATATATATTGGCCGCTTCTCTATCAATTTTTCGTAATTTATTAATATTTTTATTTCTTATTTTAAAACTATAACTTTTAACGAACATTTTAAAAACTCATAACTTTTTCAATATTCTTTTTTATTCTATTTGTTGGCAAATAATAATTTTCTAATTTAGCAAGTGGAAATATAGTATCGAATCCAGTAACTCTAAAAACAGGTGCTTCTAAACTTAATAAAGCTTTTTCATTAATTTGGGCAACAATCTCTGCTCCTAATCCTAAAGTTTTAGGAGCTTCATGTACAATTATAGCTCTGCCAGTTTTTTTAACAGAATTTATTATTGTATCAATGTCAAATGGGCTTAAAGTTCTTAAATCAATAATCTCTAAATCATATTTATTTTTAATTTCTTCATTTATTTTCAAAACATCTCTAACCATAGCACCCCAAGTTATAACAGTTAAATCATTTCCTTCTTTTACTATACTTGCTTTTCCTAATTCTATTGTATATTCTTCTTCTGGAACTTCTTGTTTTATTGCTCTATAAACTCTCATAGGCTCAAAAAATATGACTGGATCTGGATCTCTAATAGAGCTTATTAATAATCCTTTAGCATCATAAGGATTACTTGGCTCAACTACTTTTAATCCAGGAGTATGAATAAATATTGCTTCTGTACTTTCACTATGATGTTCAATTGATCAAATCCAGGATACATAAATCCTGAAAATTGAACTTCTGCAACAGGTTTTAATCCATAAACTGCCATTCCAATAGAAGCTCCAATAATTCCAGATTCAGCTAAAGGAGTATCAAAAACTCTAGTAGGGAATTTCTTAAATAAACCCTCTGTAACTCTAAAAACCCCTCCATCAACTCCAACATCTTCTCCTAGAACAACTACATCTTTGTCTTTACTCATTTCTTGCTGTAAAGCTAAATTCAAAGCTTCAACAATATTTAATTTAGCCATTATTCTCTAATCTCCCGTTCCCTGTACTATACTCTTTAAAAATATAGGACTTCCTATACCACCACCTCTAGGTATTTCTATAACATTAAATGAATCACACCATACTACTCCAGATCCTACTGGTAAAGGCCCAGGTGTATTATAGCATAAAACTCTTAAGAACTTAGCATCTTGTCTATTATTTTCAACATCAAATTCTATATAAGTCCAATCATTATCATTATATAATCTTCTAATATTAATAGGATTAATATTTAATTTACAAGTGTTATAATCCCATATTGGTTGGTGATTTATATTTTCACATTCACTTAATATTGTTCCATAGCAATTATTATCACTACAATCTGTCTTTACATAACCACTTACTCTATATCTTTTATTATATTCTACTGGTATGTCTTGATAAGAATAAGCTCTATCATTATTAGTAATGATTTTTAATGACTTATATCCTTGATATTTAATATTACCATCTAAAATTCCATTAGAAGTACTTCTAAACCCATCAGGTTTGTTATTATTAGCTATACTATCCTCTTCACTCCAATTAGGATAGAAATCTATGCCAGAATCAATTTCAAAAGAGGGGTTTTTTGCCTTATTCACACTAGGATATGTTCCAGTATGTTGTGGGTCATGTTGATACATTGGCCATGATTTAGCATTAGCCCCATCCAAGTCCCATACATAACTACTTCCAGAAAAAGTAAGCCCAAGTATCATTTCAGTTTTGCCATCGCTGTCTATATCATCTGCAGGTACAACTGTTAATAGGGCCACATCATCAATTAATTTTGGAAATTTATTTACAATAGAAGTATCATCATTAATGGAATAATGACCAACTAAATAATATGGGGCATTACCGTGGGTATTTGCACTAATCTCTAACTTAGTATCCAAATCATTATTTAATATTGTTGGATGACCAGTATAAGTAATTTCATTTTCCCAACAAAGTGGAAAACCATTTAATAAATAACCTTGATTATTGACTACCGCTAAACATCTTTCTACATATTGAACTCTTTGCAAACTAATTATCATAGCTATCTCTAGTAGCCCATCATTATTTATATCGCCTACACTAATTTCATTAAAGACATCCTGAAACTCAAAATTAGGAGATCCGAATTAGTACCATCAGGATTCCAAACATATAACTTACCTGAATACGACCTAGAAATAATCTCTAACTGATTATCATTATTTAAATCTGCAACAGCAATATTCGACATAAGTACACTGTCAAATCCATAAAGATCCTTCGGCCATCCTGGAACATTTGTACCATCATAATTTAATACCCAAACCCTCGTCATAGAATCTCCTGGGTTGCAACATTCAGGGCTGAACCCTAAACTATAAATGATTATTTCATTAGATCCATCGCCATCTATGTCTGCTATAGCAGGAGCAACATCAGGAATATTATATTCATATCCTTGTGGAAGATCCAAAAGTTTCGGCCAATTAGGTAATATTTGTCCGTTATGATTTGCAACTATCAAATTAGAGGCATAATCCATTATTACAACCTCTTTTAAGTTGTCATTGTTTAAATCG
>JAGVZD010000038.1 GCA_018302805.1 Candidatus Woesearchaeota archaeon | reverse complement strand
TTAATATTTCTTGACTCTAACATTGATTTAATTATCTTGCCATTTTCTGGGCCTGCTGAAGGCATTGGTAATGTCTCTGGAGTAAAAATATTAATTTCTATTTTTCCTCTTATTCTTTTCTTGGAGAAATATTCATCAAGAAGAAAAGCAGCTTCATAAGGAGCAGCTGGGCATTTGAAAGGGAGAGAAGAGATAACAACAGCAACTTTTCCGCCCTTAAAATTCTTTAAGTCATCTCTTAGTTTTTCAACCTCTTCTAATTGATATAAGTTGTATCCAGAACCAGACAAACCTTTGATATTTTCAGGAACAAGTTCAGCTCCAAGAGAAATAATCAAATAGTCGTAATTAAAGTCATTATTATTTGTCCTAACAATATTTTTTTCAGGTTCTATTTTTACAACTTTTTCATTAACAAAACCAATTCCTTTTCTTTTAAGACGCTCAAGCGGTTTTTGTATTTTTTCAGCATTTCTTTTTCCTTCCATTACCCATAAAAAAGACGGGGCATAAACATGTTTGTCATTTTTATCAATTAAAATAATCTTGTGCTCTTTACATAGTTTTTTGCGGAGTTTATTAGCCGCCACTAAACCCCCTATTCCCCCACCTAATATTAATATTTGTTTCATTTTCCCAGTTTTTTCTTCATACTTTCAAATTCTTTTCCAGTAATTTCCCCCTTTGCATATCTTTTCTTCAAAATTGTGAGAGAATCTAAATCATCTTTTTTGTTTGATTGAGAATAGTTAACCAAAGTAACTATGAGCCAAATAATGAGCCCCCAGAAAAACAATATAAATATAAATCCAAAACCCATTCCAAAGCCCATCATGCCGTAGCCTCCCATTCCAAAACTGCCGAACAGGAAAAGCAATGCTACAGCTGCAAGAACCCAGATCCAAACATTTTTGTTTTCTTCCATAAGTATCACTCCCTCAGCTCCTTTTTCATATTTCCACCTCACAACTTCTCAACAATTTTTCCATTTTTCTTTAACCTTTCAGTCAAAACTTCTTTTATTATATCAAATGCCTCGATGATTTTTGGATTCGTAAGTCTATAGTGGATGTTTTTTCCTTTTCTATCTGAAGTAACAACCCCTTTAGATTTCATAATTGATAAATGCTGGGAAATATTAGCCTGGCTCAATTTTGTTTTCTCAATAAGCTCTGTTACTGACATTTCTTTATCTTTCAAAAGATTCAATATTTCTAATCTTGTGGGGTTTGAGAATACCTTACACAATTCGGCATGGATTTTGTATAATTCTTTCATAATATTATATTAGAATATTCTAATGTTTAAATACTTTTCTGATGCCAACCGCGATTTTTACTCCCTTCAAATTTCCAAAATTTGCTTTTTAGGTGACGTTTACTTTACAGCTCACTATTAAAATAAAAAAGATTAAAAAGAATTAAAATTCATCCTCCCAGTCTGGATCTTCTTCTGGGATATCCTCTTCTTCATCAAAATCAAATCGTAATACCATCTTATAATAATAGCATCACAAATTTAAATATTTTTTGTTTTTTCAACACCTCTTTTCTTAATAATAGTTTTTGACATAACAGAATTTGGAATAATAAAAATCTCTTTATCTTTGTTAATAATCTTTATATGCAACATATCAATTTGTTGAATAGTGCCTTCAATACCCATAATATTAACAGAATCTCCAACTTTTAGTAGCCTTTCACTATGGATTGATAATCCTCCTAGAAAATTAGGTATGAAATCTCTAATAGCAAAAAACAATATGCTTGCTATCATCAATAATATTAATACAAGGATTGTCTGCTGCACAATTTCACTTATGCCAACTTGGTTTAGTGATATTACCAAAGAGATAAAATATATTGAATATTTAACTAGATAGCTAATTATTTCTTCAATAGGTAGTCTTAATTTTATGCTGTCCTTCAGAATTTTGGATAAATTAATATACAGTAATACTTTATATATTAACTTACTCAAAAAACGACCAATAACGATTCCTAATAAAAGAATAGCAATAGCAATAACAATCTGAGCAGAGTTTTGATCTACTATGGTTCTTAAGGAGCTAAAATTGATCATATTATATGACTATATCAAATATTTAAAAGATTTTTGTTTCGATTTTCCTAAGAAAAACCTTTAATATTCAATAAAATATTGTAAAATCAACAAAAAATGACAACAAATGCTGGTTTTGAATATGGAAAAGCTGTTGAAAAATATCAAGAAGCTAGGACTGATGAAGAGAAGCTAAAAGCTCTTGATTTAATGTTTCAAACAGCGCCTAAGCACAAAAGTTCTGAGAAATTATTAAAAGATATTAAAATTAAAATAAGCAAAATAAAGGCAAAATTAGAAAAAGAAAAGTCTAAGAAAAAAGGTAGAGGTTATCAATTAACAGTAAAAAAAGAAGGTATAGCCCAAATAGTCATTTTAGGTGTTGCTAATTCTGGAAGATCGTTTCTTTTGTCAAAATTAACCAATGCTAAACCAATAATATCTGATATAGAATACACCACTAAATTGCCTGAGCAAGGAATTATGGAGTTAAATGGAATGAAAATTCAATTAGTGGAAATTCCTGCCATAATTCAAGACTTTGTAAACAAAGAAAATGGAGGTGCCTTATCCTCTATAATAAGAAATGCAGATTTAATTATTGTTTTATTGAGAAAGAATTTAAAGGAGGAATTAAATTTAATAATTTCTGAATTGGACAAAGCCAATATAAAACTAAATGAGGAAATCAGAGAAAGTTATGTCACAAAATCAATCAAAGCAATTATAGTTGTAAATAAAGAAGAGAATTTCAAAATAAAGGATTTTAATGTTTATCATATAAATGAAAGTTTGCCATTTTATATATGGAAAAATCTTGATAAGTTCTTTGTATATACAAAATCTCCAAAGAGAATAAAAGATTGGCCACCTGTAGCATTAAATAAAGATTCAACAGTTGGAGATTTAGCTTCTGTGGTTCATAAAGATTTTATAAAGAAATTTAAATATGCTAAAATCTGGGGTTCCTCAAAATTTCCTGGTCAAACAGTAGGTTTGGATTATAAATTGAAAGAAGGAGATATAGTAGAGTTTCATATTAAAAAATAATTACCTTCTTTGTTTCTTTTTGCCTTTAATCCATCTCGCTATATGAATTTCTGCAACTACTAATAAGGCAATTACTAAAAGAAGTAAAGCCATAACTAATGCTTGAGTCAGGTCTAATTTATTATTGGAATTTTCATTTTTCACTGTTGGCTTTTGAGCCCCTAGATTATCTAATACAATCAAATCTTCTTGTGCATTTTCTAAGTCAGTATTTCTTGAGCATAAACCAGTTTGATATTTACCATTAACTAAATTAGCATATACTAAGTAATCAGTATTTTCACTAAATGGAAATCCACAACTTGAGCTATCAAGAGCAGTTTGCACTTGAATAATTTCTTCGAGATCACCTTTATAAGATTTAGACAAAGTAAACTGGATATCCATAGGATCGCTAGAGCTTATAGTTAACAATGGTTTATCAATTTTAATTACCTTTCCTATAAAAATAACATCACTTTGCTGAAAGGCCTCTTCAACACTAACATCTGAAATGCAACTGCATGCATCAACTAAATCAACAGATAAAATCAAACTAAAAACTATCCCAAGTAAAATTATAATCCCTTTCATAAAAATTCATTAATATTATTTATATAAAAAGCTTTTTAATACCTAATTTCTAATAAAATTTATGAAAGAGTTTATCTTAAGATCATTAAAAGCGAAAACATCACCATTTGATATAAACGATCTAAAAAATGCAGGTAGATTAGACCTTGTTTGCAATTGTATCACTAACGCACTATTTATAGCAGGAGATCTAAGAAGAGATGCTAAAATTCATGTAGTTTTAGAAGGTCCAAATAATCCTCCGAAGACAATTTCTTTTGATGGTAATAAATTAAAGGGTATTGAAGATGAAAAGTCTATTGCAATAAAAATTAATGAGGCATTAATAAAAAGTTCTGGATTAACATTGAATGAAGAGCTAGATATAAACCCAGGCATATCCATAGCTAAGAAAAGTTTTGAACAGCTGGTAAAAGATAAATCGAAATCAAATCAATTAATCTACTTGCATAAAGAAGGTAAAGACATCAGAAAAACTCATCTGGAAGAAAATTCAATATTCATTTTTGGTGATTACATCGGAATGCCCAGAAAAACAGAAAAATTATTAGATAGACTTAAAGCGCAAAGAATATCTCTTAGTCCCATTATGTTATTTTCCTCACAATGTATCGCAATAGTTCATAATGAGTTAGATAGAAGATCAATAAAATTATGATCCATATTTGTATTTTACTATAAACTTTGTAGTTCTTAAATGGAACCATAAAACGAAAGCAATTAAAGCACCAATTAATCCAACAAAGAAATCAATCAAAATCAAATTTAAAATGTCCATCCATCTGCTTGCAACAATCCTAGCAGATAATAATAACCCTGTCCATAATGGTATAAAAGCGAGGTTTATTACAGTTACAAGAATTATATCAACAGGATTTTTTATCTTTAGTTTGTAAATTATATACTGCATGAGTTCAAATATACCTCCTGTTATCAAAACAATTAAATATGCTTTAGTTCCAAGACCATTTAAATCAGGAAGGGATTTAATTAGAAAAACCCCTAAGAGTAGTAGTAGTAAAATAATACCAAACTTTCTAATCATAAAATATACTAATGTAATAAAAAATGCCATAAAAGAAAATGCAACAGCGAATTTAACAAATGTAATTACAGGTTGCATAATATTATTTATAAGGGCCCATAAGATAATTACTACTGCTAGAGATATAAAGTCTTTTTTTCTATAGGAAAAATACTCAGACAGATTACTATTCTTAATTTTCACTAATTTTTTATGAAAGATCTTCTTCTTTTTATTTCTAACATGAAATACTTTTACAATAAATCCACTAAATTTAAAATAAATTTTCTCAGTTATGGTGGGATTTTTGTTCAATCTCTTAATAATGTCATTGATCACAGGTATCTTACTTTTAATTGTTGAAATTTTTTCTGTATATTGGTCTAATTTTATTTGATATATGGCATGATCTATAACACCTTTTTGGTACCTATCTATCTGTGCTTTTCTTAGTAATTCAAGAAGTACATCATATTCAATATTTAGATTGTCTAATTTCTTTTTATTAATTGAAATCCTTAACCTCCTAAGTAGAATCGGACCAAAGATAATTAATAATATTACTAACACTATTGAATGTGTTTTATATTTGCTAAGAAGATTAATACTTTCCTTACTCAAAACTTTCCTCACTGCCATCCTTGTAGCTTCTAATTCTAAATCAGAATTTGCCTTATTTAAAGTTGATTCAGCTTCATCATATCTTTCTTGATCAAATGAAGTAATTGCTTTTTTAAATTCATTTTCTGCCATAGATATATTTATTCCCTTAAACTGATATGAATTCAATTTAACTTGGACAGTCCCCATTGTTTGATTAATTCTATATATTTGGGTACTAATGTAATCAATATTAGAGGCAATACTTTTAATTGAAATATAATCAATCCCTTCAAATGAATTTCTACTTTTATTCTCAAATTTTAAAGAAATATTTTGTATAAAATAATAAAATTCCTGATCACCAGCTACCTTTGGATCTTCTAAAATTTCATCAAAATATGCCACAGAAATTTCGTCTACACCAGAATCAAAGATATCATTTATTAAAGCAACACTAAACCCGTCATTTTCTAATTTATTAATTATCTGTTTAGATGTATAAAGTGTTCCTAATGCCCTAATATCTATTTGAACCTTAATGTCCGTTAATGTACTTTTAGCTAAATCATATTTATCATCATCAAAATATTTTTTAGTTAACTCCAAAGATTCCCTTTCTTTATTTGTCACTATCTCTTCATTATCACTATATTTAGATACTTCTTGTTCAATGAATATCATAAGATTATTTACTTCATAGATATAATCTATCCTGGAATTTAATTCTTTATGAAGATCCTTTACTTTTGAATATTCACTTAAATATAGATCAGTTTTTTTATTTGTAACAGAGATATATCTATAAATCTGATTTAGTTTTTCAGGATTAGAACCGTATTGATCTTTAATTACAGAGATAATATCAGAAAATCCACCTTCTTTTATCTCCGCTTTCATTTTTTCAAAGATATTTTCTAAGATTGGATCATTTATATTTTCCTGATGCAGAATTTGCAATTTTTTATCAGCATCAGCAGTTAGTTCAAGAAGTTCTAATTTATAAGTTGCATTAACCTTAGCATCAACAAAAACATCATTAGAAACAGCATTAACTAAAATATTTAAATTTAATAAAATCAGAATAAGAAAAATTGATTTAGATAATATCATCATTAATCTCCAAAATTATTATTAATGGTAGATTGCTCAGAACCGCCAAACCCTGAATATTATTGTTGTTTAAAAAAATTATTGCTGCAATAGATAATAATATTATTAACAGAGAGATTAAATACAATTTATTATTTTTTTTCCATCTATTATTAATCAATTACATCACCTCTTATTTCTCCTCTTCTTCCGCATTGGTTTATTTTGGGCTTTTAGCCTACTTTTTCTCTGATTTCCTTTATATTTAAATTTTGTCTTATCTTTAATTAACCTTAATGGCAATTTAGCAAAATTATTTTTGGAGCCATGCCTTATAATCCTAGTTTTATGTAATTTATTCCCTCTGTTGAAATGTATTTTGGATAACTTGATTTTTTGAAAACTTTTAAATACCAAATTTCTGCTCTTGTTATACCAATTAAACAATGGACTCCTCTTCTTACCAATCTTAGTCTCAAGGATAGCTTTCTCTTCCTCTAGTTCAGCTATCCTTTCTTTGCTAGCAGTTATAAACTGATGGAACTCAGTTC
>JAGVZD010000046.1 GCA_018302805.1 Candidatus Woesearchaeota archaeon | reverse complement strand
ACTAGGATATACTGCAACAACTCAAAACACAACAAAAACAGTATTTTTTATAGAAAGTAATCCAGTTCAGCCAGATCCATCATATTCAGGATCAATCTCCGAACAGGTAGATGATAATTATAGATTCAGATGTAGCGGCTTAACAGAAGCAAATAACTTATGTAATATGGATATAGCTAATTTACTAGGAGATAAAATAAAACTAAAAACAGATTTTACAATATACGAATTTAAGACCACTGAAAGATATGTTGATATTGACTATCAAGATTTAAAAGTATGCTATGATTATTAAAAAAAGAGGGCAGGTAAGTACAGAATTATTCTTTGCCATAGGTTTTATTTTGCTTTTCTTTATGGCAATAACATTAATTAATTTTGAAAAAAACCAAAGTGTAAAAAATATTAGTACAGACATAGAACTAAGAAATATTTGTTTGAGTATTGCAAATGCAATTACAAATGTCTACTCAAAAGGAATGGGTGCAACAGAAATTATTAAGTTGAATAATCACCAAGCAGAATTTAATCTTGATAACCAAGTTATAATGTTAGATGATTCTTACACTTGTACAATTCCAATAACAGATGTAACAGATGGTACTCCAAACACTGTTTTCACAATTACTTCTAACTCTTTAAGAATAACCAATCTTTACGAAATAGTTTATATTAATTTAGATCCATTCTGCATCACATATAATGCAAATTATGCAGAAGATAGCAATGGAAGAAAAATTACTGCATTATTAAAATATGATGATGGGTCTTCAACAGCAATCCAATTAAAAAGAAGACTTAACAACAACATCCCAGATTACAATCAATATTTAGCAGATCATGATTTAAGAATTGCTTTTATTGATGTTGGAAATGCTTGTACATCAGCGCAACAAGGTAATATACTTTCTTCTATCAGTTGTGCAACCATTAGTGCATCAAATCCAACACCAGATTTAAATGACAGATGTCATAAATACACTTATTTCGATACAACTATCCAGCAAAGTTTCTTAAATTTAATTAATTCAAATGAGTATAATTTAGTAATCATTGAGGATGAAATTATTCCTGTTTCTATACTAAATGCCTTAAGCACTTGGATACAAAATGGTAATATTTTATTATTAGGTGGCAAGTACATAAACTTTAAAGCTGATACTAGGTTTGGTGTCATTTGGAATTATCCTTCTCCTGCAATAGATACATTAACAGTAACAAATCAATATTATCTTAATCCTGATTTATTCTTAATTTTTGCATCAGGTGCTTCTTGGTCCAATATGCAAAAAATGTATTTAACTGAATGCTTAACTTGTACTCCAGACGCCCAAGACTATTCTTCGATTGCCAAATTCGCAACAAACGTAGATGGAATTGCAAGATGGACATTTGGCTCCGGAGAAGTATATTATTTTTCTTCCATGTGCCATCCCAATGACTTTTATGGTTTAGGAACTTTAACAATAGATATTGGAACTATGATTAGAAATATTATTGGCGTTCAAAAATATGGTTATATTAATGTAACAACAGATTTCCAGCCAGAATTGCAATATGGTGCAACTTTAGAAAATTCATCAAATCTTGAATTCAACGTAGCCTCAAGTCCCTGGATTCCAGTATCAGATTATAATTACAGATTATATGAGGAAGTAGATAATAATTATGAATTAGAATGTGCATCACTTGAACAAATATCCCAATTCAATTATAAATGCAATATGAAATTGAAAAATCTTATAGATAATTACATAACAACAAAAACAGATTTTACAATATTTGAAGTCAACTCAGTGTCAAGGTTTATCAATATTGATTATCAAAATTTAAAGGTTTGTTACACATACTAAAATGAGAAAAGGTCAAACAGGAGTTTTTGATTTGATTGTAGCGGTTATAATAGCTATTATTGCTCTGTTCGCATTAGCAATAAGCTGGGATCGCTTCGTAATTAAGTTAAATGATAAAAATGAATACAATGATCTTCAAATGAAGCTTTTTCAGATATCAGATCTATTAATCAGTTCAGAAGGTACTCCAACTGAATGGGACATTGCTTTAGATCCAGTAACTGACACTTCAAGTCTTGGCATTGCTTATTATGATAGGTGTATTTCACAAAATAAGTTACAACGTCTGCAAAATCCTTTCACTCTGGTTAATATTAAGGAGAAATTGCATATAGAAACATACAACCTATTTATTAATTTCAGTAGATTAGATAATTTTGGAACACCAATAACAATAGGTACACCGCCAGGAGCAACAGATCAAAAAATTATTAGTTTACAAAGATATGCAATGATGGATTGTAATAATGAAGGAACAAGAGGTGAACCTTATCAAATTACATTTAAGCTTTGGGGATAAGAAAGCTTTTATCTTCGCACTTGATGCTGTATTTGCCTTAATTATAGTTATTATAACCTTAACAATAGCAAATCTCTATATTGCCAGAATTGAACATTCTTCTACAGCGGAATTACAAATTGCTAAGAGGGGTAATGATATAATTAAGTTAATAACAGAAGAAAATACCACAAAAAACTTTCTTTCTCCATATGGGGGAAGAGAAGCTATTGATGCATTAACACTCGATGGAATTGCAAATGGCAATAACATCCCAGATAATAATATCAATTTTATCCTTGAAAATATAATTGAAAATATCAGAGGACAAGATATTGAAATATCTGAGCTTAATGTAAGAATGAAGATAACCTCAAAATGTAATAAATATGTTGTTAGTGGTGGCGGTGGTATAACAACTGTTCAAACAATTTATTCATCAAATAATGGTCCAACACCAGATGACAGGTTCATTGCAGGTGGCCAAATCTTTTATATAATTCCAGACAACGTTAATCCCTCTGGTACATACTATTGCATAGGAGAATACCAAACATGGCTAGAGTAAAAGGTTTTCTATTCACAGTTGGATTTATGATTTTCTGTGCAGCTCTTCTAACCCTCATCGTTATAATATTTAGTACAACCTATCAAGAAGACAAAAGATTTTCAGAAATAGTAGCCTTAGATAGACTTCAAACATTAGACAATTCAATACAACATTCTATTAAAGAGGCCTTTACATCGTATGCAGGAATTAATGTAACTTTTAGAAAAGAAGATAATCCCGATTTTACAGATGTAATGTTTAATGAAACCATTCCAAATAATGTAGATGCTTTTAATTTTAATTTGGATTATATTAAATTATTAGTTGAATCAGAATACAATTATACCTTTCTAAATGTATCGCATATCAAAGAAACCCTACCATTACTTGTGGAGCCATATAATATATTATATACTCATAATTTTGCAAATAATCAAATACAAATTATTCCAGAAGATGCTTCACCAACATCAATGTTAAAGGGTTACCGTTTTGTAGTTACAAACTTAATTTCAACTGAGTGCCAAGTGCAAAATATTTATGTTAATGGTATTTTTATAGTAGAAATTGAGGCTTCCGAAAGTGATCCTTTTGGAAATCCTAATTGTATCAAGAACTTTGTAATTGATCCAGACAAAAATAATAAGTTTTCCATAGGAATACCACCAGACTTGTTCACAATAGAAATAAGTAATGGCGGCGGAGTCACAATAACTAATGACCAAGGTGGGTCCCCAAAAGTTGCATCGATTCTTTATTTAGATCCAAATATTGACTACAACAAAACAAAAGTAGTACTTCCTGGTTCTGTAATTAGAATATCAGACCCATACCTTAAAGTCTATAGAAAAGATAGTATAAGAATTTTGTAATTTACCATTACAAAATTAATACAATTATTAATATAACCTATTTAAATAATTTATCATATGAAAAAAAGGGGGAAAGTAGACTCTTCTAGAATAAATTTTGGGCTTGAATCACTTGAAAGGGATCTCCATCAGCTTAATTCAAAAAAGCTTAATCATAACCAAAAAAAACCAAAAAAAAGTTCTGAGAAACATAATAAAGTATTAAAAAAAGCTGTCAAACACATAAAAACTAAAGAAAGTAAGCTGAAAAAAAAGATTTATTCAATAAGAAAAGAACCTCAAATTGAGGTTAATTTCCCCAGACCTCAAAAAAAACAGCCAGAAATCCCAAAGGAAAAGGTCCCAACTCATCTATTCAAATCTAAAAAGAAGATAATTGTTTCTGATGAATTTAAAAAGCTAGATAGAAAATTCAGATACGAATTTGTTTTCTTCTTCGGTCTTATAATATCTGTAATCGGCTTATTCTTTGAAAGTAAAATAAATATATTTTTTATTTTTGGATTATCATTGATTTTTCTGGCCTTAATAAGATATCATTTAATAAATAAAAACAAGAAAAAGGATCAAGAACAAAAAGAAAAAGAAATTCAGCAAATCGCTAAAAAAGTTCCAACTAAGAAAATAGAACCTTCAGTAAAACAGCTTAAAATAAGGAAAACCAATAAAACCATAGCAATCTTTATCCTAATTATAACTGCTATAGTTCTAATATCCAAAGCAGAATTCACAAAATTACCTTTAAATGTATTAATTTTCATTTCTACATTAATTACAGTAGCTGTAATTCTTCTGCTTCTGCTCCTATATTTTAACCACAAACCACAGAATTTAACAACCAAAACAGGAGAAATAGATATAAAAACTGCAAGAACTATACCAATAGAGCTTAGACAATTGAAAATGCCTGAAACTTACTTTGATCTATTAGTAGAAATTGTAAATAAAAGAGGAGTTATGACCCTTTCAGAAGTTGCAAAAACATTTAGAATAACAAAACAGAGAGCTGAAGAATGGGCAAATATATTGTCAGAACACAACTTAATAAATTTATACTATCCCCCAATTGGTGAACCAGTTTTAAAGAAAATAATACCTAAGAAAGAAAAAGAGGTTAATGAAAAAAATGACAAGGGAAATTCTTGAAACATATAAAATAAAGTGTGATGATGTAAGTATTACAGTAAATATCATTGGTGGAGAAGGAAAAAGTATAACATATGAAATTTCCCTTTCAGATATTTCAAAGGCAACTCTCGCGTTACTTGATGAAGTGAGAAATATATTAATTGCTGAAGTGCAAGTTTCTGCGAAAGAAATTATAGATCCTAAAGTAGTAGACACCTTAAAGGAAAAATTCAGGAAGAAAGCAGCTGATATTTTAGTGGAAAAACTTACCGCCATTGATAATACCACAAAAGATTTTCTTGTCAATCATCTAATAAGAGAGATGCTTGGTCTAGGTGAGATAGAATTTTTATTAAATGATATAAATATAGAAGAAATTGTCATTAATTCTGCAAATGAACCTATAAGAATTTATCATAAAAATTATGGTTGGGTATTAACAAACATTACAGTTGCATCAGAAACACAAATACAAAATTACTCTAATATTATTGCACGAAGAGTCGGTCGTCAGATTAATACTTTAAATCCTCTACTTGATGCACACTTACTAACCGGAGATAGATTCAATGCAGTGCTTTATCCAATTAGTAGCAAAGGCAACACAATAACAATTAGAAAATTCTCTAGAGATCCTTGGACAGTAACAGATTTTATAAAAAACAAGACAGTCAATGCTGAAGTTATGTCAATAGTATGGTTATCTATGCAATATGAAATGAATATGTTAGTTTCTGGTGGTACTGCATCTGGAAAAACTTCATTTCTTAATATTTGTATGCCATTTATTCCACCAAATCATAGAATTTTGACAATTGAAGATACAAGAGAATTACAACTTCCCTCTTATCTATATTGGTGTCCCTTAGTCACAAGATTGCCAAATCCTGAAGGTAAAGGAGAAGTTTGTATGTACCCGGGTTCATTATTTGTAAGTGGAAATGGGGAGCTATTGGAAATATCAAATTATGTTGAAAGAAAATTAGCTAAGGGAGATAAAATTATAGATAAAAATATGATTGCTACCAAAGGAGATGGGGATACTATAATCGCGGGAGATCCATTAACACTCAAATATCAAAAAGAAGAAATTAAGGCTTTTTCAAAGAATCTGAACAGAAAATATATTTGTGATATTATATGTGAGGACGGCACAAAATTTTCCATTACAGAAAACACCAAAATTCCAGCACTCACAAGTGAGGGAAAAATTTCTTTGCTTAATCCTTTTGAATTACAAGAGTTGAGTGGAAAGATTAGAATACCTTTATTTACAAAAATAAGGATTGATTCAGATATACAAAAAATAAATCTATTTGAAATTTTTGATAAAAATGATTTATATGCCTGTAATATAAAAGAGGAGTACATTGAATTAGAAAATAATCTTAGAAAAAACTATACATTAAATGACCTAGCTGTTAAATGTTGTATTAAAAGACAGAATTTTAACTATTATAGGAAGACAGGAATAGTCAATATGCACATTCTTAAAACAATGATCGAACTCTCAGATTTTTCAGTTGATCAGTTTGAGGGTAAAATAAAGCACTTGAAGGGAAAAGGAGCTACAGCTAATTTAGTAAAAATTCCAAGAATAGTAAATGAGGATCTTGCTTATTTTGCTGGATTTGTTCTGGCTGAAAAGTACATAACTAAAAATAGAATATTGTTGACCCAAAAAGAAGAAATAAGCTATATTTTAGACAATCTAACAAACAAGCTTTTTGATCTCAAAGTTAAAAAGTCAAAAAAGAATTACAATAAATATGGTATATTTTCAAGTGTTATTTCTTATTTAATGAAAGAACTATTTAATGCATCTAAGGCAAAAGAGATTAGAGTGCCAAAAATTATTATGAGGTCACCTGAAGAAGTCATATCTGCATTTTTGTCCGGTTATATAGATGGTGATGGCACTATTGATAAAGGTAGAATATCTATGTCATCTGTTAATGAAGAGATCATAAATGAATTTAAATATTTGTTTAATCGGCTTGGAATAAGATCATCTACCTATGAATATCTTGCTATGAATAGACTAAATAAGATTTATACTTTAAATATAACAACTAGAAAAGATTTACAACTAGCTTCTAAGATTTTGCCTTTTAGAAAGAAATCAAACATAGAAAAAGCAAAAATAAATATTCAAAAAGAATTTAAAGAAGGTACCAGTAGAAATAGAGTCCCCATTTCTTTTGTAATAAACCATATAGAAGTATTAAAGAAGTATTTAACAGAAAAAGAAAGATATAACTTT
>JAGVZD010000045.1 GCA_018302805.1 Candidatus Woesearchaeota archaeon | reverse complement strand
AGAAATATTTATTAATAATAAGTTAATAGAAATATTTTTCTTTTATGAATCATCAATATCAAGCAAATCTATCTTTTCTATTAATTCAATGTCCTGTTCTGAGGATATTTTTGGAAATTTTGCTTTTGTTTTTTTAAACTCCACCTTAATTCTACCTTCATATTGTTCTAACAATTTGGAATAGTGAAGATCCCAAGATCTTTCATTTATGTAACCTTTAAAATATCTATATGAATGAGATTCTAATAAGTCAGATGAGGCTTCAAGAACTATATCTATTTGTTTTAATTGAGGGTTTGGACTCAAAGAAATTGCATCTGTTGATTGGATAGAGAAGCTAAGTATCTTTCCCTCAATATTTGAATAAGGACTGCTTTTCATCAGTTTTATATATAATGCATTTTCCTCAAAAGATTTTTTAATTTTTTTTGGAGCAGGTTCTGCACTAATTTTGAGTTTAGAAACTAAATGGTCCATAATTGCAAGAGCAATATTTTTCTTCTCTCCGATGACTGATAATATTACCTTGTACCTCTTATCCAAAGGATTATCTGATGAACTGACTAGAATTGAATAAGGATCATTATTGACTTTAACCATTAGAGAATATTTTTCTATATCAGATCTATTTCCTGAAAAATTAAAAATAAAATCATTGGAATATTTCTTAACAAGTAAGCCTATATCTCCTTCAAAGCTGCTAGTTCTTAATTCATAGTGCATTATATTAATAAATAAGTTAATTAATTATTTAAATTTATCTCTATAATGCTGATTAATGCTTAGTTAATGACTACGTTAAATGATATGCTCATTTATTAATTAAGGCTTGGATTGTACTTCCCCAATTTTTGCACATTTAATAAATTTTGGATTTATTCTAATTTCTAACATATTTTGGGATAATACACAAATAATCTGAAACACCATTAGCTCTATGGTCATTTTCAGCACTAGATGGCTTCAAAAAAGGAAATTAAGAAGTAACCTCTTTGACAAACTCATTGAGTTTGTCTGCAAATTTATAAGCTTCTTCTTTTATGATATTTGGCTTAATATTAAATTCTTCAAGATCAAAAAATTCAATCTTTCCTTTTGTTACTTGTTTAGTATCAGACCTCCCGTTCCAATTCTTTGTTACTGGAAATCCAACTTTCTCTAATTCGGGATTCCAGGTACAATCAACTTTAATCCATTCATCTCCTATTTTTACTTTTACTGAATCATGAAGCCATCGAGTGTCAGATTTTTCTAGAATTTCTATTATCTCTTTTGGTAAGGGTAAATCTCTCCAGTCAAATAAAACTTTTATTTTTTTAACTTCAAATCCTTCTTGTTTTAAGAGTATATTCAATAAATGAGCCTTATGTCTACAGTCGCCGTATTTTAAATCTTCACTAATATCATCTTCTTTAAATATACATACTTTATAAGGGATCTTCTGCACTTTTTCAAAAAGTTCTATTAGTTTTATATTGTTTTTCATTTTCATTTAAATTACTTTGATTATTATTTAACTCTTTCGTATACTTCTTCAATTTGAGGCACAATCTTTCTCCAATCATATTTAGCAACAACTTTTTCTTTTGCAGCTTGGCCGAAGTCACCTTCATTCCAAGCAAGATCTGCAGCCTCCACTAAACTTTCTAGATTATCTGGCTCAAATAGTAATCCTGTCGTTCCGTGGTCAATAATTTCTGAAGGTCCCAGATTGTTTGCAGCAACTACACTTTTTCCTTGCGCCATTGCTTCTAACAATACAATACCGAAGGTTTCATTAGAACTTGACAAAATGAATACCCTACAGGCATTAAATGCATTTACAACGTCTTCTCTCAATGGCTCTTCAATACACACTAAATTACTCGGAATTTCTTTTTTGATATATTTTCTAAGTGCTTCTTTTGATAACCCCCTACCAACCATAACAAATTTTCTTTTTGGCATTCTTTCTGCAATAGATATAAATAATTCTGGTCTTTTGTATTTAGTAGATCTGCCAACAAAAAGGTAAAAGTCCTCATATATACTATATTTTTTTCTAAAAGATTCTCCATTAGCTTCTTCAAATTCTTCTAAACTAACTCCATTAGGAATATAAACAGAATCAATTCGGTGTTTTAATTTGAGATCTTTTTGTAACCATTTCGAAACTGAAATGACCGTATTTGCTCTCCTACAAGTGCCAACTAATTTTGATGTTAAACTTTCAACTGTTCTTGACCAGTTAGAAGGAAAATCCCCTTTGTTATAAAGATTATGAATTGTGTATATTAAATTTGGACTATTGGTTTCATAAATAGTTTCCCAATAAGGGTATCCATGAAGATGCACAACATCAAAACCAGGTAATTTGAATCTTGATAAATAAAAACCCTGGGCATCCAATAATTTCTGTAGGCCATACATATCAAATCTCATTGCATTATGTTCAATCTCATGAGGTAATCTTCTTTGAAATGGTAAAATATACCTTCTAAAAAATCTACCCCATGTTTTTAATGAATTAGGAACTTCAATTGTTTCAAAATTATGATCTGAATACCTAATTATGTTTAGAATGTGCTGTGCAGCCCCACCATAATGCCCTTCTATTGGTCCTATAGCAACTTTCATTTTAATTCCCATAACGTGATTATCTTTCTAACTCCTTTGTGTTGATTCTTTCTGTCTATTAAGATACCTCGAGCTCCGATTTTTTTAGCTATTGCATAATCCGAGTTCACACTGTTTCCTATAATGGTACATGCCCAGGGTTCAATTTCGAGTTTCCTGATTGCTACTTCATATAGTCCTTCTCTTTTAGTTATGCCATAGTCACAGGAGAAAAATATATTCTCAAAATATTTTTCCATTTCTGTGTGACATACACATTCTTTTCCAATATTTGTGGTATCCGATACTAAAGCTAATTTGTATTCTTTGACTAATCTATTTAAGTTCGGAATCACATCTGTGTATAGTTTTATTCTTTCGATGGGTATAGATAGCAAAGTAACAAGATTTTTGGCCGGACTTTTACCGAAATGGTCAGATAATTTAATAGCAAATTCTTCTGGTGATAAATCTTCTTTATGCCATTTTTCAACAACAAATTCTTTATATTCGGATTCAGTTATATCTAATGAAGAGGCTATTTCAGCTATGAAATCTCTTCCATATTCTAAGTAGGCTAGAGTGCCCCAAAAATCAAACAGTAATGAGTCCATGTTCTATGAAACCTATAGAATAGTAGTATTTAAATATTTTACTACTTATAAGTTAACATATAACATGATTGAAAAAACTATAGAGAAAATAATGGATGGAAAATACTTAAATTATTCAGAATTAAACAATTTAGTGATCTCTATTAGGGCAGGTAATATCAACAGCCTTCAGTTTGTTTCTATTCTTGCGGCCATGGAAACAAGAAACAGAATCAATGGAATAGATTTTGATGAAGCGGCAAACTTTGTACGTGCTTTGAGATTGCCTCAGAGTTCTGACCTTGAAGGTATACTTTGCAATGCTGGGACTGGAGGCGACAAAGTTAAAACAATCAATGTTGGAACCACTTCTATGCCAATCTTGGCAGAAGCAGGAATTAATGTCCTAAAAATAGGATATAAAGGAATTACTAGTAAATGTGGGAGTAGAGATATACTACAAGCACTAGGGTTAAATCCCTTTCTTCCAATAGATAAAGTGGTTGAATCTGTTAAACAGATAGGTATGGGATATTATGATTTTGCAAATTTGATAGTAATTGAAGAACGTTCTGGGTTTAGAAGTCCTCTCCATTATATTGCTCCGCTATGCCATCCTTTACATTTGACTTATAAAATGATGGGATGTTCAAATGAAAAACATCTTGAAACAGTTGAATCTATTCTTGCAAGGGTTTGTGATAATTATATGCTTACTTTCAATCAAGATATAGATGAAATTTCTCCTTTGACACCATCAAAAATAATAGAGAGAAAAGGAGGTATTAGAACGGAATATATTTTTGATCCTTTGAAGATTGATCTATCTTGTAAGGATTATCGAGATATTGAGTCACCTGAAAGTCCCAAAGAAGCGGCTGGAATAATAAGAGAAATCTATGCAGGTAGAAAATCTTCAAAAAGTGAATTTATTGCCCTTAACTCTGGTGCAGGATTATATTTAACAGGAAAAGCTGAATCAATTACTGATGGGTTTGAGAGAGCCTTAGAAATATTAAGATCTGGAAAAGTTTTGCGAAGATTTGACTCTTGGGTGAAATTCAAATATTAAAAAAAATGGAATCCAAGAATATTATTTATAAGGAGATAGTAAAAAGGGTAAGATATTCCAAACGAAATTTTATAGAATTAGAAAATACAAAAGATGAACTAAGAGAGAAGATTACTGATTCATTTATTAATTGTGCAGAATTTAATGAATTAAAGTTTATAGGTTCTTGTGCTACTGGTAGCTGTGTTAAATGGAAAAAGGACATAGATGGTGTTGTAATACTTGACCCTTTTTCTAGCAGAGAATTTAGAAGTAGTATTGAGAGAGTTGAGGGACTTGAAGGAATTGTATTTGCAGATAAATGTAGGATTGTAGGTGATAAATTTGATGCAAGATACAAGGGATATGAAGTTAGTATAGGTTGTGTAGATGGTAAACTTTCTCCATATGAAGATTTAGGTGCTGATTTAACAAAACATCCTAATTTTGTTGCAGAAAGATTGACTGTAGAAAAAATAGATGAGGTTCTATTAACTAAAATTTTTCTTAAAAATGTAGGATTGTATGGCGGAAAAGTAGGGGGATTTGCCTCAGAACAGATAATTGCTCATTTTGGCAACTTTGACAATTTCATAGAACAACTAGTAACTGGTAAACCAATCTTTATTGATTTTTCAGATAAATATTCTGGACCATATTCTTCTTTAGTTATTTCCTATCCTTATTGTGGACTAGGCAATTTGACCAATGTTTCAGAACAGGAATTTCAAATGGTAGTAAAGTATGCCAGAGTAATATCAAAAGACCCAGGATTATTCTTAGAGGATTCCTGTTCTACTATTAATAGGTTATTCTGGGAAAAAAGAGCTATACTATTATCTGATAAAGAAGAATTATCTATGCCTGACATACATTTAAGTAGAAAAGAGAATAGAATACTTAGAAGAATAATATTTAACGAAGGATCTAAATTGAATATACTGGATGTTGGATGCGCAAATGGATACAGCACAATAGCAATAAATCTAGGGTCTGGTAATAGAGTAATTGGAATAGATAATAATATGAAATTAATATCAAGTGCAAGACGGATGACAGCTGAACAGGGCTTAGAAAATTTTGAATTTTTAGTTTCAGACATGTCTAAGTTACCTTTTGGAGATTCTTCATTTAATCTGATTTATGCTAAAAGATCCCTAAGTAATTTACCAAGTCAACAGAAGCAAGAAAAAGCAATTCAGGAAATACATAGAATTCTGAAAAGAAGGGGATTGTTTTTGCTTTCTGATCTTTTAGAAGAAGGCTATGACAACATTAATAGAATTAGAAGCAAAGTAGGTCTTGAGGAAGTCAATCTTCCTTACCACGGAAATCTATTGAAAGAAAAGGAGATTTTAAGATTGGTTGCCAGAGATTTTACTACGGAAGATAAGGATGACTTTTCTAGCACTTATTATTTTCTTTCAAGAATAGTCTATCCAAGACTCTTAGAATTTATTGGAGGATATGTAATGTCAGATTCAAGAGCCAATAAATTGTTTTCAAAACTTCCTTCTATTGGAAGGATTGGGGTGAATAAACTTTATATTTTAAGGAAAAATGGAGATTGATAAAGTAAGTAAATATGTTGAAAGATTAGGTTTTGTAGATCCAAATTTAGTTGAATTTAGAAGTGGAGAATCTAACATTCTTTATATATTTGCAACAGGTAGTAAAAAAATTACAGTAAAAACAAAGAATCCCATTATGAGAAGGAATAATCTGAAGAGAGAATATGAAGTTTTGGTGATGTTATTAGATATTGGTGTTGGTATTGCTCCCTTTCCACATAATTATGACGAAATTTCATTGGGTCAACCTATAGAAGCAATTGAATATTTTGAAGGTGAAACTTTTTCAATAGAGTATTTACATAGAATATCAGAAGTTGGTTCTTTAATCAAAAAGATACATAGTTTAGAAGTTATGGCAGTAACGAATCCTGAAATATACCTGTCTGATTTAGATTTCTTATCAGAAATTATGAAATATGTCGATCTACGTCTGTGGGAAATATCTGACTTAGAAATCCCTAGAGAAGTTATAGAAACCTTAAAGAAAGTCGTAAGAAGGAGCAATGACAGGATTGAAGACAGGAAGAAATATTTTTTAGGAAATAACTTAAAATTTTGTCATAAAGATTTTAAACCAGATAATATCATAGTCCCCCCACAAGGAGCAATTAAAGTTATAGATTGGGAATATGCAAATGTGTGTGATCCTGCTTTTGATTTATCTTTATTTGTAAATGGAATGGAGCTTTCTCCTGAATTAAAGATGATTTTTATTAATAGTTATGGGACAGAAGCGGACACTACTCTTGAACAAAGGGTTGATACATACCTTGAATACGGAAGAATCCCTAGTTTGATCTGGTGTCTTGATAGGTTGTATAATCCAGAATATAGGATTATAAGAAAAGATAGAGTTGAAAAATATTTAGCAAGGACAAGACGGAACATCGAGGAGATATCAGAACATGGTATTTTAAAAAGATTGGAATTACATTATTTTAATCCTGTCCTTGAGAACAGATAATTTATTTTTTTCGATATTTAAAAAACCCAATTTATTCTGTGGAATAAATTTCTCGTTATGAAAATCACTTCCTCCAGAAAGTTTTAAATTGTATTTTCTAGCCATCTCCTCACCAAATTTTATTTCATCTTTCTTTGTATCAGGAATGTAAATCTCAAGACCATCTAAACCATAACCAATAAGTTCTTTAATCAACTTCTCTTGTTCTTCAAAGGTAATAAACTTATTTTCATTTTTGTATGCTGATAGGTGAGCTAAAATGGCAATACCTCCCGCTCCGTGTATAATTTTAATTGCTTCTTTAGAAGGTACTACTCTACCTGCAAATTTAATGTAGCAGGGTCCTCCATTAGTCATTGATCTTATTCCTTCTTTGATGGTCCCAACATATCCTCTTTCTAATAGAACCATTCCAATGTGAGGTAAACCTGGAGTTCCTTTAGTTTTTTGACTTAAATCTCCTTCAGTTATATTACTCCCAAAGTATTTATTAACAGATTCCAATCTTTTCTTTGTCTTATATTTTTTGAGTTTAATTATATCGTTACTCAATTTTTTTAATCTGGGAGAATTTATATTTACAAATAATCCAACTAGATGCACCGTTTCTTTCTTATCTTGAACACTTGAAGAGACTTCAATTCCAGGAATAACCTTGATGTTTTTCCCTTCTGCTGCTTTTAATGCTTCATGGACACCTAAAATAACATCATGATCTGTTATTGCTAAAATTTCTACATTTCTCCCTAGAGCCAAGTCCACTACTTCTTTTGGACTATGTGAACCATCTGAATAATAGGTATGTGTGTGTAAGTCAACTTTCATAAACCTATTTGGATTTGTAGTATTTATATAATTTCCTAACTATTTTTTTATTA
>JAGVZD010000028.1 GCA_018302805.1 Candidatus Woesearchaeota archaeon | reverse complement strand
TATCAATTCTTCCGGTAGAAAGATCTTGATTTAAATAATATAATAGTTCATAAGAAGGTCCATGAAAATCAAGATAATATGGGCTCATATAAGATACCTGCCCAAACCAAAAGTCAGGACCCAATCCTAAAGTACTTTTTGACACATCTTCTGACAATAAGGTAACAAATCCATCTCTATTATAATTAATTCTTTTAAAGTTCACTTTTTGATTTTCATTAGATAACAAAGCAGTTTCCTGTTGCCAATCAAGATCTTCTGAATAAATTGTTTGTGAATAATGAAACATTGAAGCTTGATGTTTCTGTAAGTATATTCTAAAATTATCTTCATTCTGGTACTCATCTGGAAACCAAGTCACTGAACCAATTCCTCCTGGAGGTACTAAATTTGTTGCTTTAAATGCAGGTCTAAAATTCTCAGTTTCAGAAATTAATTTAAAATTTACAACTCTAAGATCTCCAGGTCTATTATTAAACATTAAGGAGTCAGTCAAACCTGTCACATTTGCATTGAAATAATAAACTTCTCTATCAGGATTATTCTGAGGTAAAACAATAAATGCATGTCCATAATTCATTTCATTTAGATTTCCAGCCTGATATAATAAACCATTTAAAGGACATACAAATTTATTAATAATAATTGAATCTCCCACACAGTCAATTCCATAGGATTGCATTGCTCTATTTTGTTCATCTGTAAATTCAGTACTATATCTGTTGTTTACACCTGGAACTGTTATAGCTGAAATACTATTAACATTTACGTTCTCAACACCATATAATTTCCCAAAGGACTCGTATCCATATATATCATAGACTCCTGGTTGATCTAAATAAATCTTTAAATTAGAAGATCCAGGATCCGAATAGAAATTAGTTAAAGAAGATCCATCACTAACCCAAACCCATACAGGTTCTATAGGAAAAGTTGTATCAGCTAAATAAAACTTTACAAAAGTAAATGGTATCTCAAGATTGTGTATAGCTGAACTTACAATGATTTTACCTTCATATATCCCATTTGATAAATCAGAATTATCAACTTGTAAATTTAAAGAATTTTGAGAGCTTGAACCAGGCCCTATTTGCATCTGGTTGCTACCTAAGTTTACTTGATTGAAATTAATCGTTTCTATATATTCACCATAAATATCCTTCCTAGAACAGCATTCTATATCCAAATTAAGATTTATAGTTCGGTCAGTTCTTAAATTTTGAATACTAAAAGATCTAGATGAGCTCCATGTAGGTAGACTAGGGGTATCAATACCAAGGTCTATATTAACAGGATCTGAGATAATACTGGGATCAACTTTTATACCAATAGGAGCTTTTATTAAATTGTTATTAGGATTACTAACTACGATATCTCCATAATAATAGGCATTACTTGGAACTAAATCATGGTCTATCCTCACTGAGAACAAAAATGTACCTTCTTGAAAACCATTTAATGTTATTGTTACAGGTTGTACTTGGGAAGTTATTCCAATCTGTTCAAATTCTGTTCCAATATTAAAAACCTGTGTATTTGGTCCTCTATTTCTTAAACGGAATTGAAAACTTCTGTCCCAATATCTCTCAGTAGGGGTATCATAAAAATCCCAATATAGTGGAGTAATCTCTGCAAATGTTGGTATTGCTACAGCATCATTTGCCACAACTAAACCTTGTCCTTGCATTGCTTCATCATATCCTAAATCCTCGGCAGTAGATTTAAGAGATTCCTTAACTTGATTAGGTGTCCAGTCAGGATGTGCTTGTTTAACTAAAGCTGCCACACCTGCAACATGGGGAGTAGCCATGGAAGTGCCTGAAATTGCCGTATGTTCTTCATCATCTAAACACTCATCATATTGCCAAGCATCTTCCCATTGAGCAGCACAGATTTCTACACCAGGTGCAACAACATCTGGCTTTGACAAAGTCTCTCCTTGCCAAATAACAGGTCCCCTTGAACTGAAACCCGCTATATCTTCATCGCAATAAAAATTAAATCCAACATCAAATGGTTTACATGAAGCACCTATAGTTATAGCTTTTCTTGAGGTCCCCGGACTGCAAATTGAATTAGAACTTCCATCACCGCCGTGCCTACAATTATAATTTCCAGCAGGTCCACTATTTCCTGCAGCAACAACTGCAACTATGCCCACATCAACAGCATTATCAACAGATTGACTTAAAAGATCATCCGGATTCCCTGGTCCACCTAAACTAATACTCATAACATCAACGTGATCATTAAAATTATTATTATTATTAGGATCTATAGATGACTCAATGGCATCAATAATATAATCATAAGGACAACCTCCCCCGTCACTACAAACCTTATATGCATATATTTTAGCTCTTGGAGCAATACCTCTCAAAATGCCATCTCCCGCTATTGTTGCAGTAACATGGGTCCCATGACCATGGTCATCCATGGGATCATTATCATCATTATAGAAGTCATATCCATTTTCAATTTTACATCCAGGACCAAAACAACCTCCGAGATCTGAATGAGTATAATCCACACCAGTATCGATCACAGCAATTCTTATCCCTTGGCCTCTTAATCCAGATCCGCTTGCATTTGTAAGTTGCCATGTTTCTGGACCTCTAATTATAGGGACACTATCCATTAAAACCAATTTAGCAATATAATTTGGATGGACTTTTTTAACTCCAGGTATCTTTTCAATTTCATTAATATTTATTTCTTTACCATTAATAGAAAAACCGTTAACTGACTTTGTAAATTCACTTCGAAATTCAATATTAGCATTGATTACTAATATTTCTTCTTTTGCAATTTGTATTTCTTGCAACAGATCGTTTTCATAAGATGTCAATTCTTGTACTAAATCATCTGCCTTAAAACCCTGATCCCTTAGTTCAATAAATTTCTTTGAGACAGGTGTATCTTCTAACTCAACAATATACCCCTCCTGGGTAATTAATTTTTTATCTAGGTCTTCTGTAAAAGGCAATGCAATTGTGTTCCCATTTATAGACGCACCTAATTCATTAAGTGCATATGTATTAAGCAATGTTGGTACTGAATTATATTTTGATTGATAAGCAATAGCTATGTCATCTGGAATAGAAGATATTTTTTCTGTAACTTGTTCTTTTTCCTGGCTAGGGCTCTTCTTTGTATCTTTTTGATAATCAGAAAAATAAGATAAAAGTATTGTAACAACAAATAAAATTAAAACAGTACTTGCTATAAAATTTAATTTTTTATCTCCTTCAAGAAATTTATTCCTTCTATTAACTCTTTTTTTGATAATATAATTATGTATTTAACTAATATAAATAATTTTCTAAGAATATTTTTATGAATAATTAAATTTATAATCTATGTCAGAATCTGATATTTATGAAAATTGGCATTGTCGGAGCGCCAAATAGGGGAAAAAGTACTTTTTTTAAATCAGCAACTTTAGCTGATGTTGAAATAGCTGATAGACCATTTGTCACAATTAAAGCAAATACTGGAATAGCATATGTGAAAGTGGATTGTGCTGATTCATTCTTTAATGTTCAATGTAATCCTAGATTTGGATCCTGTATAAATCACAAAAGATTTGTCCCAATAGAATTAATAGATGTAGCTGGATTAATTCGTGGATCATACGCTGGCAAAGGTCTTGGAAATGAATTTTTAAATGATTTAAGAGAAGCCGATGCCTTAATCCAAGTTATTGATATTTCAGGTAGTGTAAATGAGGCAGGAGAAAAAGTTGAACCATTCTCATACAATCCTTCAGAAGATATAGAATTTCTTGATTTTGAATTAAATATGTGGTATTATCAAATTCTTAGGAAAGGTTGGGATAAATTTGCAAGGCAAGTAAAACAAGAAAAAGCCTCTATAATAAAAGCACTTCATAAGCAATTATCTGGATTAAAAGTTACTGAAGAATATGTTGAAAATTCAATAAAATCCTTAAAATTGAATGTTGAAACACCAGAATCTTGGTCAGATCAAGAATTGATGAACCTTGCAACAGAACTTAGACATAAAAGTAAACCAATTATTATTGCAGCAAATAAAATTGATATTAAAGGTTCTGAAAAAAACTTAGAGAGAATAAAAAAAGAATTTCTAAAATACAAAATAATTCCTTGCTCAGCAGATTCAGAGTTGGCATTAAGAGAGTGTCTAAAAAAGGATTTAATTAAATATATCCCTGGAGAAAATAACTTTGAAATTATTAGTAAGGAGTTAAATGAAAAACAAAAGGCTGCTTTAGAATTTATTCAAGAAGAAGTTTTGACAAATTATAATAGCACTGGAGTTCAAGATCTACTGAATGCAGCAGTTTTTGATTTATTAAATTATATTGCGGTATTCCCTGGAGGAATGAATAACTTAAAAGATAAGGATGGTAGAATAATTCCAGATTGCTTTTTAATTCCTTCTGGATCAACAGCATTGGATTTTGCCTTTAGAATTCACACCGATATAGGAAATAATTTCATAAAAGCATTTGATGTCAAGAAGAGAATTGTCATAGGTAAAGATCATAAATTAGGTAATTTAGATGTGATTGAAATAGCAACTAGAAAATAAATTAATCTTGAATGAAATTAAAATCTCTTATTAACTCTGGTATAATATTATATCTAAATTCCTTTCTTTTAAAACCCAAACTACTTATTATACCATTATTGGCTATTAATTCTCTTTGCAGAGATGAGTATGGATATATATAATCTTGTGGTATTAGCAAAACATATCCACATTTACTTCCAAAATACTCTTCCAAAGGTCTAATTAGATATTCAACTCGATCTAATCTCATTGCATACTGGATTTTTCTGTGATTATTTTTTTCAAGAACTCTACTTCCGTCTTTATAGGATCCAGTCTTAACTTCAAATAATACGGGCAATCCATCAATTATTGCAAATTCATCTAATTCAGAATGCGTTTTATTATTCCTCTTATCTTCTATAAAAAATTTATTATTAATATTTAAAAATAAATAATTATCAGTTTCTGCCTCATGCTTAATTGGATCAAGCATAAGTCTTTCACTATATCTAGTGGATAAATCTTCTAATTTCAGTCTTAAATTAACCTCAGCTAATAACCCAGCAAAGTGTTCGTCGACCTTTTGATCACCATAGACATTCTTATAGCTTTCAACCACTCTTGCCCAGTCTGTAGGCGAATTTAATAAATAATTAATAATCTCCTCTTCTAGATTATTTTTTTCCAATAACATCTAGAGCATAAAAAAACCAACAATATATATTATCACTAAAAAAACCATTGCATAATCAAATGCCTGCCCTCTTAATCCAATTCTTTCGTCATTAGGTCTGTGTTTCATGAAAAACTACAATTAGTTTTCATTTATAAGGTTTTCCAAATCAGGATATCCTATCTTAGTTTTCTCTTTTTAACTCTTTTGTTCATAACATTATTAGACAAGAATAATAAAGCTATTAGTGAAATCAGTAAAATTACTATTGTTATAAAATTTGACTCGACTTGTGATTCACTTCCGGAACTCCGAAACAGATTGCCAATATTACTAAAAAAACTTCGACTCCCACACCTAGACCTTTTACATCTGACATTGAAATCCCTGCAATCTTTGCTAACACTATTTACTCTATTGTTCAGGCAATAATATTCTATTAGCACATATCTATCTGAACATCTGTCAGTAGAACTTAAAATACCATCATTGGTAGTCCCTTTAATTTGGTAATTTAGTCCACCGTCACTGTCACTGCATTGTGTCGGAGTTTCGGGGTTTATTGTTAAATCCCTTGTAGTAGAAGTGCTCAATCCTTGGCTATCAGTTGTAACTAATTTTAAAGTATAAATTGTTGGCAAATTGTTTACTAAAGTTCCTGGTGTGAATGTACCACCTGAGCCACATCCTAAATTAATATACCCTAAGCTATCCCCAGTAATATCATAGCTCCAGCATAGACTTGATCCAGGTAATGACCCATCTTCAGGATCACTTCCAGTACCTGCGTAGTTTATTGGTGTATTAACTACAAAAGTTGTTTGAGTAGGCTGTGTTATAGTGGCTATAGGCGGTTGATTAGCTGCCCGACAACTTCCATCTGATTGACAAGATAATCCTTGTGGGCATCCACATTGTTGGCAGTTATTAACTAATTGCCCATTATTACAAAATAATGGTTGATTAACACTGCATTGCCCATATAAAGTCCCGTCACTACATTGCTGTGGGGTTGTTTGAATAAATTCAAAGGCTCCAATATCAACTGCTCTCCCTTGAGGAACACTAATCCCATCAAAATCTCTAATTAATCCCACATTAGTACCTTTATCAATAGCATTACTATTACTTTGTAAATGAAAATCAGAAGAACTAGGATTAACAAAGTAAGGATTTAATCCTACTCCATGCTGTTCATATCCAGTTGCTTGATAATATTGCCCATTTTGAACTTGATTTGAACTATAACTAGTACTCCCATACCTAATATCTATTGTATTTCCAAAATACAAGTTATAATCCATAGTATGAGTTAATATATTTCCACCTTGGTCAAAGAACATTCCCTTATTATTAGAAAGGAAAATATTATTCTTAACTGTAACTGGAACAGAACTTCTTATTGCTAATCCACCACTGTCACTTCCTACATTATTATAAAATACATTATTATAGATCTTATTGTTTAGACCAGGAACACTACTGAAACTTCCTCCCCTTGCATTTTTATAGAACAAATTATAAGCAATTAAGTTATTATTGGCACCATCTTCTAACACAAAACCAGCACTTTCACAATCATGACTTTTAACATACATTACTCTAGAATTAGCAGTGTTTGTATCAAGTCTAATGCAAGAAGCAGGATAGTCTATAAATCCCCTAATATTATGATTATATTCCCCACCCAAAATATTCACATTAGAGCTCCCATCAATCACTAATAATCCATTCCCCCAATTATGATGACTGTGAAAGTTATTAATTGTGGCAGTATTAACAATAGTAAAGCTCAATCCATTTCCTTCAATAATTGGATATTCTCCATTATAAGAAGATTCCCCATTATTTACAACAATATTATTAGCAATTCTAAATTGAATACCTTCTTCTTTGTTATATGTCGCAACAAAATTATTCAAAGTATAACCAATAGAGGGAGTTCCACCATTATCATCTCCCAAGAATCCATACTGTTGATTATTCTCAGCTCTAGAATTAGTAAAAACATTATTATTACCCCTTACTAGATATCCATTTCCATTATTATTTCTGCTAACAATATTATTTAATTCCTGATTATTAGAATAAGTAACAAATCCGGCATTAATAGCATTTTCCAAAATTAAATCACTATATCTTATATAATTTTTATTTCCATTCAGAGCATAATTAGAAGTTGCATGAATAATTGGATTAGTTCCAGTAGAATAAGCGCTATAAGAAATAAAATTTACAGCAGTTCCAGCTGTACTCGGTCTCAATTCTCCATTCCATACATCATTTCTCTTAAATAATATAGTATCCCCCGGGTTAAAAGCCATTGTATTCACTTTGTTTAAAGTTTGCCAAGGCTGTGCTATTGTTCCTGGGTTATTATCATTTCCAGTACTAGAAGAAACATAATATGTTGCAGCATCAACACTATAAATCATTAAAATTAGAACCAAAACCCAAAGTATCTTTTTCATTATATCCTCTTTTGTTAACAGTTAAGATATTCAATATAAAAGTCTTTCGATTAGTTCAATGTAGTCATAGTTTTTTTATTAGCAATGAGCTATCACAAAGAAAAAATAAGAAATTATCTTAAATAAAGTTTATTTAAATCTATACTGATCTTTAACATTACCCCAAGTGGTTTCTCTTATTGGATATTCATATGGATCAGGAATCCCATCCACAACTGGTATATGAAGTCTTATTA
>JAGVZD010000054.1 GCA_018302805.1 Candidatus Woesearchaeota archaeon | reverse complement strand
GTGGGTTTGATCTTTGGATTAAATTATAGGAAAAAGTTTGGAGAGCATAGGACTTATACTGCAACAAATGAATGGGTGGATAAATATCTTGATGAATATGAAAGGAAGAACAAATTAAGGAAATAATTTACTTCTGGAAGAACATCTAAAATAATCCTATGATTATCATTAGTACATCAATTAAAATAAATGCATAAAATAAATCTATGTAGTCAATAGGTTTTTTGCCACAGATATTGGACCAATCAGAGTTTTGTAACTGCAAATGTTAGGATAAGAGTTAATAACATATAAACAACAGCTATCCATAAAAGAATAATTAATAATTTCTTTGGAGTTAATGGTGAATTCCACCAATCACTTGAATTCTGATCTACCATTGAGTATTTTGTGAATTTAATATTATTAAAATATTTATATTACCTTAATAGTAATGAATTAATTGATAAGTACTTATAAGAATTTAAAACAGAGAATAAGTTAAGCAAATGATTATTGATATGTAATCTTACTGGCGTCTCTAAAATGCCAAATGAGCCATATGATTAAAATAATTATAAGCATTATTAATATTAACAACATCTTTTTGGTTGTTTTTTTCATCAATTTATTTATATAATCTCAATTTAAATATATTACTATTGTATTGAAACACGATAACTTTAAATATAGACTATTTAAATTGATTTTATGCCTCAAAGGTTCGAAAGTGCTGGTGAAAAAAAGGTTGCAGATTTTTTAAAGAAAAAAGGATTAGATTTTGATTATCAGAAACCAATAATCATAAGGCATGATGATAAAGTTTCAATATGGTACCCAGATTTCTATCTTAATGATTTTAATATAGTAATAGAATATTTTGGAATGGTAGAAAAATTTTCTTATGTAAAATCTATGAAATATAAACAAGCTATCTTTCACAAAGAAAAGATTAATTTCATTTCGATTTATCCAGAAATGCTACAGCATGAAGATTTTGAAGATGTTCTCTGGGAGAAAATAAAGAATATTATTCATCATAAGGTTGAAGTGTGGAAGAAGCTTGATGAAAGAGCAGAACAGAAAGAACTTATGAAAAAAAGAAAATATCATGTTGGGATATAATCTTTAAAATTGTGATTTGTTAATAAGTAAATCATTAAAAATTAGAATTACTTAATATTGTAATGTTACAAAAAAGAGGGTATATCAGAAGTTCCGAAATAAGTCAATATAATTTTTGCTCATTAGCCTGGTATTGGAATAAAGTAGGTATTGAACTTGAGACTAAAGAGAAGAACCAAGGAATTGAAAAGCACATAGAGTTAGGAAAAAGTATTGATTTATATAAAAACTTTAAAAAAGCATCTAATTTATTCTTAATCATTAGTATAGTTTCGTTTATAGTTTTGATAATATGGATCTTATTTTTGTTATTATAATTGGGATTTTTGCAATATCACTTTTAGTGTTTTTATTACTTAGGAAAATAGAAAAAAAAATTAAAGACAAAGCACACATTCCAAGTGGAAACATTTTTAGAGTGGATTTGAATAAACCCAGTAAAGCTTTAGTCTCGGATAGATATAAGTTGGCTGGAAAACCTGATTACTTGTTGAATGTTGACGGTAAAATTATTCCAGTTGAATTTAAAACCAGTCCAAATAATAAAATTAAAGATGGGCATGTATTACAATTAGCTAGTTATTGTTTACTTGTTGAAGAATGTTACAAACAGAAAGTTGAGTATGGGATTTTAGACTATAATGGAGTAAAATATAATATACCATTCACAAATGAACTAAAGAATGAATTATTGAAAACACTATATGAGATTAGAAATGTGACAGAAATTCCAAATAGGAATCATGAGAATAGCGGTAAGTGCTGGAATTGTGCATATAATTATGGATGTCCCTCAAATTTAATATCTAAGAAGACGCGCTAGTTTCTTATAAAATTAAAGCTGGTCTAAAAACGATATCAAGATCAATAATCATATTTCTGTTTTTAATGCCAAATTTATCTCCTGAAAAATCAATAACATAATTAGATCCACTCTCTGGTTTTTCGTAGTCATTAAGTCCATAAAGACAGTTTTTTCTTGGAAATCCTTGAGGTGTTGGATCTTTTATCCATGATGTGATGCTTATTGATCTATCTTCAAAAAGTGCATCTAAATCCAGTTCTTCACTAACTTTTTTTAACTTCCCATCAATAATTTTAGTATATGTATTTTCCCACCACATATTAAAACCCCCTTGAAGGGAAAATGTATTACCTAGAAATTCATAATCATCATAAATTTGTTTAATAAAATTACCAAGTACATTTTCGTAACTAGGTATTTGGATACCTTCTGCATTATAGAATTTTGAACTACAAAATAAATAATCTAATAGCTCTACAAAATAAGAAAGTGGAAGTAAGAATATATTTGTATTTTCTAAATGCTTATCAAGAATTTGTGATGAAATTAATCCGGGATAATGGATGGTGGATCTTTTTACAAGAATATCTGGACGATCTTTTGTTTCTGGAAGAATAATATAGTCATTTGGATTCCCGATGAAAGGATGTATTTTATATGTTTTCTTATGTTTAACTGGTTCAATAGTTAATTTTTCCAAATAATCGTCTATTGGCATATAATAATTTTCTTCTTTATTTTAATTTAGCTGCACGAACTTCAATGAAATCATCAAAATTGAATGGTTGAATACTGCAATGCAATCCAGAATCTATACAATTTGCAAAGAATCTTGCTACAGAATCCTTATCTCTTGTTGGAGGGTAATAATAGGTACTTCCCTTTATTGCACTAAAGTATGGAAGTCCATGTATGTTTATGCTGCTGGAAAGCCAGCTATCTAAGTCTATTCCCTCAGTTTCAACTGAAAATTTTATTATTTCTTTTTTATGTATTGGTACTAATTTTCCGTTTACAGTTCTATGATCATAATTTATAGTAAGAGAATTATTAGTCGGATCAACTTTAAAATATGCATCTAACCATTCTGCTCTATAAGGATTTCTAATTTTTAAAAGAACATTTAATATTACTTCTAATTTTCTTGAATCTAGATAATTCCCATTAGCATTAAATACCTTTCCTGTTCTTAATAACCTCAAATAATCAACAAATTGCCATAAATTAAGCATAAATGAATTTTCTTTATGTAGAGACTCATGAGCTTCATACCAATCTTTATAGCAATGAGATCTATCTGTGGCAACTAATAAATCTGGATAAGAATATGAACCGTCTGATCTACCTTCTAAAATGATATAAGATTTAGTATTTTCAATAGAAAAAGTAGGTAAAGGATTAAATTTCTTATTTGAGGCTCTTGCTCCTTCTAATTTTTCAAGATATTTGTCTATTGGCATTTTGATGAAATTTTTCTATAAATTAATAGAATAGAAATGTTTAAAAATATTAAGTGATATACTAAATTTGAAATGGGGCAAAAAATTCAGTTATTAATAATATTAAGTGTAGTTCTTTTATTTATTGGTGGGTGTAATTCTAATACTGGTAGGGCGGTTCAGGAAATAGATGAAGTTAATAAACCTGCTCCAGAAAAGGAAATTGTTAAGGAGGAGCTAAAACCAATAGAAGTACCTAAACCTGCTCCAAAACCAGTACCAAAGGCTCCTGAAGCTAAATTAAAGGTTGATTTCATTGATGTTGGCTATGGGGATGCTGTATTGTTCCAAGAAAAAGAAAATGTCATTTTAGTGGATTGTGGAAGAACTGATGAGAGCATTTATAATTATCTAAGGAATCATGATATTAAAGAAATTGATCTACTTATAGTTAGTGTACCAACAAGAGAACACCTTGGGGGCTGTGATAGAGTTATGCAAGCATTTAGTGTCAAGAAAGTGATGGATAATGGGAGAAGTCCAAATACAGAAGAATATGATGATTATGATAGATATAGAGGTGGCACTGTTTATGATGTGGCTAAAAAAGGACAGTTAATTCAGTTAGGAGATATTAAAATAGAGTTCATGAGTTCAAATAATAGACTTGAAGCAGATAATACTAATGCTATTGTTATGAAGTTAAGTTATGATGATATTGATTTTCTTTTGACAAGCGATTGTGATTTAGAATGTGAGAAAAAATTACCAGCTGGTTTGCAATCAGAAATCCTAAAAGTATCAAACCATGGAAGTCTTTTGACTACTGGAAATGAATTTATTTCCAAGGTAAGTTCTGAAGTTGCCGTAATTAGTGTAAGTGAGAAAAACCAATATAATAATCCGAAACAACAAGTAATTGATAGACTAAGTAAAAGTGATATTTATAGAACTGATTTAGATGGTACTGTTACAGTAGAAACTAATGGAAAAACTTATTCTGTTAAAACTGAGAAGTAATTTTTTGGTAAATTATAAATAGTAATATGACTCGGGTTATTTAATGGCCAGTAAGAAAAAAATAGAGGTTGTGTATTTTAGGAAATCTCGAACTAGGATTTTAATTTTAATTGGGGTAATAGTACTAGTAATAAGTGTTATGATAGCTATCTTGGGGTTAAGAGTTAATTTTTTAATTAATGATGAGCTTCAGATAAAATTGAAACCTCTAGATAAAAACATCATTAGTGCTTATGATCAGGCAAACAATGTTACATTTGAATTTATGAATGACAATAGTTTTCTTTGTAAATCTGAGTGTACTTATAAATTAATTGACATTGGAAGCAATAAAGTTGTTGATGAACAGACCTTAGTATTGAAGTCAAAGAGTAAAGTGATTGAAGGGTATGATATTACTCCAAGTTTTTATGGATCTGGCCAAGATATTTATTCATTTCAGGTAAGCTGTCATAATATTAATTCATTTTTGTGCGCCACTGATCGAAAAAATAGATTTAAAAGTTCATTTATAACTTTGAGCTATGATCTCAGTGAAGAAGAAAGAGAAAAAGTTCTTGATATAAATTCGGAGCTAAATAATTATTTAATAAGAGTTAGATATTCAGATGAGTTAAGTAGAAAAATTGGTTATGCATTAGATACAAATAAGGAAGATGTCAAAGACAGTTTTGCATATGGTGAATTCAAGTTAATAGAAAATAAATATAAAAATCTTAATGTAAGTGTATCTTATTATTTAAATGAAAGTGTATTTTTAATTTATTTGTGGGATACAAATAAATATTCTGATTTGCGGGAAATTATAAATAAATCTGATAATTTGGGCAAAATTATTTTAAACCTGAATGAAACATTTATTGATTATTTGAATATGATTGATGATTACAATGTTATACTCTATGATCTTAATTCATTGTTGAATCAATCTAAGGAGATAGATTCTATCATTAATTATTATAATGATACCAATGATACTGTTAATTTAGCAATAACTTTAGAATTTAAAGAGAAATTAATGCAGGTTACTAATGATTTCACAACAGAATCAACAGATAATGCAAATTATTTAAAAAATCAAATAAATAATCTTAGAATAGAGTATATAGTAATAAATAATTTAACTATTAATAATTTGAGTGTAAATGATTTATTTGAAGAATTTGATTTTGATCATAAATATGCCAATGTTATTATTAATAAAAGCTTTAAATCAGATTTGCCAGAAATAATAAAACTTAAAGAACCAATTTGTTGTGTATTTGGAAGTTGTAAGACTTGTTGCATCACAAATATATGCAGAGAAGACCCCAGGCTTTATCCTATTTTATTAGTACATGGACATGCGCTTAATAAAAATACAAGCCCAGAAACTTCTCTCAACAGCTTTTCTAAGATTCAACAGAAACTGCAAGAGGAAGGAATAATTAATGCTGGACAATTAGATCTTCAGAATGTAGAAAATATTCCTGCTGGGGAATATGGAAAAAGTGGAAATCCAATTAGCATACAAGCAAGTTATTATTATTTACATTATTATGATATTGGATCTTATAGAATTTCAACTCAGAAAAGTGAAAGAATTGAGAATTATGCCTTAAGATTAAAAGATATAATTGATATTGTTAAAGCAAGAACTGGTGCAAAAAAAGTCAATATAGTGGCTCATTCTATGGGTGGCTTGGTGTCAAGAGAATATATTAGACTATTTGGTGGGGATTCTGTGGATAAATTAGTATTGATAGGAACAGCAAATCATGGTGTAACTGGTAGAACTCGAGATTTATGCAATTTTTTGGGAAGCAAGAAAGAATGTGATGACATGGAAAAAGATAGTGTGTTTTTAAAAAGACTAAATAATGCACCTGTACCTGAAAGTATTAGAACCTATACTATTGGTGCAAAAGGATGTCCAACTGAGGGTGTAGAAGGTGATGGTATTGTTGATTATGAAAGTGTAACCTTAGATTATGCAATTAATTATGATGTTATGGGAGAATGTACAGACTTATTTAAGAGTAATCTTCATGAATTTATTTTAGATCCAGAGAAGATGCCAGATGTTTATAGTATCTTGAAAGAAATTTTAAAGGATACTTAACCAGCACCTCCGCCGCCACCTCCGCCACCTCCGCCACCACCACCTCCTCCAAAACCACCAGATCCTGAGGTTCCAGAAGCAGAGGCAAAAGAACTACTAAATGAATTCATTGTACTAACAAAATTAGCAGTCCCCATTATATTGTAGTTTACTGAGCCCATAAATATTGAGGAGTTTTGTATATTTTCTGGAATAATTAGCTTCATGGCTTTTTGGACTTTATCAGCTACACCAAATGTTAAAGCAATTACTAAGTATTTTTCCCATATTACTAATGATTCTGGTGGGTGTTCCTTTAGCCTACTGAAGTCTTTTAAGTATTTCTTTAGATTGTACCATTTTTGGAAGTGTATAGCTCCTTCTAGAGTTCTACTCGGGAGTGCATGCTTGAAAAAAGCATAATTCATTAAAAGACCTATAACGGCAGCTGTAATAAAAGGACCAAATACAATATTATTCATTGTGATTACTGCAGCTAAAATTAAGGCTATACAAATTATTGTGAAATATGTTGAGGCATTATTCTTTGTGAAGAAACCTAATTTTTCTGCATCTGCTTTTGTTTGCTTCTGCCAGTCATCAAAAAGACTATGAAAAGTTATCCTTTCTCGCATTGCTTTTTTCTTAAATTCATCAAAAGTTATTGAATCATTTTTCATGTATTTTTTTAGAATATCAATTAGCAGTGATTCATGCTTTGATAATTTTGATGTGTCTTTGTTTTTAAGGATTATTTTGTAATCAATATCTTTTCCAAAAATACCAAGTATTTTTTTCTTTTTTACAACTTCCATTTTTAAATAATTTTTTGTGCATAAATATAATATAGTGGCTATGAAATCTCTTGCATTTGGTTTTTTTAAGTGCTGATGAAATAAGGAACTTACTATTGCTGGGCTATAATCGTAAGGAATATCTCTTTCATATATTGCATTGTACTTACCTTTAATACTTGGTTCTCGGCCCCATATAAAGTAAAATACTACATTATCAAAGATAGTGTTGGAGAAAAGAATAAGAATAGCTGGAAGAATCTAGTTGTGGTTAAGTAACCATAATTTGTGTATTTATTTTCTTCGGATAATATTTTTCCTAGGCCATTTGAATTTATTTTGTTTGCAAAAGTTGAATCTTTAATCAATGATGAAGGGAAAATAACTCTGAGCTCAACCCACTGCTTTTTTGGGATATTAAATGCCTGAAAAATTATTTTTTGATTTTCAAGTATGGCAATTTTTCCATCTAATTTTGGATGCCCATATGTGTATACATCTTTTGGATTTTGCACTTTTGATGGCAGTGTGAAAGTGCCTTGAAGTTCTTGTAATTGGGCATTCCAGCCATCAGGCCAGATCTTCCAATAAAATTCTGCAACATCATTGTAGAGATTAATTGCATTTTTTAATTTATATGATATTAAAAATTGCTTTTGCTCATTAAATGCATTATACTGCCAGTTTATTCTTAAAACATTGTTTGATAGAGATTCTGGATTAAAATAGATTTGTTGAAGTTGGTTATATTTTATTTCATAAACTTTGATATCTGAAATAATTTCATTGTCATAGTAAAGATCTCTATATGCATAAGAAAAAGTTCCATCAAAATTGAAAGTTAAAGTTTCATTGACTGTAAGACTTGAATCTGGGTTGACTGTAATATCTATTTTTGCATTGGGAAAATAATAGGATTTTGCTTGAACAAAATTGATTATCAATAGTAAAATAATAAAAATAAGGAATATAGTTCTTTTTTGCATATATTTATCTAAATTTATTGACTTATAAAATTTACTAATTAACAGATATTTTGACCTAAGCTATCTAAGAGAAATGTGTTTATATAAGTGGGCTTATCAAGTTTTAAGGCTAAGACCATGGCGTCACTTGGTCTCATATCTAAGTTAAGGATTTTGTTTAAATTACTAAAGACAGTTTTGGAATAATAAATGTTATTCTCCATTCTTTCTATTTTTACATAAGTTAATTCAAGGTCAAAGTAGTTCATGATTTCTACTGTAGAATCATAGATTGAGGGTCTTGGTTCTATTTGTTTTTCTATTGCATTCTTAAGTATCAAAGCTCGGTCTTCAGGGATTGTAACTATGATAGCTTTGCATTTGCTGCTTAAAATTATGTTATTATCCTGAACATTTATATCTATTTTTGTGTAATTATCTAAAGAAAGCAATGCATTTCCATCCTGTTGGAATTCCTGAAATTTATTGTTGAATAGAATTATTAAAATGAGGCCTAATATGAAAATGATTCCGACTATTGTATAAATTATACGCTCTTTTTTTAACTTCTTCATAT
>JAGVZD010000053.1 GCA_018302805.1 Candidatus Woesearchaeota archaeon | reverse complement strand
ATGCGGTCAATCAGAAAAAAGAAAAACCTTTGATTCTATAACTTAATTTCTTTTCTTATTTTAAATATTAACAGTAGAAACCTTTAAATATTAGCTTTTCAAAATATTTATTATATGAAAGGAGGTGCAATAGGTGTTAAGTAAAAAAGGTATAAGTCCTTTAATCGCTACTGTTCTTTTAATTGGTTTCACAATTGTTTTAGCTGCTTTAGTTATAAGATGGGGTTCTGAATTATTTTCTAGTCAGATTAAAACTCAAACTTGTGATAATGAAGCAACAATAATTTGTACAAGTGATGTTGATTTAGGGATATCAACAGTTGTTTTTGATAATATCCCTGATACAGGTGATGAAAAACTTCAAATTGGGTTAGTAAGTAATGGAAAACAAAATATTGACAAAGGGTTCATAGTACGAATTCATAAGATTGATGGAACTGTTATTGCTGCAGAATCTACAGGTATTTTAAATCAATATGAAACATTAACCCTTCAAGTTGATCCGACAGATTTCGAACCTGATCTATTGCTTGCAGACGCACAAGATGCAAAAGACAATTGCCCAACAGATAAATTCTGCGGAATTTCAGTAATACCAAAAATAAAGCATACTACAGATAAAGGAGATTCATGTGATGTTACTTGTGGACAATCTGAGAAAAGATCAGCAATTACATCAATAGTACTTACCTAATTATTTTTTCTTTTTAATATGAAAAAAGGAGACGTATGGATATCAGCCGTATTATATATGGCTCTTGGAATTATCATCTTAGTAATAGTTCTTTCTGTTGGAATTCCAATTGTCAACAAAATCAGAGACAAAAACATAGCAATCAATACAAAAGAATTAATGCTAGACTTAGATAGAAATATTAGAACTGTTTATAGCGAAGGCCCAGGTTCCAGAAGACCTGTAAAACTTCAAATTACTAAAGGCACTTTTTCCATAGATGAAGCTGCCAACACAATAACCTGGCAATTCACAACCAAAGTTTTGTTATCCCAGCCAGATATAGAAGTTCAGGAAGGTAGCTTAACCATACTAACAAGAAAAGCTGCTCAAGAAAAAGAATACATAACCAGTTACAAACTAGACTATGATACTATCCTAACATTGCAATCAACAGCAGGAACTAATTTCTTATCAGGAAAAACTAACTTAATAATCACAAATCAAGGTAATAATGTAATTCTAATTGATGTGTACTAGATACCGAAAAATATATAAGGAAAGCTACTCAAATTTAATTTGACAAAATGCCAAAAAATGAGGTGGTAGTAAAGGAAGAATTAGAAGACTTTAAAATAGATTTAAAACCTAAAATTCCTCAATTTCCAGATGTTGATCTAACTCAAGTTAATTTAAAATATCCTTTAATTGCGCCTTATGCTTTTGCTCATCTATTCTGGGATTTCAACAATAAAGAATTAGTTTATTTTGTAGAAGAACCAGGCCTAAACCTAGAAGAGATAAGAGTTCTTGATCTTCTTGAAGATGGCATAAAACAATTAGTAAATATAAGCTTTTTAGCTGTAAAAGATGGAGATACAGTAATCAAATATCTTGAAAAAAATATTCGAGTTCTATTAAGAGAATTAAAAATAGAAATCTCAAATAATTCATACCAAAAAATTATGTATTTCATATACAGAGATTTTGTAGGTCTTGGAAAAATAGAACCTTTTCTTTGTGATTACTTTATAGAAGACATAGAATGCAATGGAGTTAATTTTCCAATTTACATTATTCATAGGAAATATAGGAATTTAAGAACAAATATAATTTATGACAATGCAGACAGACTAGCAACTTTTGTTGAAAGATTAGCACAGAAATGTGGTCATTATATTTCATATGCTACTCCCTTATTAGATGGATCGCTTCCTGACGGGTCTAGGGTAAATGCTACATTCACAGAAGACATAACTTCAAGAGGGCCAAGTAAATTTACACAAAAACCATGGCCACCAACCAAACTTGTACAATTAAGTACATTAAATCCTCAAATGCTCGCATATCTTTGGCTTCTTGTAGAATATGAAACAAATATCATGGTTATTGGAGGCACAGCTTCCGGTAAGACCACATTGCTAAATGCCTTAGCATATTTTATACCACCTCAAGCGAGAGTTGTATCTATTGAAGATACAAGAGAATTAAATCTTCAGCATAGTAATTGGCTTCCATCTGTTGCCAGAGAAGGTGTAGGCCTTACGAATCTTGTAGGCCAAAAATATGGTGATGTAACTTTATTTGATTTACTCAAAGAAAGTTTCAGACAAAATCCAGATTATGTGATTGTAGGAGAAGTTAGAGGTAAAGAAGCCTATGTTTTATTCCAGGGTATGTCTTCAGGTCACCCATCATTTGGAACAATGCACGCTAATTCAGTAGATACAATGCTAAGAAGATTAGAAACTCCTCCAATAAACCTGAGTCCATCGCTAGTTGAAATTCTAGATATAGTTATTGTCATGACTCAAACAAAGATTAAGGGTACACAAGTAAGAAGAGTCAGAGAGATAAATGAAATTATTAGCGTCAAGGAAGGCAGTAATGCACAAATTCACACTCCTTTCAAATGGGATCCAATCAATGATAAATTTACATTTAGTAAGCAAAGTTATGTTTTCAGCAAGATAAACTTACATCAAGGGATTAGCCAAACCGAATTACTTAAGGAAATGGAAGTCAGAACAAAACTAATAACAGTATTATTCAATAAAGGGATATTTGATTTTTTAGAGTTCAGGAATATTGTCAACGAATATTATAAGGATCCAAAGGCAGTATTGAAAAGATACAATATTATTTAATATGTCAATTGATACAATAAAACAAAATGCAGAAATTCTAAATGAGGCTATAATAAAATTCAATTCTTTCAAACTAGAACTAGATTCATTGCAGAAGAATAAACAAACTACAAAAGACAAATCCACAAAGAAAGTTATTGATGAACAAATTATGAAAACACAATCAAAGCTAAGTGAATTAACAAATTACATTATTAAAATTCAGATGAATATTCAAAAACTAATTGATGAGGAGTTATCGGGAAATGCAGTACAACATACTTGAAGAGTCAAAGAGAATATTGGAGTATGCCAATAAATTATCAAGTTCTGAAACATATTACAGAAATATAATTTCTAATGTTCAAGCATTAAAGAACAGATTCAAACTAAACCAAATAGATGAAAGAACCTTCAAAAATACTATGAACAGCTTATTACAAGGACAAAATTACAACGTCTTAATACAATCCCTTCAGGAATACAAAACAAATGTGTTAAATAATCTACGGCAAACTAATGCCAATCTTTTCGAGGTAATTGAAAGAGACTTAAAGCAAACTTCACCTACCGAAGTGAAAAATATAAAGGCAATTATGAGTTCAACAAGAAAAGATCATATTTCCGAAGTGGAAGTTAGAAGATTCAAAGAATATTTGAGAAAAAAAGAACTAGGTGCCAAGAAAATAAATTTGGATTACTCTATATATAGTTCTAATCCTTATGCTCGCACATCAAACCAATTTGCAGATAAATTAAGTTATTATTTAATAAATAAATATCCAGAAATTTTCAAACCACTTTTTGAATCTGTTAGGATGGCTGACATAAAACTTATTTCTTCTACATACTTAAGTATTCTAATTTTTACAACAATAATTAGTTTTCCTATTTTAACCCTAATTTTTTTTTTAATTACACTTAAATTAGCAACTGCATTTGCTCTTGGATTCCTAGGTATGATTGCAACTGCTTTCACAATCTACGTTTATCCATTAAGTGTAATAAGCTCAAGAAAAAGAAAGATTAAAGCTGATTTAGTATTTGCAACTGTACATATGGCAGCAATTTCTGGATCGGGAGTACATCCAACAAAAATCTTTAAGCTACTATTAGAATCAGCTGAATATAAATATCTTGAATCAGAACTCAAGAAAATACTTAATCACATTAACTTATTTGGTTATAGTCTGTCTACTGCTTTGAGAAATGTTGCCTCGCAAACTCCATCATATGAATTAAAAGAGCTCCTAAATGGTATGGTAGCAACTATAGAAACAGGTGGAGAATTAAAAAAATACCTTCAAGATAAAGCAGATGATTCACTTAATCAGTATAAACTAGACCAAAAAAAGAGATTAGCAGTCTTGAACACATTTTCCGATATTTATACTGGGATATTAGTAGCAGCTCCATTATTATTCCTTGTAACATTAGCTATCTTAGATAAAATTTCACCTGCCATAGGAGGCATTCCAATCACAACAATAGCAGCAGTAGGAACTTTTATAGGAATTCCAATTGTTAATATTGGATTCATTTTGATAATAAATGTAACACAGCCAGAAATATGAGAATAGATTTTAAATTAAAACATATAATAGGATTATCGCTGGGAATAGTTATTATTTTATTAGATTTCATATTATTCCGTGGCACTAGATTGTTTCAACCTGCTTTAGGTATTGGTGTTTTTGTATCAATATTTATGTTATGGTTAGATATAATTACAGAAAATAAAAGACAAGCTGAGATTGAATTTAAATTCTTAGAATTTGTTAGAGCTTTAGTAGAAACAATAAAATCTGGAATCCCTATTCCAAAGGCAATCCTCCATATAGGTAACGCTGATTACGGTGCATTATCTCCCTATGTTAGAAAGCTAGCTAACCAGGTAGAATGGGGGATGCCATTAAGAGAAGCACTTGAAACTTTCGCAAGAGATACAAATAATAGAGTTATAATAAGGTCTATATCCATAGTCATGGAAGCAGAAAGGAGTGGTGGTAATATTAGTGAAGTTCTATCAGCTGTCACAATGTCTATACTCCAAATAAAGAAAATAAAAGATGAGAGAAAATCTAATACATATTCTCAAATGGTCCAAGGTTATTTCATATTCTTTGTTTTTATAATTATTATGTTAGTTCTTCAAATATATTTAATGCCTCAATTAGCTGACATTAGCGGTACAATTGCCATAGGTGTAACAGGAGGTTTTGAAGCTTACCTCGAAGGAGATGAAGTAACAACACAAGGAGGTATTGATTTTGATAGCCTATTCTTATCTCTAACCATGATTCAAGGATTTTTTGCAGGCATTATGATAGGTAAGTTCGCCGAAGGTGAACTTAAAAGAGGACTTAAGCATTCCTTAATAGTTATGATAATCAGTTATTTAATTATTACGACTGTCAGAGGAATTTAGATGAAAAAGGGTGTCTCTTATATTGATATATCTGTTAGTGCAGGCATTTTTATCTTATACTTATTATTTATTTTTGTGACATTAAGACCAGGTATCAAAGAAGACATTAAAGGTGAATATCTTATCCAAATTCTCCAGCGCGCTTTGTATAATAATATAACTATGGAAGTAGAAAAATATCCATTATTTATTTATTATGATCCTGGCTATGATCTTGGTGGACCTCTAGGTATTGCGACAGAAGGGATAATTGTAATGGACAACTTCCCATTTACATGGCGTTATACAGATTATTTACTTGAAGAAAACACAACCAGAATTAATGACACAATATTAAGTACTGATGAAGGAATTAGTTTTAATATTAAACCTATGCCAGGTAATCCAGATAAATATACTCTAACTATGCGTGTACAAGATTTAATACCTTCTCTTTCTACACCAAATACCTTTTGGATAATTCACTCTAGCAGTTTTAACCTTACACCAGATGATGGTGTAGATTTTGGTGATCCTCCAGATACAGAAACACCTAGAATTCTCACTCCAGACCATTATTTCTATCAATTTGGTGTCAGGGAATCTCTATTTGGTATAAATTTAGAAGCAGCTAATAATCTGATAAAGGATACAACAAAACTAAAGAAAGATTTTAATTTTCCAGATAGAAGAAACTTTGATATAATAATATATAAAGGAGACGATGGCTCTATTTTATATAGATATTTACAAAACCCATTTGACGAAACCGAGAAAAGTATTTTTGTACTTCAGTGGAGCGACTCACTCATTCAAAGTGATGGAACAACAGTTCCAATAATAGTTAACTTACGAGCATGGTAAACGCAAAAGCATATATAAGGACCTTTGAAGCTTTGGCCGCAATAATTCTTGTACTATTAGTAACAATCTATGTAATTAAACAACAAACTACTGGGCCTTTAAAAATCCCTTCTGACATTGCTTTATTTCAAGCCACTGCCATAAAACAAATTACTGAAGTAGAAGACAATAGGGCTTGTATTTTTGAGTGGCCAGATGGTGGAGAAGTAGTCCCTCCAAATTGTATAAATTTAGATAAATTTAAGCCTGAAACTTTAGATTACACTATTTCAATCTGTAAGGCTCCCTGCTCAAACCCGCCTCTTGTTCCATTAGCAAATCAAAAATTAGTATATGCAAAATCCTTTATACTAGCTGCTAATTTAACTCACTATGAACCAAAAGTTGTACGATTATACATTTGGCGAAAAATTTAAATAAGAGTAGATTAATGTATGCATATACATGAAAAAGAGATTAAACCCTAAATCTTCAAGTAAAATTAGAAATCTAGAAAATATTGCTTCAGTACTTCTTATTATTGGATTAACAGGAATAATTTCTTCCTTGGAGACACCAAGTGTAACTGGGAATGTAATTAAAAATAGTTCATCAAATACAGCATTTAGCCTAGGATCCATGTTTATTGTATTAGCCTTAATAATTACTGTCTATATGATATTCAAACCAAAAACAGGATAGCCGCTTAATGATAAAAATTCTAAAAATATTTCCATTATTTTTGTTTTACATTATAATTACATTTTTAATTACTAGCTGCAATAAAACTCCAGATAATTCTGATATATCTATTGAAAATAATAATTTCCAAAAAGGGATCACCCTAACACCAAAGAGTTTTGATCCAAATGATTTCAAAAATTTCTTTGAAGAAGCAAAGCAAACAGGTAGTATAATAACATGGTCTGGCGATTGGATTGAATTAAGTAATACAAATAATGGAGGTCCAACAGTTCTAACTGAACTTTCTAAACAATATAATTTCATCCCTTTAGTTATTGCTCAGTTTTTCACGCAATCCACTGGAAAATTACTAAGACCATTAGATGAATCAACAAAGCAAACCTATAAAAACAGTGTTGTTGCTTTTGCAGAGAAATATAAACCAAAATACTTGGGATTAGGTATTGAAGTAAATATATTATATGAAAAGGCTCCAAATAACTTTGAAAACTTTGTGTCTTTTTATAATGAAGTCTACAACGCTATAAAGGTAGTTTCTCCAGACACAAAAGTCTTTACTATATTTCAATTAGAAAAAATAAAGGGATTAAATGGAGGATTATTTGGGGGTTCTAACGATCCGAGTAAATCAGAGTGGGATTTAATTAATAAATTCAAAATGGACCTAATTGCATTTACGTCTTATCCTAATTTAATCTATAAAACACCATCAGAGATTCCTTCTAATTACTACACTGAAATTAATAATTATGTAAATAAACCTATTGTTTTTACAGAAATAGGTTGGCACACATCTCAAAGTCCAGTAGGTTGGGAATCAACTGAAGAAGAACAAACAGAATTTATAAAGGCATTTTTTGAACTTACAAAAGATATTAATAAAGAATTTGTAGTCTATAGTTTTATGTTTGATCAAAATACAATTGAACCATTTCATACCATGGGATTGTATAATAATGATGGATCTCCAAAATTAGCCTTAGATTACTGGTCTAAAATTTGATAATAAATTTCGATAAGAAACATTTATAAATTATCTCAAGTTTTTTAATTCTATGTTCAAAACTTTAACTGAAAGACCACCAATAAATAAAATAAATGATTTTGTATGGGAAATCCCCCAATCATATAAAGAGGGAATGCAAGTTCCGGCTAGAATTTACGCTAGCAAAAAATTACTTGATGAAATGGACTTAGGAGTTTTTGATCAAGTAACAAATGTAGCTTGCCTTCCAGGAATTCAAAAATATGCATATTGTATGGCAGATGGTCATCAAGGTTATGGTTTTCCTATTGGCGGGGTAGCAGCATTTGATGCAGAAACAGGAGTTATTAGTCCTGGGGGTGTCGGATTTGATATAAATTGTGGCATGAAACTATGCACAACAAATTTAACCTTCAAAGACATACAACCAAAAATAAAAGAGATAGTAGACCACTTATTCAAAACAGTTCCAAGCGGAGTTGGAAGTAAAGGTTTTATGAATGTGAATAAAAATCAATTTAAAGATATAATGCAAGACGGTGTTAAATGGGCAGTAGATAATGGTTATGGATGGACTCAAGATATTGGAAGATGCGAAGCCCAAGGAAAAATAGAATGGGCGGATACTTCAAAAGTATCAGACAAAGCAATTTCTAGAGGAATAAATCAATTAGGCACATTAGGCAGCGGAAATCACTATTTAGAAATTCAAGTGGCCCATCCAGATAATATTTTTGACAAGAATAATGCAGTGAAACTTGGAATAAAGGAACCGGAACAAGTGGTAATCATGTTTCACTGCGGTTCAAGAGGATTTGGACATCAAATTGCTACAGAATATTTAAGGCTATTCTTAGATAATATGAAAAAAAACAATTTAAAAGTCCTTGACAATGAATTAGCTTGTGCTCCATTTACAAGCAAAGAAGGCCAAGATTATTATAAAGCTATGGCATGTGCTGCCAATATGGCTTTTGCAAATAGACAAGTTATTCTACACAGAATTAGAGAAGGTTTTAGTAAAATTTTTAATGATACTCCAGAAAACTTAGGCCTTGAATCAATTTGGGATAATTGCCATAATATTGCAAGAAGAGAAAAATACAAAATTGATGGTAAAATGAAATGGGTTATTACACATAGGAAAGGTGCAACTAAGTCATTTGGTCCTAATCATGAAGAGCTTCCTAATGAATTCAAAGACATTGGGTCTCCAATAATTCTTGGAGGAAGCATGCAAACAGGTTCATATTTATTAGTTGGCACTAAAAAAGCAGAAGAAGAAACATTTTCAAGCACAGCACACGGAAGTGGAAGGGTAATGTCAAGAACAAAGGCAAAATCTCAGTTTAGAGGAGAAAAACTTCAAAAAGAAATGTGGGATAAAGGAATTTACGTTAGAGCAATGTCAATGTCAGGGTTAGCGGAAGAAGCAGGCCTTGCATATAAAAACATAAGTGAAGTTGTTGATTCGATTCACAAAACAGGAATCTCAAATAAAGTAGTAGGATTGGTTCCAATAGCAAACATTAAAGGTTAAGATGGAAGATAAAAATTCTAAAAAAATAGAAGGCACTTATTTTGATATAGACATTGATAAACCAAAAGAGGTAGAAGCTGAAAGAGGTCCATGGGTCATGGATCCAAATGGCTATTTTCTAATAAGGATAGACTACAAAAACCAAAAATTAGAAGTTGCATTTTGTAATTCAGATAACAAGATGCTTAAAATAGTAAAAGGCGATCATCCACTTCCAATATATTATACAATTGACAGACTAAAATTAATTTCTAGAATAATATGTTCAAGATGAAGAACTAGATTTTAACTTAAAGAATGACTCATAAATTCATTGAAGATTTTGCAACAGCAGATATTGCTTTTGAAGCTTCTGGGGAAGACCTAGATGAATTATTTAAAAGTTCTGCAGAGGCATTGTTCGAAATTCTTGCTAATCCTAAAAAAGTTAATAAATCAATAGTTAAAAAGATTAGTTTATCAAATAAAAACATTGAGAATTTACTATATGATTTTTTATCAGAAATTCTTTATATAAAAGATAATGATTTTATGATATTTAACTCGTGCAATGTAAAAATTACAGAATTAGATGAAATTTACCAACTCAAGGTAACGCTTCATGGAGAGAAAATCAATCCTAAAAAACATGAACTTCATAGTGATGCAAAAGCAATTACACTACATCAGTTTAGTATTGAAAAAACAAAAAACGGATATAACTCATTTGTGATTGTGGATATATAAACCTTTTATATTTATTTCAATAGCTACTATCACTTTTCTGTTATTTTACTAAAGAACCTTTCCACTTCTATTCCAGGATTGTTAGTAATTATATATTTAAGATCTTCAGGTATTAAATTTCTATAATAAGGAAGTGCAAATCTTTCTTCCATAAATACAACGACACCTTTATCAGTTTCGCTTCTTATGCATCTCCCTGCATTTTGAATACACTTGATCATTGCAGGAAATAAATATCCATATTCGGTTCCTTTTCCAAATTTTTTATCATAATAATTTACCAATTGCTTAGTTTCCAAATCAGGCTTCCCTAAGGGCAGCCCAACTATTATTACACACTTGAGTAAATTACCAGGTAAATCAATACCTTCACCAAAAGAACCGCTACTAACTGCCATTAATGCTGCACCTTCAAAATATGATAATTTAAACTCATTAAGTAAATCAACTCTTTCCTCATTGCTTGTATTTGGCTTTTCAAAATATAACTTCTTACTAACTCTAATAAAGTAGCTAACTTTATCCAAGAGCTCATAACTGGGAAAAAACACAATAGAATTTCCAGGAACACTACTTATAATTTGACTGCATTTTTCAGCAATTTTCTGATACATTAATTCAGATCTTTTAGTATATTTTGTTGTCACACTATTTACAATAATATTAAGTCTATTTGATTCTGGAAACGGATTTTTAAATTCTTTAATTGTGGCATCTTTAATTGATAAAAGATCTTTATACATCGTTGTTGGCTTTAATGTACCAGACATGAATATGCATGAAGAAGCCTTCTTAAAAATAGGTTCCATTACAATACTCGGATCTAAACATCTGTAACTTATAATTGTATATTGTTTTTGGTTTGATAAATAACCCCGCTTCATCATTCTAACAAATCCTTCATCCTGATTAATCCAAGTCTTAAGGAAATTTGATACACTTCCAATAAAACTTCTCCTTTGTTTTTCTCTAACAATCTCGCTATAATAATCCAAATCATTCATCAATTGATAATAGTCAATCTTTTTGGTTATTCTGCTAAACAAATCCTCTTTGGTAATTAATACTTCATCAGTATCTAGTAGGAGCTTCTCATTAGCAATTTCTACATAAATTTTTTTTAGATGTTCTAGAAATTCCAATAATTCAAGAATATTATATCTCTCAGCTTCTTTTATAGCATGTTCAATAGTTAAACTTGATAAATTTTCACTAAGTAAATCTCGGCATCTGTCTGGTAAATTATGACTTTCATCAAATATTATAATTGATCTTTCAAGAGTTTTATTTATTTTAAAAAATAAACTTTCCCGTATAGAAGGGTTAAGGACATGATAGTAATCTGCAATTATCACATTTGCTTTTTTAGCTAAATCACATGCAATTTCAAAACCGCAAAAATTTCTGTTTTTTGATAAATTAACAACTTCTTCAACATGAATTGGATTAATATTTTCAATTTCTTGCAACAAATCACTCCTAGAACTAGTTAATTTTTTGCTTTTGCTATTATTATAAAAATTGCATAAATTTTTCTCAACAACATCATTGCAATAATCATAAAACTCCCTGTTACTCAAATCAGAAATACCTTCTACAGAACACATATTTTTCTTACCAATCAAATCTACTACTAAGAAATTTTCTTTATGCACATCTTTAATTTCTTTTAAAGTTTGGACCACAATTTTATGTTGAGTATGTCTACTCGTAAGAAAAAACAAGGTTAAATCATTTTCCAATATAAACTTCAAACTTGGCGCTAGCACAGATACAGTTTTACCAATACCTGTTGGTGCATGTACCATCAAATTTCCTTTTCTTTCTATTGCATTAATTACTTCACCAATAAATAAATCCTGACCCTCTCTAAACTTTGAGTATGGAAATAAAATCTTTACCTCTGACATTTTCAATGATCATATCACTTTATTTTTAAACCTTGTGAAAGTCAACTGAAATATTTTCACTTAAACATAGTTATAATTATATTTAATAGTCTAATATTTTAAGTAATCCAAACCTATCTAGCAATGAGGAAATTGTATGGAGAAAATTTAAGATGTAGACAATGAGCAATTTTCCATATGTTTAAGGAAAAAATGTTTCAAAATTTCGAAAGCTTTAAAAGTTTATTATAATCATCAATTTCATGCTAAAAAAGATAGGTGGTAGTATTAAAAGATTTCTAAATAGCCTATTTAAATCAAAGAAGCATGTTAGGCTAGGCTTATATGGTCCTCCAAACTCGGGTAAAACTACATTAGCAAACAAAATATGCAAAGATTGGCTTGGTGAAGAAATGGGGACCGCATCAAGAATTCCCCACGAAACAAGAGAAATTCAATTTAAGGAATCTGTCACAATAAAATCCAATGGAAAAGAATTATCATTTAAACTAATTGATACTCCTGGAATTGCAACTAAGATAGACTACGAAGATTTTTTAAGATTTAATTTAAATCAGAAAGAAGCAAAAGAAAGAGCAAAAGAAGCTACAAAAGGGGTTATAGAAGCAATAAAATGGCTCGACAATATGGATGCTGTTGTAGTTGTCCTAGACTCAACTAAAAACCCATACTCTCAGGTTAATATAACTATAATAGGAAATTTAGCAGCAAGAGATATTCCTGTTTTGATTGCAGCAAATAAAGTAGATCTAAGAAAAGCAAATATCAAGAAGGTAGAATCTGCATTTCCTCAATACAAAGTAATGGGGATATCTGCAGAACGCGGCGACAATATTGAACAGTTTTACAAAACACTCTTTAAGGTGGTGAAATAATAGATGCTAACATTACAATATATACCAAATAATGAAATTGAAAACTTGAACTCAGAGAATAAAATTAGGAAATTACTCTCCTTAGTAAAAGAAGATAAAATATTATTAATTGAGGGCAGATTAACATCTTCAGAAGAAGCAAGATTAATTGAATCCACTATGGAACAGATTTCTAAATCATTCAAAGGTATTGAAATTTGCACGGTTTATCCTCAAAAAAAGCGAGAAGTGCAATTTTTTGATAAATTAAGGAAAGAAGTCTTAAATATACTTGGATATAGACAAGGTATTACAATAATTGGACCAGCAACAATTATTAAAGATATAAAGAGGGATCCAACTAAAATTGAATTATTAACAAGAAATAATAAAGGAACCAGGAGGAATGTAATTAAAAAATAAATAATGCCACACCAATGCGTAAAGTGCAACACATTTTATCCAGATGGTTCAAGTGAGCTACTAAAGGGATGTTCCAGCTGCGGTGGTAAATTCTTTTTCTTTGTTAGAGATAAAGATCTAGAAAAAGCAAAATATTTCACTGAAAATTTAACTAAGGAAGACAGAGAGCAAATACAACAAGATGTCTTTGACATATTAGGTCATGATAGCGATGATCAAGAAGCTGTTTTTCTTGACTTTGAATCCATAAGAATTCTTAAGCCAGGTCATTATGAACTAGACCTAGTCCAATTATTTAGAGGTAAACCCTTAGTATATAAATTAGAAGACGGTAAGTATGTAATTGACTTAGTATCAACTTTTGAATCAAGCAGAAAAGAAAAGGAAAAAGAAGATAAGGAAAATAAATAATTCTTCGACACAACACTTATAAATACTATCGAAATTTTGTTTAATCATGCAAATTATTGATTTAATCATAATAGCAGTTTTCTTAATTATTACTTTTATTCTAGGTATTAAAGAAAGAAAGAAGATAACAATAGATGATTATTGGGTTAATAACAGAAGAACAAATAAATTTGTTTTAATAGCTACAGTAGTTTCTACATTTATAGGTGCGGGAGCTATATTAGGTGCCGCAGGGATTACTTTTTCTGGTGGTGGCTTAGCTATGTTTTTAATTGTTGGCTCGAGCTTTTTCTATTTTCTAATATTTTCTAAATTTTTAGCTCCTAAAATAAAAGAATTTGGAGATTCTTACCAAGCTTATAGTTTACCTGATTTTTTTGCACATAGATACTCTAATAAAGTAAGAATAATGGGCGCAATAATAGTTTTAGTAAGTCAAATTCTTTTCTTAGCTTTACAAATATTAGCCATAGGGGTATTTGTGCAAGCAGTAACTGGTTTCCATCCAAATATAGCTACAATTATTGGAAGTCTAATTGTAATTATTTATACTGCAATAGGAGGCTTAAGAGCAGACATAAGAACAGATATTTTCCAATTTTTTGTAATGTTGTCTTTATTATTAATATTCCTTCCCATAATAATTATAAAGGCAGGTGGATTTTCAGTAATTTCTACTTTACCTAAATCATTTATTACAGGTGCAGGCTTTGCCCCATTTTATGTAATAATTTTAGCATTTCTATTCTTAGGAACTGGATCTTTAAGCAGTCCTGAACTATGGCAAAGATCTTATTCAGCAGATAGTGTAAAAAATGTAAAATGGTCTATGAGAATTTCAAGTGTAATCATATTTTTCTTCCTTGCAATGGCAGTTCTTTTTGGTATTTACGGAAAAATTCTAATTCCTGAGGGCACATCAAATACTATAGTTCCTGAATTGCTTAAAAGTACAATTCCTACTGGTTTATTTGGGATAATAATTGCTGGATTTTTTGCTGCAGTAATGTCAAGTTCAGACAGCCTTTTATTAATAAGCAGCATGACACTAGTTCATGATATTTATCAAAAAACTTTTAAGAAAGAAATATCTAAAGAAAAAATATTAAAGATAAGCAGATGGACTACTTTTATTTTAGGTATTATAGCTCTTATTGTAGCTTTAATAGTTTTTAATATTGTGCATTTAACAATTGAAGCAGTAACTTTTTATGTTGTATTATTACCTTCTATAATATTTGGATTTTATTGGAAAAGAGCATCAACAAATGCAGCATTTTGGAGCATTTTATTAGGATTTAGTGCCACTTTAATATTTATTTTTATAGACCCAATTCAAGCATTTATTCCTGGCCTTATGGTAAGTTTAATTTCATTTGTTGCAATAACTTTATTTAAAAAGCATACAACGAACTGAATGCATTTATTTAATAAAATTTAAATAGTATTCGAAGTTCTTAAACTATATGGGGGCGTAGTATAAAGGATAAACAAAGTAACATCTATTTATCCGTATAGGCTGGTAGTACGCGCGGCTCCAGACCGCATAATCTCGGTTCAAATCCGGGCGTCCCCATAAATTTAAATATGTAGAATTATTAATAATTTCTATGAATTTCGATTCTTTAAATAAAATTCTCCTTGCAGTTATGGTAATAATATCATTTTTGCTTGTTATAGGAGAACCCTCAATTGTAAAAGTTTTATTACTAATAGGATCCCTTTCTTCAATTTATAATTTGTTCACAATCAGAACAAAACATAATAAGAAAGCTTTAAATAAATAAGCGGAAAATCTCTTTCTATTGGGCCCGTAGCTTAGCCTGGTGGAGCGCTGATCAACAAGGATGCGTTTCCGTTGAGTGAAAGTCTTATAAGAAGACTAAGCTAATATGTCTCTAAGTGAGCCAGAAGTCGTGAGTTCAAATCTCATCGGGCCCATCCTCACAACTTGTTACTCTTTCCTATAATTGCAATGTAAAAACTATCTCCTGAAGAAATAATTTTTTTAATAATCCATCCTGTATTTTGCAATATGTGATTCAGTTCATTGGCATTCTTCCAACTTTACGATTTAATCTTTGATACTTTAAATGAGTGTTATCATCTGTTTTATAAGGATCCATTGTTTCAGCAATTATAAGCGCGTTATTGGAAGTTATTCTGTTAAATTCCTTTAATAATTTCCTAGCTGAATTGAAGTTTCCAAATAATCCAAAATTATTGCCAAACATAATGATAGTTTCAAAAGAATTATCTTTAAATTTATAAACTTCTTCTATTGACCTAATAAAAGCTTTCTTTAATCTCCTCTTCTTACAAATTTGAATGGCCAGAGGTGAAATATCGATGCTTGTGACATCAAAATTCTTTTGTTGCAAATAGAGACCTACTCTACCTGCACCACAACCTATGTCAAGAACTCTTCCTTTTGCAAATTTTATTGCTTTTTTCTGCCATTTTGGCCAAACCCTATATTTACCAAAGTAGGATTTTGGGGCTTCAGAAAGGCTCACTAAGCCGTCATTTCTTTCTACAATTTCACAAGATTCCTTACCCTCGAAATATGCTAATATCTCTTGACCAAAAGCATCGACATTTTTTTTCATTAAGGACATTTAACTAGAGTTTCTTATAAAGCTATCTCCAGGTTACCCTAACACAAAATTTATAGTATAAATAGTTAACTTTAAAAATTATAGTAGGTCTGATTTCTGTATGCTCCGTTAGTCTAGTCCGGTCAATTTCAAAAACCGATAGGATTCGGCCCTTTCGAGGCTGAGACCCGAGTTCAAATCTCGGACGGAGCATTATAAATTTATATTTGGAAAAAAGTTCTAAAATCCAGGATAAATTTAAATAGACTGAACCTTCACAACTGTGGATGGGTAGGAAACTAGATAACCTTTCATTAATGCTAGTTATTATTCCAATCCTATTAACCTATATTGTTGGCGATTTTATTCCAGGGAATAATAATCTTGGAATTAAATATCAATTAATAATTGCTTTAAGTATCCCGTTCATCGGACTTCTAATGGCTATTTTTGCAATACTAAAGAAACCAGAAAATCGTGGAAACCAAAGGTGGCTATTGCAATTTTTATAGTTTATGCAGCTTTGACATACTTTTCGTATTTTCTCCTTATGAGGGAAATTAGTGGAGCAGTTAGTAAATTTAATTTCGATTTTGTATGACAAATTTTTTAAATCCTTTTTTAGAGTAGACATTCACAATCTTTTTAAATATTTGCAATAGTAATAATAACAATGAAAAAAAGATATATTTTTTTAATTTCTATTGTAATATTTTTATCAACAATCAGTATAGCTTTTGCTCAAATAAAGACAGAGGATTACACAATTGCATATTCTGATAGGAAGCTTATAGATCTAAATAAACAATCTCCAGTAATCATCAAATTACATGAAACCTCAAAGCTTAGTTTAAGATATCCAGGTAGAACAAAAAATACAATATTAATCAATAACATAACAAAACAAGGTATAAATGTAACTATGCTTGGCGATTCCTATAAACCAGGTCTCGATGTTTTTATTCCATCTGAGGATTATTATAGAATATTTGCCAACAATGATAAAGTCCCTGATGTTGTCATAGAACCTAAGGTTTATAGATTTAGCGACAATCCTCAGGAACGAACTGTAACACTATTAGTAAGAAGAGTAGAAATAATTAAAAGTAATACCCCAATAAAAAATCCTGTTGAAGTGTCAGGTGAAAGGGTAACAGGTTCAAATGTAAAAAATACAAAATCAAATAATAATATTAGTAGAGATATTATTTTGTACACATCACTTATTATTAGTGCAGTTATCCTTGGAGTCTTATATTTCTACTTTGATAAGAAAAGTAAAAAAAGTCCTCCAGAACAAAGCTCACTTACTCCCTGAAGATGTAAATGAGAAAATACTGGACATTTTCTCTTCTAGAACTATACCAGTAATAGCACTGATCCTAATATTCAAAATATTAAGGCTTTGCATTATTAAGGTTATATTCCATAATGTTTCTTGAAGATCTTGTAAAATAACTATACTTTTGTAAGGACTTTCTGACTTATATTTATCCTTCAGAAGTGTATTTATTGACTCCATTGCTTTAGTTATGTCAATCCTCACGTTCTCTATTTTAAGTTCATTAATTGTATGATTTTTACCAAATATTTTATCAGTGTTTATCACTACAACATTCTTTTCTTTCAAGAAACTAGTTATCATTTTAGTTTCAGGGTTATAATAATCAATTTGCCAATTGGAATTATCCTCGCTTAAACGAAAAACAGAACATAAGTAAGAATTATTATTTTCTCGAATCCATGTATTAAACTCCTTTGTCTCCTGCACTCCTTTTAGAATATCTTCAATGTCCTTTAACATTATCCCACAAAAATAGGTCTTCTACTTAAATACCTTGGAATTGGTAAGCCTTTAACAGGTTTATCCTTAACAATTTCCCGAATCTCTTTTACTAATTCATCTACAATTATTAACTTTTGTTTGCCATTTTCCCTGTATCTTACTGTAATTTTATTTTCTTTAATTTCTTTCTCTCCAATCACTACTATATAAGGCACCCATTCAAGTTCTGCTTTTCTTATTTTTTTATTTAATGTATCATCCGTATCATCTACATCAACTCTTATTTTATTTCGTTCAAATGTATCTTTCAAATTTTCAATATATTTCATATGCTCTTTAACAATCAGTGGTATTAATCTTATTTGTATGGGTGTTAACCACAATGGAAAGGTTACATTTTTTTGATCCTTCTGGAGCATGGCATTTTTTTCGAGTAAAGCATATAATACTCTTTCTATAGCACCACTCGGAGATAAGTGTAAAATTATTGGATGTTCTTTTTTTCCATCACTATTAATAAAATTTATGTCATATCTTTCCCCATTTTCAACATCGATCTGATCTGTTGATAGAGTTGCAGCTTTATCTAGTGTGTCAACGAAATTAATTTCATATTTGAATATATAATAGAAAAACTTCTGTTCCCAGATTTCTACTAGAGCTGGCTTACCCCATAATTTTACCAAGTCACTAATAAATATCTTATTTCCATCATAGAAATCTCTAGTAACTCTAATCGCATACTCAAAATCATTTGGCATATCAAATCCAATTCCCTCTAATGTACTTATTGCCAAACTAAATCTTATTTTCATTTCACTCATTGCCTGAAGCATATCTTTACATAAACAATGACAATCAGGCATTGTGAATGCCCTTAACCTTCTTAGCCCAGTTAATTCTCCTCTTTGTTCAGCCCTAAAACTTTTAGCTAATTCATATAGCTTTAATGGCAAATCTTTATACGAAATTGTCATATCATGAGCAATTAAAAATTGGCCAAAACATGCTGCAAATCTCAAAAATGTTTTTTTATTAGGTGTTTGTATTGTATATTGTCTTGCAGGAAATCTGTTTAAGTAACTTTTCAAGGATGGATGATCATAATCATACATTATAGGAGTTTCAACTTCTAAAGCTCCATAATCAATCATCCTCTCTGTAACATATTGCTCAATTAAACTTTTTATTAACCTACCTTTTGGATAGAATCTCTGGTTACCTGGATCACTACCAGGTTCATAATCAACAAGCTCCATCTTTTTCATCATAGTTACATGAGCCGGTTCTTGTTTTGCTACTCTAACTTTCTCCATCTCATATGATGTAAACTTCTCCAAGTTTTTATACTTAGAAAAATTATAACCAGAAACTTTACCCTTACTAATAGATATCTCATTCAAATTTCCATTAGTATTTAAAATATAAAATTTAGATTTTAATGTTGATTCTTTTTTTACAGCCTCAGAAACATCCTTCCCTGAATCACTTCCTTCCACAGATATAGATCTAGACAACTCGCTCAACGGATGTCCCTTACATCTTATGTCAAAAGCTTTATACCATCCAAATACAATTCTGGAAACATCTAATTTCTTAGATAACAAGATTCCCTCAATTTCTTTGAGCACTTCTAATGCATCTTTAGGGCTTGCTAAATCAGAACTTAGGTGGGCATAAGGATAAAGGACAATTTTCTTAGCCTTAACCTGCTGCAAAATATCCATTATTTCTTGAGCAGTTTTATCAGCTATCTCTTTCATATTATTAGCATCTTTTTTTTCTACAGCAGAAAAAATTACTAGACATTCCTTAAACTCCTCTTTTTTTTTCTGTGGTTCTTCTGCTTCTTTAATAGCTTTTTTCTGTGGTTCTACTGTTAATTTATCCGCATGTATAGCAAGAATCTTCATATTCTCTAAAGCTAATTCATAATTTATAAATATTCCGAAACTTGTCTTAAAAAAGAGCAAAATATAAATACTAGTGAAGTCATTTTAGGATTATGAAAAAGAGAGGTTTATTTGCAATTTTACTGATCTTAAGCCTTATCTTAATAGTTCAAAACGTTAAGGCAGATGTCATTTTAACAGCAGTTAGGTCAAACACATTTAATTTAGGAGATTCTACCGCATTAAAAGGATATGTACGAGCTCCAGCAACTGATACATGGACCTTAACCTTTAACCTTCAATGTGATGAGAGAATTACTCAATTAAATAAAAAAATTGTCAGTTTAACATTTGACCAGAGATTGGATTTTGATGAAAATATAAGAATGAATGATATAGGAAATTGTTTTTTCCTAATAAGATTCCAAAGCAATTCAGGCGTTAGTGAAGAAGCCAAATCTTCAAATTTCCTAATTACAAAAGAGCTCAAAGGTGAATTCTTACTTGACCAACACAAAGTTCATTTTGGAGATGAAATTAAATTATCAGGTACAATAAAGAGACTTGATAATACATTAGTAGATGGTTATGGCACGCTGACAATAAAAAAAGACAATGAAAATTACATTGTAAATCCTATCAATATAGTAAATGGACAATTTACCTTCAAAACATCTATCAATGCCCTACCTCAAGGTACTTTTTCAATTGATGTTCAAGCAAGAGATATATATGGAAATGACCATCTATTTTCGAATATAGATACATTTGATGTTACAAATAAATTAACTCTGAATTTAAAGCTTTCCAAATCTGAAGCTCTACCCGGAGATAAAATTGAAATTCTGGGTAATGTTTTAAATGCAAATAGTAAAAAGATCAAGGGTGGAGAAGCAACGATTAAAGTTGATTTTGATGAATATAAAGCAGTTGTAATTGAAGGAAAGGTTGATTACACTTATACAATACCCAAAAATATAAACTCAAATACACATTCAATGCAAATAACAGTAACAGATGAATTCCAAAATACAGGGGAAACTCAGCTTAATTTTAATATCAAACCGATAATAACTAAGCTAGATGTAGAATCAAATAAGGACGCATATTTCCCAAAAGACTATATTTCTATAACACCTTATTTATATGATCAAGCAGATGACCAAATTATTAATCCGGTAACTCTAGAAATTTTCAGTGCCACAAAAGAATTAGCCTTTACAAAAGTTGTTGACTCAAACTCTGAAACAAATTTTAAGCTTACTGATTACGCAACTCCAGGAACTTGGTTGATAAAAGTAAGTTCATCAGCTTTAACAGATGAATTAAATTTCGAAGTTAAAGAAGTAAATGACATATCAACATCTTTAGAGAAT
>JAGVZD010000037.1 GCA_018302805.1 Candidatus Woesearchaeota archaeon | reverse complement strand
AGAGACCTTTATATTACCTTCGAGATTATAAGCCAAGGATATAAGGATTTGGCCTTCGTTATAGATCCCTGACCTTGAAATTATTGAGGTTATTGTTCCTATTAAACTATCTCTGACAAAACCTTCTGCATTGATTAAAATGTAGTTTTCTTGTTCAATTATTTTCTTTAATGCTTTGTTATTGTAGAACCATTCCAAGCTATTCATGATTTCTTTTCTATATTCCATAAGTAATTCTGAAGATTTTTCTCGTGAATAATTATCATTTATACAAAGACCAAGGCCTATACTTGGTTTATTAAGCCGGCCACAGCAGTTTAATAATGTAGAGAATTCCTTTAGATCTTTAATAAGGCTTTCTTCTGGCTCATTTTTTAATAAATAAACTGGACCGAAAATACTTTTTGGGTCAGCGTAATTGGAAATCTTCATTATTAATGCCGTTGTTAATTTTTGCAAATCACTTTCACTTAATTCATGAAGCTTTTTCCATTTTCCATTTGAATAATAGTTAATTCCTGTTTCTTCTAAGAATGATATTACTGCTTGTTCATCGCCACTAACTCCAGGAATATAAGGATCTGTACTATACTGAATAACTTTGTGGATAGGTCTTGTTTGTGTTCCAAATAATCTAAGACCTTTCTTAACTTCAAGATTATGCTTTACTGCGTCATCAAGAACAATCTGGTTTGCTCCAATAAAGCCATTATTTTCTTGATTATCACCTATTGCACCTACTATTGCAATGTGTGCATTTTCTTCATTTGATGAATCTAATGCTTTGGTGAATAAATAAGAAGTGCCTGCTGCAGAAATTTCTTTTGAGCCATCAACATCAAATAACAATGGATTAATTATATATCCTTTTTTTAATTGAATTGGATTTATTTGATGATGGTCTAAGATGTAGAATTTTTTTTCAGACATATTGTTAAAGAATTCTATGCTTGAGCTTCCAAGGTCTGCGAATATGTAATATTTATAATGCTCTGTTGAGATCTCATTTAAGATTTTTTTAGTTAATTGTTTTATTATCCTTACTGAAAATATTCTATCTTGTTTAGTTAAGGCTTTTATTATTAAGGCAGCAGATGTTAATCCATCAGAATCATAATTTGAAATTATTCTAATTTGTTCATTTTTTGGAATTTTATTGAAGTCAGAGGCTGCATCTTTGATAAACGTGAGAAAAGAATCTAAACCCATTTTAACTTACTATTAATTTAGCTTTTTCTCTATCGTATTTCCAATTCATTGGAAGAATTCCTTTCTTCTTATAATATTTAGAAAGTCTATGAATTTTTGAAGCAGTTAATTGAATACCTCTTTTAGCAACTTGATCCTTTCTGTTTTTTTCAAGGTGTTTAGTTAAATTAACTTCTCTCCTTATTAATGATATGAAATCCTCTGGATATTCTGCCATTAGTTTATGTTGTTTTAATATTGATGTTATTGATTTTTGCGCTGCAATTTTGACATCTGGAACTCCATAAGAATCTCTAAGAATTAAACCAATTTTAGATGGTGTATTACCTGTTTTGGCAAGTTTTACAATTAATGCTTCAATTTCAATATCACTATATCTGACCCAGGTTGGTTTGGTTTTCTTTATAGGCTTAATTGAGCCACTTTTTCCCTTCTTCCTTGAATGCATTCTTGCCATTTTTAATAGTAAAACTGATTTACAGAAATATAAAATTTCTGGTGTTTAAGTAAAATAAAGATTTAATTAGTAGTATTTATAAAGCTTTTTGTTAGAAAAATGCTGTTTTATGAATATACTTTTGGTAATAATAATCTTTAAATATTAGTGATACATTGTCTCATTATGATACAAATTAATACTGAAGTAAGGAAATGGGGAAATTCCTTAGCTGTAGTTTTACCTAAAGATAAGATAAAAGGAACTAATATTAAAGAGGGTAAAAAAATTACCTTGTTAATTCCTAGTGGCGATGTTGATTTAAGAAAGAAATTTGGAAGTATGAAAAATATATTTAAGAGGCCAACCGAAGAAATAATGAAGGAAATAGATGAGGGTTGGGATGAATGAGTATTTTTTTGATACCTTTGCTTTGGTCGAAATAAATAGAGGAAATCCTAGTTATCTTAAGTATAAGACTTCAAAATTTGTAACAACTTTACTAAATTTAATGGAGTTTTACAATGTTTTATTAAGAGAATTTGATTTAGTGAGGTCGTCGAGTGAGTTTGATTTTTACTTGGGTGGTTGTGTTGAAATTACTCCTGAAGTTATTAAAGAAGCAGTTGAGTTTAGAATTAGAATTAACAGAAATTCAAAATTTAGAATTAGCTATGTAGATGCAATTGGTTATGTAATTTCACAAGCACTTGGAATAAAATTCTTAACAGGAGATGAAGCTTTTAGAAACATAGAAAATGTAGAATTTGTAAAATAATCAGTTTTGACTATTCAAAACTTTCTTTTGGTAAATAAATAATTTTATCTTCCAATCTAACTCCATGAAGAGTGTCTGTAAGTACAGGATTGTGCTTGTTTGGGATTATTTTATCTTGAATACTATCATAATTTACATCCTGGTAAATTGTTCCAGTAGTTATTGGGCCCACGCCGCAGTTTGTATCGTCATACGAAATTAGAAACGGTATAAGCAATGGGGATGAAATTACTGCTCCTCTTGCAAATATTCCCAAGTTATATTTTGTAGCCTGCCCGACAGGTATGTTTAACTTCATTGGAGGTGGATCCATATTAATAATAATACATAAAAAAGATTTTAAATGTTTTTACTTATTTAAGCATCTCGATTTCTATTTGAACACCTTCTGGAATAGGAACTCTCATTACTAATCTAAGAGCTCTTTCATCAACACCAATATCAATTAATCTTTTATGGATCCTCATCTCATATCTCTCCCAAGAGGCCTTTCCCTCACCATCAGGACTTTTTCGAGTTGTTAATTTTAATTTTTTAGTTGGCAGTGGTACTGGACCAGAAATACTAACACCTGTTTTCTCAGCTATATCTTTTATATAATTGCATATTTGATTTAATTTGTCTATTTCTGCTGACGCCAGGTTAATTCGAGCTTTTTGCATACCTTTTTTTTAGAAAAATAGTATTTATAAAGGTTACTATGATTATACGATTTATTCACTTAGAGACTCAGGGAGTTCAAATCCTTAGATTTAATTAAAATATGAATGATGCCTATCTATTGCCATTATAATGACCTGGTAAATCTCCAGTGGTCATGAAGTAGCTTTGCTATAATCGAAATTTGCAGCCCAGAAAGCTCTAAATTTTTCCTTTTGTTTGATAGAATACATATAGAATAATCAAATTTTGCGGTATTTACTATTCCTATATCATTTAATGTTATATACTTCCCATGATCGAGCACTCCCGTTTTGTGAAGTATTTGGGATGAAGAAAGAAATAATGGTATAAATTTTTTAGACTTATTTTTTTCTAAAGTTCTTAGAATGTAACTAGCACCCCTTATTTTTCTAAGATAGATTTGTGATAATAATAGACCTACATCTCTTGGAGTGGATGTGTTTTTCTCCAATGTTTTGAAAGTCAAAGGTCCTATATATGTGTGTTTTAAGTTAATACTCTTAAGATATTTATTCAACCACTTTGGATTAATTAGGTTAATCAACTTGTTAAAGGCTGTATTATCACTTACACGTATCATTAAATTGCATAATTCATTGATTGTGTATGACTTCTTTTTTGCGATTCTGATTAATCCAGATCCAGGAACCAAATCATTTTTTGAAATTATAATTTTTTGAGCTAAATCAATGTCTTTATCATAGTACAATTTAGCGATACCAGTTAGAACAAATAATTTAGCACAACTCGCGATAGGGAATACATCCTGTGAATGAAATTCAAATATTAATTTTTTTTGGAAATTTTGACTATATATACCAACATTTTTTAAAGGCCTGAAGAAAAATGTTAAGTTTGTATTTTTCATGATTACATATAACAATCTTTTTCGGGATCTATCATCCTGTTTTTGGGGAATAAACCTTTCTCAAAAAAATCTTGACAAATAGGATAAGGGGCATAAATGTCGTGATATTTTTGGAATGCTGATAATCTGCAAAGACCCCTACATCTTTCAACATATATACAGTTAGAACAAACTCCTTTGAGCGTTTTTTTATTTATTTTTCTAATATTTTTGAAAATTTTACTGTCAAACCATAATTCTGATAAACTCTTCTGGTCTATTCTTCCAAGATTAAAAGGTTCTTCGTCAGTTACATAATGGCATAATGAAATATCTCCATTGTGATTTAGGCCTATCATGTTAATACCCCAAGCGCATATAGAGAATGTCTCTATATCTTTTGGGAGTATTGCTCTGGGTAAATCTACCATTAGCATATGATTCTTTCCTTGAAGTATAAATTTTCTGTAAATTGGTAAATATGATTTTTCTAAATAGTGTAAAACCTCTTGTGGTGATAATGCTAATTCACGTGCTTCATCTATACTGCCCCTACCACTATCTGTAATTATTGGAAGAAGTCTGTGCTCAATATTCATCTTCATGCAGTAATTTACAATATCTTTTATTTCATTTTCATTTTTTCGATTCAAGACTGTGGTTATTCTAACTTTAAAATTATTCTTTACCAGCAGTTCTATGTTCTTAATTGTTTTTGCGTAAGCACCTTTAACCCTCCTAAATGAATCATGAGTTTCAGGTCTAATTCCATCAAGACTTATTATAAAAGTAATATTTTTTCCCCGAATTCCCCCAATTTTCTGATCAACTAATATACCATTAGTTTCTATATTGATATTAAGGTCTAGACCGTCTGCAAAATTTATTATTTCCAATAAGTCAGGTCTGGTAAATGGTTCCCCACCACCCAAAATTAGTGTAGTACCGCCAATATCTACAAATTGTTTAATTACTTTCTTAATGTATTCTGTAGAAGTTACATGCTTTTCCTTGATATTAGAATTAGGGGAACAATGGACACAATTAAGGTTGCATTTATTAGTTGTTTTAATAGATAAAGCTACCAGATTAGCTGACGCTATCTTAAAAGCTTTCACGACATTATTTCGTGTCATTTATTTCTTCTTTTTATTTCTTTTTGGAGAAATGTCTTCATAACCGCTACTTTTTGGGCACATTGTTGCTTGCAAAAGCGAATCTGATTCAAATGCTCTTGCATTGTGTAAGCCCTGAAGTTGCTTGGCAGTTAATTGAACATTGAATTTGGCCGCAACCGTTAATGGATTTTTCAAGAACTGTTCTCTGAGGTCACTACTTCTCCTTAAAGACCTTATTAGTTTTTCTATTTTTATCCACCCACGTTTCTTGATGGATATTCCTATTTATATGTTTATCGGTAATTATAATTTTTAGGTAAGTAAATTTTTTTAATTTATTTTATAATTTGGATGATATTGTCTCATGGACAGGCTCAACTTTTTCAAATATCAAAATTTAGAATATTATATAGAATTTAAAAATAAAACAATTGCTTATAAATTATTATATGACAAGGTGTATCTAATGGGGTATGTTAGGAATTATGAAAACTCACAAATGATGTATCAGCCTATTAGAAGAGCTGATAAAAATGAGATTGATAAATTATTGAATAAATGCTTAAGAAGAAAAGTTGATTCAATAGCAGTATTTTGTCAGGATTAATTAATGTTATTTCTAGTAAGTAGTTAAAAACGAAAGATTTAAATAGAAGTTAATATACACTAAATAGTAGTAAAAAATACATAAAAGAGACATAAAAATGTTAAAAACATTTACAATTACAAAGAAAATAGCCAAACATGGGAATCAGGCTATTATAGTTATTCCAAGCTTTTTAGCAGAGGAATTAGAACCTAGAACCCTTGTTGAGGTTAGAATTAATGTACTAAAGGAGGCAAAAAAAGATGGTTAAAGATTTACTTTTTAAGATTGAAGAGGTAGATGATGCTTTAAGAAGTCATACGGTACCTTATTACAATAGTAGAATAGTATTAAATGTTAGGGATAATGTTGCTAGAGTTCAAGTTCCTTATGATATAAATGATATATTACTAATGGGCGCTTTAACAAATTCTGATGTCTTACTTTCTGGGAAAACTGGAAGTGCTAAATCTCACCTTTCAAGGATGGCTATGAATGGCTTATTTGGAGAAAATGGATTTACTAATCTAACTGTTACACCTGGATTAAATGAAAGTGATTTCATAGATGTTGATGTTGAAGGTGTTAAAAATGGAGAAAAAAGTTTAAAAGAAGCTATTGAGACAACTCCTTTATTGACAAGACCAGGTGCTATTGTAAATGAAATTAATAGAACACCTGAAATTCTTCAGAATATATTTATTGGGTATTTAGAAAGAAATTTTTCATTAAAAGGAGTAGAGTTTCCAGTAGGTGTTGCTTTAATGGAAGGAAGAAATGGAGCTCAAGATCCACATTATCAATTTAGAGTTGTGTCTATTAATGAAGGTCAGGAATATAGCGGAACTTCTGGAATTGATAGGGCAGTAAGAGACAGAGTTGCATTAGAAGTACCAATGGATTATTTTAGACCAAGAAAAGAAGATGGAAGGGAAATGGTTAGAAAAAGAAATGAAGCTGGACTAACAGTAGATAAAATTAATGGTGGGAGACTTGAACAAATTTTAGATGCGGTCAAGATTTTGGAAAGCGGTGATGTTCCTGTTGCTATAAGTGCAGAAGAATTTTTAACTTATTTACAAGGATTAGACAATTGTATACAAAGCGCAACATACTCTAAGAGAGGTATAAATTTCAATCCAGGTAAAACTTGTGCTGGATGCAAACATTCAAAGATACCTGAATCTAATAAAGGAAATATTTGTGGAAGTGTTTATGCTCCTTCAGGAAGAAGTTTAATTAACTTGAAGAAATTAGCAAGAGCAGTTGCTGCAGTAAGAGCGTATAAGATTATTGATGCTGTAGCAAGAGGAGACATAGAAGGACTTGGAAGTGATTCAGACAAGAGAAGATTTGTTGGGGATTATTTAGAAAAATTTCAAGTTACATTAGATGATGTCACTGCGATTGCACCTTTAATATTAGCAAATAAAATGGATCTTGATCAAAGATGGGTTGATCAGGAATTCCAAGGAAGTAAGTATGAAGCTATGAAACATTTATTGTATGTAGCTGAGCAAAAGTTTAAAAACTTCGTAGGCTCTAGTGTATATGGACAGTTAATCAAGACTGATGGCTTAATCACTGATGGTATTAGAAGCAGTCTAGACACATATGTAAGAGAGAGTGATCCTTGGGTTTACAATTTAGCTGATTTATCAAGTGGAGCTTATGGGAAAACAGATCATGCTAAAGCAAAATTAAGAGATGTCATTAAATAAATGAACATCCCAAATTTTTAATACAAATGAGATTTGTACAAGATGATGGGAAAGCTGGATCACCTGATGGAGATCAATCAGGAGATCAGGATTCTGGAAATGATCCTAATACTTCCAAGAATTATGAGAAATTAAGAGATTCACATTATGGTTCTTGTGGCAAGGATATAAAGAAGGTTAGAGATGAATTAGATAGTGATAAAGATAATTTACCAAGGTTAGGTTCTGGTAAAGGACAAGAATTAGACAAAGATAATTTAAAAAGATTAAGAGAGGAATTTTCTGAACCATTACCACATGGTTTGCAAGGAAAAGCTAAACAATATGGAATGCAGAGTGGAGAATTAGGAAAGGTTAGGGGAGAAATTGGTTATGAAAGTGAAGAAGAAGATCCTTTTGCAACACCAAGTCAAACAACTCCAAAGTCCGAACTGCAACGCCAAGTCAAACAACCCCAAAGTCCGAACCTGATAAATTAGATCCAAGTAAAAAAGATGAAGCAGATAAAGATGAAGAAATTAGAAAATTAGAAGAACAACTAAAAAAGATGGTTGGAAGAAAAATTCCATCTAATTATAATATTATTTATAAAAAAATTTTCAATTCTCCGGATATTAATAAGTATCACAATCCTAATTATTTTAATTATTACAAAGAAAATAAGTATAGTAAAAAAATTATTGAATATAATAATAATCTAGAAGATAAAATTGAATCGTTGTTTAAAGAAACTAATTATATAATAGATGATATGTATAAAAAAACTGATGAGATAATAAAGGATACAGGCCCAATAATAAATTATTCTTTGACATTAGAAGAAATGCTTGCTGAATACTGGAAGAAAAAGGATAATGACGAGGGAAAAAAAGATGAGAAATAAAATTGAAAGACTGCTATTTGACCAGAACTGGGGAAATTCACAATTTGAAATTACTGAAGTAGAAGATCCACATTTAATATCAGCAGGAACTCATGATACCGGGCATTGGAAGATATTTGTTGATTTTGATAAAAGAATAGATAAATTAGATGATATCCTGGGAAAAATTAATGTAAGTACAATTGATAAATTAAGAGGGCAAAGAAGCTATTTTGATGGGAAAGATAATTTAGATAGCTTATTGTATTTTGTTGTGGGACATGAAGTTGGGCATTGGAAACATTGTCCTGGTCATATTGATGATAGGGAAGAAATTATGTCTGGTGTTGCAGAAGGTTTGCAAAGAATTGGTTTTGATTCAGAAAAGGTTGAAAACCAAAGCCAAAGAGTTTACAATATGTTTGCAGATATTCTAGACAATGTGATGTCAATGTATAGGGATAAGAAAAAAGAAAAATTCCAGGAGGGATTTTTGGGATTTTATGCAAAAGAAGGAAGTTTATCTGAATACTCTGATGATTTCTATTTATTTGTAGATACTCAAGTACGATTGGGTATTGATGAACCTTTAATGAAGAAATTCGCTTCATTTTTTAGGAAAGATAAAGACGCCCTATCAAATGTTACAAAGGAAATTTTAAATATCTTAGTAGAAGATTCTAGTTTAGCTGCAAAAATAATGAATGAGCAATTAACATTGCAAGAGAAAGTGGATATTTATCATAGATTAAATGAAAAAAATAAGTGGCATCGCAAAGCACGGGATTTTGCAAGTTTACTTGGAAAATATATTAAAGAGCAAGATCCAAATGACAATAGATTAAGTCATGGTTATGGTGGGCAATCTGGAAAACCAAGACAGCAGCAAGGAAGTAAAGGAAATAATAAACATGAAGGTTGTAATCATGCTGATGATAAAAATATTAGAGAACTTGTAAAAAGGAGCTTGGATAAAGGACATAGTGTTGGTTATGCTCCAAAAACTATCGCTTTGGATGAACTTTATAAAATGAGGGCAGAAAGAATAGTGATGGATTTGAAGAAGAGAGAAGGTGACATGTACAGATTAGCTGTTGCATATTTACAAAGAAAAGAAATAACTAATAGTAATTTTAATATGAACAATGTGGATTGGCAAAATCCTGAAGTTGGTATGGATGAGAAAGGGCAATTAACTCTTGACTTTTTAGAAAAATTAAATCCTGTATTTGCTAATAAGAAAGGAGCTGAGAAAGGAGGTAGACTTCCAGATATTTTATTTATTGTTGATAGATCTGGAAGTGTTATTGAAGGTTATGATCCTGGAAGAGGGACAGGTGCATATGATATGATTTTGAGATCTATGTATTCTGTTTTTAAGTACTTGGAAGATAATAATCAGATTCAAAATATGAGATTTGGAACTATATTATTTGATAATATTCCAAATTATTTTTCTGGTTGGAAGACATTTTATGATATGCAAGACATAAAAGATCCATTATTGATGCCAGGTGATCCAAAATTCAATCCAGAAATTAACTTTATTATGAAGAAAATGATACCGAAGCAAAGAGGGTTTCTTGGTGGTACTAACTTAGATTTAGATACTATTGTAGAAGCAACTGATGATAAACAAGGAAATTATTGGGCTATAATAATATCTGATGGAGAAATTCATAATAGGGGAGAAGCCAGAGAAGCAGTTCAATATATGGCAGATAAAGGAAATCCTATAAGTTTTATTAGAGTCGGTTATAGTATGGATAACGAGTTTGCTGAATATGTCAGTGAAGTCGGTGGGCAAGTTTATCATGTAAAAGATGCAAGTGATTTATCTAAATTGGTTTTGAAGGAAGCTAAGCATCATTATGCTTAAGTTATTAATTTTATTGATTCATAAGCCAATGTTAGGCCTTCAATAATATCTTTCATTTTTGTAAATCTTTTACTATATTGTGTTGTGTCTGCTATAATTCTCATGAAATTTTCAGAGTTATTCTCTGGATTAATT
>JAGVZD010000036.1 GCA_018302805.1 Candidatus Woesearchaeota archaeon | reverse complement strand
TATAAATCGATCAGTGCTTTTACTTAACCCATTTATATCAGCACCTTCTAGGACAATACAATTATTATCTTTATAAATTCTGTCACTTTTATACTTCTTTAAATATAAAACATTTTGGAAATTCTTGCAGTCAACTAAAGGTATATCAGGACAATTTTGCTCTAAAATACAAGCTAGATTTGTTGAATACCCTAATATTTTAAGATTATTGTCAATTTTAGCAAGTAAGAAATCCATTTCTTGACTCTTCTCTTCAGGATCAAATGCTATGTAAACCCGCTGATTAATTGAAAGTTTATCTGCTTTATTATACTCAATATATATCACATCCCCAGGAATATAGTCAAAATACATATCCCTATCATTTATTTTAGTTGTATACCCTGAATTTAGAATATTAAATTTATAACCATTATATTCTGCATCGAATTTATCAGCTTGCTCAACATCACCAAGAGTTACAAAACCTATAACACTACTTACCATTAAAAAAATTAAAATTACAACAAAATATACACTTTTCTTACTTTTTTTATCTTTATTACGTGCATCTCTGAATTTCATGCTAAATGAAGATTACTAAGAGTTTAAAAATTTTATGAAGAAAAAGTAATAAAAAAAGAAAAGGGGTTTAGGCTACATCAATAGATGATAAGTCCATTGTGGTTCCTTTTACAGTAACCATAGTCTTTCCTTTAAATGCGTCCTTTACTTTGGTGTCATCATAGTTCTTTAGGACTACACCTGCTCTCTTTGTGTCATCAGCTTCCCAACCAGCAACTACCAAAGCAACATTGTTTCCATTATCCATCAATTCAATTATTGCCTCATTAGCTGTAAATCCAGAAGCACTTCCACATGCTGGATATGTAACTTCTTTCAATCTGGCTACATGACTGTTAACACAAGGTCCTCCACCAAGGATTGCATTGAATGTGGTTAAATCAGTTACCTCATCTGCTGTTTGGATTTGAGGTGCTTTATCAGTTACAACACTATCTCCGCCATCTGTGCTTACTGTCTTACCACCGGTAGATACTACTATATTAGCCTTGTAATCTGCAATATCTGCTGGAATCCAGAATTCTAAACTATCTGAACTCCTCGATGCATCAGGATCAACAATTTTTATACCCGATGGTGTTCTTGTGTCTTCACTAAAAGCGCTAATATCATTTGTTCCATAGAACAAGTATGTATCTTCAGTACCTTCAACAGTTCCAAGGAAATCAAGTGAGCTTGCATCTGATGTTTTTGGTCTAAACCATACAGACATTACAAAATCACTAGATCCATGTGCAGCACTTTCATTAAGCATAAACATTAGTTGTCCACAACCACCGCCAGCTACTCCGCCACAGTTTGATGCATTCTCCATGGAATCGGTCCAGTTTGCTGTTATAGGTATTAACGAGTCCTTATAATCAAGGAAAAATACTCTATCAGTAACATTACCTCTTCCAGAATGTCCACCTGGTGCTCCACTTAAGTTCAAGAACCAAATTGCATCGCTGCCATCTTGTTCTTCTCTGAAAAATGCCAATGTGCTATTCTGAGTCACCCCAGCTGTATAACCATCAGATCCATTAAATACAGCTAAAAGTATTGTGTCTGTATCAAGGTTTCTATCTCCAGAGCCAATACCAGAAAAGTCTCCAGTTTGGAATCCAGAATCTGCATCTCCACCAGCTGAGAGTTCCATAACTCTTTTTGTTATAGACCCAGTATTAGAGTCTGCTGCTGATTGATTAAAGTACAAAGTTTCAGAGATTCCAGTTTCAATAGTATATTTTTGGAAATCATCCAAGGCCATACTATCAAATGTTATACAAGCATAGTCTCTTGGAAGGCATAAGCTTTCACCCTCATATAATGGGTGTTCATATGCTGGATTATCTCCCTCTTCTGGGCTATCCAATGCTAGGTCAAATTTAACTCCTATTACTGGAGTACCACCATCCAAGTTAACTAATTGCCATACCCATACCGGGTTATCTTCATCTTCCCCAATGTACTCTTCACCATCTTTAAAAGTCTCTCTTGCTTCAATACCTATGAATAAGGTAGCAGCATCGTAATCAATACCATCATCATCACTTACATCTTCTGCTCTGATTTCAAGTCCATTTATTATTTGTTCATCATCTTCTTTGATGATTTCACTTACACCATCAACATCTACTCTTACTTTATTTGAACTTGTAGCAGAAACTAAAGTAATAGTTTTACCTTCAACTTGAACACTTTCTCCTGCCTTTAGGTCAAATCTCTCTCCACTATTAACTACTAATGTAGTATTAGTAGCATTTTGAATTTCCAACTCTTGACCTAAAAAGTTAATTGTAATTGGATCAGTGCTTTTTGCACTTGAGAGCTTATTTCCTGCAGCAAGGGTAGTATCAAAAGTATACCTATAACATACGCTCTGCTTCAACAAAGTTATAAAAACTCTGTCTTGCCAGTCTTCATCTCTGTCATAGCTTAATCCTGTTTGCACTATAGGAGATTCAATTCCTGAATTTCCAGTTAAAGTTGTAGCTCCAGAACATCCATTACCAAATCTAATCTCATCTCTTACAGCATAATCATCAGAGACATCATCAATATCAATCCTAACTGTTGTATCTTGGAATCCATCAACATCATCATCATCTACAGATGTTCCAAATCCATCAGAAGAATCGTTTAAAGCTTTACCTACTTGTAAATCTTCTGTTTTTGAAGCTCCACCATAGGATGTGGTTCCACCTGAACCAGGTTTACTAACAGAAGTAGCTTGCTCTAATCCACTTAAAACATCTAATAAGGCTGTATTATCATCAGGAGCAGATGCCTCTCCTACAATAGCAGCTACATTACTGAATTTTTTAGCCTTAATAAATGGCATTGGATAATCACCTAATGTAGTATCTAAGGCAACAGCACTCATCAAAGTAGCACCTACCATCCCTAATCCCGCGCCAATAGCTGCAACTTTCTGTACAGTCCTCTTGGCCCTAATAGCAAAAGTTTCTTGCATTTTAAAATGCACCTCCATAAGATTTTTGTTTCATAATTAGCTTTCTCTTTTTATCTCAAATTGAGTTAGTAACACAACTTTGAAATTGTTTATAAACATTTATCTACTGGAGAATATAAGATACACTCAATTCCTTAAAATTTTGCTTTTCCGAGCCAATTCTAGGCAAAATAGTAAAAAATCTGAAAATTTATATTTTACCACCGTAACTAAATAAAAGTAATTATTTTATAGAGCATATTTTGACTTGAATTTGTGCTTCGCCATCATTATTCCTTATAAAATTAATTGAAGAACTGACACCATTACAATCATTATTAACACTTAAACAAAGATCATCATTATCTTTTGCCTCGAAATAAATAATTTCTTCGCTACTACTATCCATTATTTTTTTAATTTCTTCGATACTGAGTCTACATGCATCTCTTCCACAAAAATCATTATTATTACAGCAAGCTATAATTGCATCACCTATATTTTGATTACACATAGTAACCATCTTTATTGCATTAACTAAATTATTAGCTTGAACACTTTTAACACTTGAATCTTTATCGCCATTCCCAGTTATATAAAATTTCAGAAATATTAGTGCTAGAATAACTAGTATTATAACAACTATAACCAACCCTACAATTTCTGTTTGACCTTTTTTCAATGATACCATTCGATTATAAGCTTGGCAACCTTATAGCTATCATCCTTTGGACTATAAATTGATAAAGGACTAGCGATCACTTCCTTACTTTTATACTTTACAGGAATTTTTTCATAAATTATGAAGTCCTGAGCATTACCAGGATATACCTCCTTGATGATAACTCTCTTGTATCCAAATATATCAAAATAGGCCGTGCTAACTTTTTTAAATCCAGAAATTTTTCCCAGATCAATACACTCAACCTCTGCCAACATAGAACTACATCTTAATTCATACATAGAAGGGATATAACTAATAAGTTGCCGAGATTTAAACTCTTCATAATCTAAATTGTCAGATCTAATCCCCTCAAGAGTAAATTTATAAAAAAATAAAAAACCAAATACAAATATTACAACAAAGAAAAAAATAACTAAAATGGTTTCATAAATTTGAATCTCGCCTCGACGCATTAGAATACCACCCGACAATCATTACCAAATAATACTTCATTTTTTTGAACCAGGTCTTCCTTAATAATATTTATTTGGTTATTATTAATTTTATTAGTCATAAAATTATCATAACTTCTTAACAAAGCAGAAATGCTGTTATAATTACATCTATAATTACTACAACAGTCCCTTAGATATAAGGATTTCTCAAAATAAATCCTAGCGACCAAAGAGGACTTCTCATAGATTTTTTCTATTGAGCAAGTAAAAGACTCTTCATCAGAAAAAATTTTACCTAATATTAAATCTTTACTTAAGAATGCATAATCGTCAGAGTCAATATAAACTATATCAATATCGCTTTCTAAAAAGTTCAGATTATAAGAGTTAGAGAAAGCCACTACTTTAGTTTTCTTATAGCCACTTTTATCCAAATTACTGAGGGCTCCAATATCAATTACTTCAATATTATTAAATATACTAGGAATATAACTTTTAAATTCCCGCGCATATATATCATCTACAAGATAAATTTTACTATTAACCTCGCTTATAAATATCAACTTATCAATAGCAAAGGGTAATTCAAATTTTTTAGCCCACACAATTAAATTATCTCCATTTAGATTTTTTGGTGCAAATACAATATTCTCTGGCCAACGATGTTTATAATTCTTATTAACTATAAAATCATCGCAACCAAACTCTAAATTTGTTATTTCGCTAAGTTGCACTATTTTAAATTGTTCATTTACCTTAAGTCCATTTATAGCATTATCAATATATCGAGCAATATCAGCATCCAGCTTTGCACTTTGTAAATCATTATATTTAACAGCAAAACCAATTAAGAAAATTAAAATCAGACTTCCTGCTGCAATGACAAATATCCAGTGAACCTGCATTTGAGCTCTGTTCATTCTTTTCTTACTCGTACAACCTGACCTTCATTCTCCAAAATTAAATTAATCTTTCCATCAGATAAATCTTCACAAAGTGGATTTTCACTTGACACAATATTAATTAAGAAATGTTTGGTCTTATCAAGTTCCTTACCTTGTTTTGGGATAAGAAATAAATTAAACCCTTCATTATTTTCCACAGAATTTTTTACAATAAATATGGTTAATTCATCACCGAATTTATCGTATTCAATATTTTCTTCTGGATTAACAAAACATATTTTATTTATTTCATTGCTCACAACAGTATTTTCAAAGTAACAGGTACTACCTTTATCCAAATTATAACATGATTTAATTCTATTTTCTATTGATTTTATCAATATATTGGTTTCTACTTGTGTTTCTAATTTTAAAAGATCAACAACAATTTTTGAACCAAAGATAATAATTACTGCAGCAACAAATATTACAAAAATGTAGATAAATGGCTGACTAAGCGCCTCTCCTTTTTTTTTCATGAAATTAAAATTAAATCCACTGTAAATAAATTTTTCTATAGAATTATTATGGAAATATGCTGAAAGTTGCGTTATTTATCCAAGAATCCATACACATAATATAGTAGACTTCACCTTCTTTTAGCTGTGAACAATGAGCTTCCTGCGAGTTGACCATTTGATTTCCAATTTCCCAGCCGTCTGGGAATATATCATCAAAACTATATCTGCATTCTGCAGATTCATCAACCTTAATACATAATTTTCTATCATCTTTGAAAATAGAAGTTACAAAAGGTACTTTATTATCATAGGCTACTTCAAAATTTCTAATAGCTGTTGCTTCATTTTTAGCATAATCATTACATTTAACCTTTAAAACATGTTGACCAGCACTTAGATCTTCTGTATGTTCCTTCAAATGATCAAAGCTTGCTGTTCCAAAAGTAAATTCCTTGTCATCTATAGTATAATTACAGAAAGCCACAGTTCCGCTAGTGGCGTTTATAAAAGGTGTTCTATCCCAAACTTTTTCATTTTCTATTGGTTGATTTATAGCCAATTTAAAGGTTGGAATAACAAAAATACTTGTATTATATGGCTCTATCATTAAATTACCCAAAGTATCCTTACATTTTATAATAATAGGATAGACAGTTATATTATTTTCATAACCCTCAACACTAATATTTTGCCCGTCAACTAAATTGTAATTTGTAGAAAATTCCCTGCAATCAGACACTGTCGTATCCACACATACACTTTTATCAGCAGCTCTATCTAAATTAACCTCCATGTCATCATAATTCACTTTATCTCTTGAAAACTTACATGATGCAACGTCATTTTCATCATAGACTAACAAACTAATTTTAATACTTTTTATCCTTTCTGGTAAATATACATTTCTTGGATCTAAACTCTGAATAACTGGAGCACTTGTATCTGGTCTTTTATCAAACTTAATTTTTAGGAAATTACTGTCATCTGCTTTATCAATTTTATTACCATTTACATCCATGCACTTAAAGTAATAGGTAACACTACCAATTTTTTCATTTTCAGTCATGTTTATCTCCGTAACATGAGTAGTTGGATAAGCCATATCTCCAAATCCCGATGATTCATCATACAATTTCCCAATCTCATTTGAATATCTGCAATCAGCTCTTTCATTTGTGTCAATAGAAATCTTCACAGTATGAACATTCCAAGAGAGTAATTGAGCAATATCCAATGATTTAGAAGTGGCACTAAACTCATTTAATTGATTCCCAATATTATCAAATAATTTTACATTAACCTTTGTAATTGCTGGAACGCTAGAGTCACTTGGTTCTCTGGATATACATAATCCATCCTTTGTTCCAGTTTTATTATACGGCATGTATAAACAATGTCCACTTTGAGGATCATCGTTTCTTTTTCCCCCAAGCATATTACATCTTTCTTCAGTACAATACCATTGTCCTTCTGCAGCACCACATAAGCCACATCTAGAATTGTCTGTATATCCCTTTTCACTTTCAGGTAAACAAACACCTGTATCAAAAGATTTAGCAGTAGTATAAAATTGACTTGCTAATCCAACATAAGCCAAAGATTTTGTGAATATGTCCACTTTTCCTGTTAAGACACCTGCATTAATCTCTTTAGTTGAAGTTCCATAAACATGACTTGGAGTATTAATCACACGCCCACCAATTTGCAATTTTGTTGACTCCCGAATAATTGTAGTTTCTGTTTGAACGTTTCTAGATACCCCTGTAAAAATATTTCTAAAGCTATCCATGGCTCTATCAAAAGTAAAAGTTTTAGATGTTGAGATTGATGATATAGCTGCAGCACTCAAAGGAACTATCCCAGTTGAAAGCATAGACCATCCCAAATAAGCAAGAGCCCTGTCATCATCATCTTTATTAAGATAATCTACTCTACTTAAGTTAGCTTTGCCGGATAATGTTAAATTTGTCATAATACCATTTGAAAAAGCTAAAGCAGGCCCTAATCTGACTTTATCCCCATTCATTACATCTTGGCTAACCTGGTAATCTGAAATCTCAGATCCTTTAGCACCCCCAATAGAATAGAAACTCCCAACTAATCCCCAGTACATATAATTTGAACCAGGCCCACTACAAGAAGCTAATGCACTTGAAATTGCTGCCTGCCCAGCAAGGGGTACATGCTGCAAAATGAAAGCCAAAAATGTGGTGCTAGCACATGTTCCTAGTGCAAGGGCCCCAGTATTCACTAGTCCAGCTTGCATTTTAGGCTCAAAAACACAATCCCCCATAGTATTACATTCTTCTCTTGTACATTGATTAGTGGATTTATCTCCTCCTTGCCCACATTGTTTACATCTGTTAATAGAGTCTCCATAGTTCTTACTCCCCTCTCCAGGGGGGTATTTAGGATTGCAGCTCCCT
>JAGVZD010000029.1:14496-22246 GCA_018302805.1 Candidatus Woesearchaeota archaeon | reverse complement strand
TATTTCCGTTCAGTGTTGCTTTCAATAATATGCTTGTCAGAGATTCGCAATTAAAGGCCATTTCTCAAAGGATTAAAGAAACAGAATCTCCAAAAGAAAAGATTAGATTGCTTAAAGCGCTTGAATCCATCTCAGAATATCCTTTATTTAGGGCGTTGGATATAAAATTACCAGAAAAAAATTTTGCAGCAGAGTTTTCACTGGGTTTTTCAGCAACTGAAAAACTGGATTACAATGATAAAATTATAATGAATATTAATAGAATCTTGTCAACAGTTGAATCAAATCTTATTAATACTGCTAAAGAATATATTGTCGTAAACCCATCACTGGAAAAAAAATTAAAGGACATGGAAAAAGATAATTTAGTAGTTATCCTAGGCAATGGGAGTTTTTTATCTGGTTCTAGAGGAAGATTTGCAGGGGATATTAATAATGAGTTATTTATGTTTGGTATTGCCGATTTCCAGTCAAACAAAGGCTATCGAACAGAATTTGAAAAAAATTTTTATAGTTATTTTTTTTCCAAGATCATCAAAGAAGGTAATGTTAAAGAAGCATTATTGTACCTATCAGAACAATCAAAAGCACTCAATGAAAACAGAATTACTCAATCTGATTTATATCTGGATAGAGAATGTAAGAGAGATCATACTGATTATTCGGCTGTTGCAAAACAATCCTATATTGTAGAAATGGCAAAGCAGAAAACAATAAAAGGTGATATAGTAGAAATAAGAAAAACTGTGGAAGAATTGCAATCTAAGTTTTTTGGAATTACACCTATTAAAAATCCCCAATCTGATTTATTCTCAGTTCATAATCCTAGCCAAGCTCAGAAAGCCAAAAAAGATGGTTCTATTTCCACAATTGTTGACTGGATTATCAGATCAGATTCCTATGAGAAAGCATATCCATTTCTTGAGCAAATTTATTTAGGCTATGGTTCCGAAGAATTGGTAGATAAAATTATTAAATCTTTTGTAATTAATACATAATTTTATATTGATTATTGGGGACTATAAAACTATGACAACAATCCTAGGAATAAAAGCAAATGCAGATGATCATGAAGCCGTAGTTCTTGCTGCTGATACTCAGCTAAATCTCTATGAAGGCTCAGTGCATACTGGGAAAATAGAAAGCCCTAACTCTAAGATTAGAGTGATTAAAAATTCAGCAGCGATTGCCATTGCAGGGGATTATGATAAATATGTTGAAGCATTTATAAATTATTTAGGGGGCAATAGAGATTTAAGAAGTTATTTATCCTTATTATCAGGATCGAGAAATCCACCAGACCTAGATAATATTTCCTTTACACTTAATTTAATTCCAAAGGGAGTTAAGCGCAAGCTTCAGGATATAATTGAAAAAAAACAGCAACCAACATCTGATCTAGAAAATATATTAACAAAATTACTCACCGATTCAACTCAGCCAGAAACTGAATTAGATAAAGTAGTTATTGGTATTTTTAAAAAACTTATTTCATATCAAGATCCATTGCAAGAGGCACTGAAAACAGAATATTTCTTAGAATTAAACCATTTGAATAGATTCTTTGAATATCGGAACAGTGAAGATGAAGATTTTGATGCATCTGATTCATCAGAATTAATAATTGCCACAACTCCAAATTGTGATTTATTTCATGTAGATCATAGAGGTAATGTTTACAAAATTATTAATAGCGAGTTAATAGATTATATTGCAATTGGTTCAGGCTCTGATATTGTCAATAAATACTTTGATGAAATGCAATACATAAAAGATCAAAATTTTGGATTGAAATTCACCCCGGATAATATTACTACAAAAATGGCCCTAAAATTAGCTAGAACAGCATTAATTGCCAGTTTAGTCAATCAAGATACAGGGGGCTATATAGAAAGAGTAGTGGTTCATAAAGATGGTATAGATCATCATGGTTCTACTGTTAGAGAAAAATTAGCTAGAGAAGAAGAACAAGTAAATAAAGCAATAGAAGATCAATATGAATAAATTGATTATCTATATGTAAACTAGTCTAATGTATATTATATATTTATGATGAGTCAATTGCAAAAGCTTTTTAAAGGTTGATATTCGCTAAAAATCTATGAAACCAAAGACAAGAAAGACAGACTCAGATCTTAAAAAATTAGTTAGAACTTTAGAAATTCTATCTAGAAAAGAAAACGTTAAAATTTGGGATACTACTGCAGCCTTATTAAATAAAGCTACTAGAAGAAGAGCCAAGGTAAATTTATTTAAAATTGATAAATACTGCTTAGAGAGTGAAATTGCTTTAATACCAGGTAAGGTCCTTGGAGTAGGGAATTTAACAAAAAATATTAAAATAGCAGCATACAATTTTTCAGAATCAGCTAGTAATAAGGTTAAAAATAAAATGACAATACAAAAATTAATTCAAGAAAATCCTAAAGGTAATAAGGTACGACTAATAATATGATAATTGATGGTTCAAATCTAATATTGGGAAGACTTGCAAGTTTTGCCGCAAAAAGAGCTTTACTTGGTGAAAAAATAGACATAATTAATTGTGAAGAAATTGTGGTTAGTGGTAAGCGTAAACAGATTCTTGAAGACATTAAGGCGAGGTATGCAAGGGGAGAATATTTAAAAGGACCATTCCCATCAAGAAGAATTGATAGATTTGTAAGAAGATCTGTCAGAGGTATGCTTCCATATAATCAGTATAAAGGTAAAATAGCTTTTAAAAAAGTTATGTGTTACAGGGCAGTTCCAGATAAATTTAAAGATCAAAAATTTGTAACTTTCAAAAATCTGAATATAGAAAAAACTAAAAGTTTAAATTATATATATTTAAAAGAAATTGAAAAATATTTAGGATATGGCCAAATTTAGTCATGCAACCGGAAGAAAGAAACGCTCAATAGCTAGAGCCACTGTTTCAGAAGGTTCTGGGTCTATAATAATAAATTCAATTCCTTTGGAGAGTTTTTCTACTAACATAGCCAGAATGAAAATAATGGAACCTTTAATTCTTGCCGATTCTAATAACAAAGTTAATATTAAAGTAGATGTGCATGGCGGCGGATATAGTGCTCAAGCTGATGCCGTACGTTTGGCCGTTGCTAAGGGTTTAGTTAGATTTTTTAATGATAAAAAATTAAAAGAAACATTTCTTAGTTATGATAGAAACCTTCTTGTAGCTGATACAAGACATGCAGAATCAAGCAAACCAAATGATTCTAAGCCACGTGCAAAGAGGCAAAAATCTTATCGTTGATCAGTAGTAACATTTTAAGATTTCAATTCTTGACTGATTAATTCTAATATTTAAATATTAAGTTAATTGAATATACTATTAGTCAGTGAATTTACTTTATAAATATTCTTAAAATTCACTACTTAAAAATAGTAAGCTTTATAAACAAGTACTTTTTCTATTTGAATGTGCTTCTAAAATGGTTAAACTTTCAAGCAAGAAAAGGTATTCATCTGAAGAAATAGAATTGATCAAAAGTTGCTATGATAGAGGTTTAAAAGCCAAGCAGATAATCAGAGAATTAAAGAAGCAAGGATTTCCACAAAGATCTCCTTCAGCAATCCACAGCTTTGTTTCAATTAATATTGGGGCTCATAAATCTAAAATTAATCCGGAGATTCCACAAATTCCAGAACCATCAAATAATGATAAAGATTCTTCTAGGCATAATTTTAATTCTCCTGCCTGGACTGAGCCAGAAATAGCTATTGCAGTTAAATTAATTATCGAGCAGAATAGAGCTACTAATAGTGTCAGAAGTAAATTAAAAGAACAATTCAATATAGAAAGAAGTGCAACTGCGATTAGTCAAAAAGTACATCAAATCAGAAAAAAAGGTCTTGTTGACCGTTATTTAAACTTCCCATTAGAATCATATCGTGAGCCTTCCCCTATAAGTCCAACAACTACAATTGTAAAACCATCTACTCAGGAAACATTAGCAATAACAGACGCTTTAAATGACTTTGATGCAAAATATCTAAAACATGTTATTAAAGATAGAAAAGAACTCCTATATAAATTATTAAAAACTCAGGCTGATAATTTAAAGGAAGTTGATGCCAGTTTAAAATATTTGCAACAACCAACAATATCTATCTCAGACATTCTTCAAAATCCAGAAAAAATTGATGAGGTTACCGAAATCTTGAAGATGATAAAGAAAGGAGCTATTGATCCAAATAAACCAATTAATGCAGAAATTATTACTTTTGCAAATTACGCAAAAAAACCATTTGAATTAGTATTTCTACTACCATTATATATTCAAGACGTTTTGACTTCATCTGATACATTAAGATCCAAACTGGACAGTGCTATGTATTTATCACTTATTGACAATAGTGTTGGGATTAATCCAGTGAATCAGGATCAGAATATTAAAAGGCCATTTAAAGATCTTACAAAATACGTAGTCTTAACCAATTCTGAAGAGGTTAATTTAAAACCTTTAGAGTCTAAGATTAATGAGATTGTGCAAGATAAATATAAAACTGCAAACATACGAATATCGCAAGATCCATTATCAATATTATATCAATTAGGCTAATACCAACATGGATCTACATGAGTTACCTTTGGACGATCTGCAGAATATAAGATCATCGCCTTCAAAATTGATGGATTACTGCACCCAAAATAATTTAGATCTTATTCAAGTTGTCGGCATCATAGATTCATTATTGTTGGGAAAAGAACCACCAAAGTATAAACAGCCTTCTCTTAAAGATAAGCCTAAAAAAAGTATTAATTTAGAAGCCATCGTTGTAGCCACGTTGGATAAATTCAAAAAAGAATCATCAAATGTATCAGACTTTGATAAATTCTTAAGCCTAGTTAAATTAGAATCAGAAATAAATTTTGGAATTTTTAAAAGTAATGTTCCTTTCAAGGGATTAATCTCAAATTGTTTATATCATTATGCTGAAAAGCAAAAATTTGGATCGAATAAAAACAAATCATATATGCGGTATCTTGACTCCAGTATATGTTGAAAAATATTATCCTTTGCAAGACTTTGAGATTAAATACAGAGATGATTCAGATAAAATTTGGTCCAATCCAAATATTGAAGGAGATAGATGTTGGTGTGGTATCCAGAAAAAAAAGCTCCGGGCAGATTTGTGTTCTATTGTTGAAATAAACATTTTTAAAGAAGCCAAATCAAAAATAAAAAATTTAGAAGAAGCTATTAATAAAGATCACACTGAACTATCACATTTAAGACATAAACTTTATACCAATATCCCAAGTAACAAGATTATAGACAGATATTTGATTGCAGCAGATTCGGTTGCAGAGATTGATTTTATTGAAAGAAATTTTGTCAAGAATATAAAAAATAAATTAAAAAGAATTAGTTTTATTAAAGTTGAAAAAGGCACACAAATCCATATAGTTCTATCGGAAGAATCCCCCATGGATGAAAAAAGCCATTATATTAAGCTACTTAGATCAGAATGGTCAAATTTCAAAATTTCAAATATCCAAAAAATACCCACTGTTCATGATACAATATGCACGGCTCAAGGAGTTAATATACCAGAGGTTAAAATTGAAATAGGTAGATTGAATAATTTAATAACAAGCCAAAAAGGGGAAATAGAAGATCTAAAGCAAATTTCTTTGCTGAGTTTAGAAGGGTCAAACTTTTCAAGTTATTTAGAATTATTGAAATCAGTTTATGCCAAGGATTTCACAATTACATCAATCTTTCCAGAATTTAACCACCGAACCGCTAACATTATGGAAAGTATACAGGCCAGTAATTATTTTAACAATTACTTTGATGATTGCACAATAGTCAGAAGAGATATTAATGATTTAATATTACTGGATTTTGTAAAAAATACCGATGTTTCTTTAACAAGAATTAAAAATTTACATAAGGTAAATTACGACCTAGGCGAGGACTCAATATCATTATTTAAGCTGCACAAAATCTTACAGGCAATAAAATCAAATCCTGATCTAGAATCAATTATTAGGAATTTTCATATCTCAGAGAATTTATTAAATTTAATAATTTCAAGAGGGGAAAAATTGTACTTCGATCATGCATATCAAGTTACATATAAAGACTATCAAGTTCCTATCGGAATTTACCACCAGGTTATAGATGAATTGGACAAAGGAAGTTCACACAAAACTATCTCATTGAAATATAAAATATCAGATGAAATCCTTAATGTAATTTCTGATAGATTTGATCATAAATTTAACATTGTCTTCTTGGATTATTTATCTCCAATTTATGACAAGAAAATGATGGCTTTAAAATACTTAGTTAGAAAAGGTCTTGGGAATAATGTAGTACTAGCAATGACTCATAATCTATCACCTTGGCATAGTCAACAAGGTTCAATGCTTGATATATCTCAAAGAAGACAAATACCAGATAAATTATTTGACACTATGGATAAAATCTTTAATGAATATGGATTCGAAGCTACAGATGTCTTACCACATGAATATAATGATCAAGTAGAATATATGTTTTTCCAAGCGTATAGCCTCAGAAAGAAAAATTTACTTTAAGTCAAATTATTGATAACTTCCTCTGGAATAATGAGCAATATAAGCTCTTATAGTTCCCTTAGACACATTTTGCAACCTTGGGTCTTTTATAATAATATCATATTCTTCACCATCTTCTAAATGACTCAAGATAATGTTTCTAATTTTTTCCTTTCCTTTCAAATGCGACTTTTTTTCCCTAGGTTTTATTGTTTCCTCTAATCTGCTTTGATTTTCTTCTCCAAATGCAGAATCAATGGCCCTATTTAATAATTCAACTAAGGTTTCTCTGGCCACAAGAACTTCAATTTCAGTAAACCCTTTTGGGACTTTTTCCTTATTTGAACCATACAACAACTCAGTAGGGATAACTATGTATTTATTTTGGTCAACTTTAACATTTATTGTTCTGTATTCCCCGCCAATAGATTTATTTGCTCTTTGTTCTCCATACTTTTTTCTTGTCAAAGCAGACTTATAACCAGCTACTTGTTTAGCAGTTAATCCTAATTCATTCATAATCTGTGCTGAGTTATAACCACTATCATGCAATTGCCTAACTTGATTTATAACATTCATTTTATTTCAGTTTTAAGGATTTGATTTAATATTTAAATATTTCTATTTTTACTATTATATAGTGGATATATTAGAAGTAGCCTCATTTAATATGTTATACCTATAAAGTAGTTATGAAAGAAAGATTTATAAATGAGTAAAACATTACGATATTGTTGTTCTATGGCAAATTGGTCAAGAAGTCAAATAAATGAAGTCAGGCAATGGCTTGCTATCAATGGGAAAGATATCAGATATTTAGCTGACCATATTAGTGAAAATTATAATACTCTCAAGGACTACATTAGCCCAAATACAAGGAGAAAAGAAATTCCAGATACCAGGCTTCGAAATTTGTACCACCTCACAAAATTGGAATGTCTTAAAACTTACAATCCTTCACTTGACCAACCACCTCAATCCCCACCAATTCAATTATCAGCTGAAGATCTTCAACCTGATTCAAAGCAAGAATTAATTAATGCCTTAGATTCTCTAGAATCTAGAATTTTAGCAACTAGAGATTTTTTGATAGGTAATATACCGCAATTTGAAATTCCAGTTAAGTTTGATGATTTCAGATTAAAATTCTATAATTTAATTGCTTCCCTGGAGTCACTAAAAAAAGTATCGCCGAAAGATATTGAAATTTTGAAGAAA
>JAGVZD010000029.1:0-14489 GCA_018302805.1 Candidatus Woesearchaeota archaeon | reverse complement strand
GTTAAGTTTGATGATTTCAGATTAAAATTCTATAATTTAATTGCTTCCCTGGAGTCACTAAAAAAAGTATCGCCGAAAGATATTGAAATTTTGAAGAAAGTTGTACCGATTACAGATGTAGGTTATGCTATTAGTTTATTAAATGCTTTCTATAAAGATGACCAACTGAGAGGTTGGGTACTTAAATCTAATTATACTGTTAAGGGAAGAAAATGAGTCGCACAGTTATACCATACAAGATAGGGGATTCGCAGTTTGTAATTGACCAAATTGCAAGATTATATAGTCATCCGCATCTCGCATTTAAAGAATACATCTCAAATAGTATTGACAATAAAACCACTGACTTATTAGAAATTGGCATAGTTGTAAATAAGAAGGATGGGAGAATTATTCTCCAAGATAATGGGCATGGAATTGATATAGAATCTTTAGCTAAAATTCCTACGAGTATTGGATTTTCTTCAAAAAGGGGATTTAAGACATCTATTGGTGAGAAAGGGTTTGGGTTACTTGCATATCCATCAGTGGGTGCTTCGCAATGCCAAGTTTTTACAAGAATTGAAAATGATTCAATGATAAATTATTTGCAGATGATCAAAGGAAAAGATAGTGCAATAGTAGAGCAAAAAAGCCCAAGTGAATTACTTTATGGAGATTTTGCACATGGAACTCAAGTGGTATTGCATGGAATATCAGAGGATTTTATTTCTAGATATTTTACACCGAGTCATATTAAGTCATTAGTATCCTCAACATTTTCACCGTTGTTGAGAAACAATATAGTAAAAGTTAAAGTGGGTTATCTTGGTAAGGGAGAAAAATTAATCCCAATTCAACCACAAGAATATTCAGGAGAACAAGTTTTAGAAGATAAAGTAGAAATAGAATACATAAAAGATGATAAATTGAACAAAGGTATATTAGAATTCTATTTATTTATTAATCCAAAAGGTACATCGGAAAAAGTTAATTATTTTAATAAAGGAGTTCTAGTTCTTAAATCAATTTCTAGTTTAGATGAATTATCAGATCTTCCTTGGAGCAGTGGAAAATTATCAGGGGAAATAAATGAAGATTTTCTGTCACTAATTCCTTCAAGAGAAGCACCAATCAGAGAAGGTGCTAAGTTTAACGCATTTATAGATTTATTAAAAGAGCAGGAAGAATATTTAAATGAAGAAATAAATCGGTTAAAAATACGTGCAACTAGACACAGATGTTCGGAATTTGCCACACAATTTTTAAAAGCAATTGATGCTATCTATAAAGAGTTATCATTCACATCTCCACCACCAAGATCCAGAACATCTTCATCAACAGGTTTTTCAGGAGACTCAACTAAGAATCTCGAGAGTAACATACAGAATAATACTGAACATCAAGATTCAAAGGAAAACAGTTCAGAGAAGCCAATTGGAAACACAATGCGACAGTCATCTGTAAAACAACAAGAAAATGAAAGTGTTGTGAAAATTCCAAGAACTAGAAGAATAATTTCAGCTCTGTATACTCCGCACTTTGACTCTTTTGACTTAGATAAAAATCATTTGAGAAGCGAATTAGATCATACTTATGGCCATGTTCGGATCAATCAGGAGCACGATGATTTTATGGCAGCCCAATCAAATCCTGATAAAAAGGCCTTAGATAGGTATATTGGTTTATTACTAAGTAAAGAAATTGCAATTGGTGAATTATCTAAGAGAACTGAACAAGGAGTAGGTATACCTCATGATGATCATACATTAAGCGAGATGGTAGCTGAAATTTATATAAAAGGACTAAGGAAATTAAATTTAGAATAAGATGACAGTCGGAATTTCTCTTTCAAATGGCTTAGAGTCAATTGTAATTACTGATTCTCAAAGTACATATGGTGAATACAGAGAAAGTGCTTCAAGTAATAAATTAGGTCAATTTAAAAGTTCAAATTATCATGGTGTAATATTTGGAACAGGTTCTGCAAATATTCATCATAGTATCACCAGTAGATTAAATAACTTTGAAGGTGAAAAACTTGATGAATACGTCCAATCCATTAATTCATATTTATTTTCTCAAGAAGAAACTAATTCTGCAAATTATTTAAAGGGTAAAGAAAGAGAAATCCATAGAAAAGCGATAATTATAGTTAATGATGAAGAAAGAAAAAATTTTGTATCACAGCAAACATTGATAGCGTTAAGTGATTATGATAAATTAAAATCTCAAAATCCAACATACTTTGTTTTAGTCGCTTTTGATATTTTATCCAATAAAATAAGAAAATTTGTTATAGATTCAAACATGGTCCCTGAACAATTCCATTCTCATATGGAAATTGGATCTGGTTCTGATGGAGCTAATTTTTATTTTACTACTAAATTGCAGGGCGTGGATACAAGTAAATTGCAACCAGCAGAATTAACATTTTTTGTTTGCAATGCTTATTGCCTCTCCACAATTAATACTGGTGTTGGAGGAACTCCAAAAATAGCATCAGTTAATAAAGATGGGGTACACATAATTTCTGTTGGAAAGACTCGGGCTTTAACCAATTTAAGCGGAGCGTATCTTTCTGAATTTAGGGGTAAAAGACTTTTTGCCCAAAAAACATTGGAGTTCTTTGAGGAAATTTTAAATACAGATTCCCCAAACTATGACAAGATTTCAAAATACATTGGAGTAAGTAAAAATACCTTAATAAGCACAGAAATACCATATAGTAATTGGCAAGAGCGAGCTAATTCAAGTTTATTTAAAGACAAATAAAAAATTTTATAAGGAAAATTAGATTACTCTGGATATGAACCCTTTAGGAATAATAATAAAAATAATAAGAAATTTCTCGGCAGCGATCATATTTTTAGTTGGATTAATTATTTTATTCTCAGGCATAGTACTATCTTTGACAGTCATAGGATTAATAATTGGAGTTCCATTAATAATAATAGGTATTTTTATAGTAATATTGTCAATTTTTGTGAGGGGAGGTAAATTCAAACATACAGGTAATAAAAAACCACAGGTTATTGTATTCTGTAAAAATTGTAAGAATTCAAATACACAAAGTTCTAGATTCTGTTCAAAATGTGGAAAAGAATTATAGTTTAGAATCTTGAAATTTTTCAAGATTATTAATTATCAGTAAACTATATAAATTCTCATAAGACACCACAGTTGTTCAAAAGCTTTATTAATTTTGCTGATATTTACAATAACTATGCCTCAGCCTCATAAACTAACTCCCGAACAAGAAAGAGAAGTAGCTCTAGAATACTTATGTGGTGTTAATAACGATGTGATAAGCAGTAGATATAATGTTAGTAGCGCCACAATTAGACCAAATATTGTTCCTAAACGCTCTCGACATTGGAATGACCCACTAGTAGAACTATATAGGCAAGGGGATCCTATTGACAGAGTTAGAAATTCTGCCCATATATATTTGACTTTTCAACTTCCAAACCGAAAAATAAAACCAACAGGTCTAATTGAAGGTTTAAGAGACAAGCCTGTATTTCAAGCTGTAGACGAAACAATTTACCAACCTGTAATTGAAGAAATCCTTACAACTTTGGCACTTAGGCAATATTTAAAAGATTCAAAAGATCCCTATGATGCTTTTCTAGATTCTGTATTTGAACCTTCTGATAGACCTAAAATGCTTGTTGAACCAGTTTTTACAGAAGCTCTTCATGATAAATATATTTTAGGTAGTAGACTTTCACTAAAAGAAGTTGTTGAAAAAGCAAGATTGCAGATTATTCAAAAAGTAAGAAAAGGAGCACTTGGTTATTCTGAATTAAGAAAACGAGAAATAAACGAAATTCTAGAAACATTAACCCCTAGAGAAAAAAGAATAATTGGAATGAAATTCGAGCTTGATGGTTATGATAGATCATCAACAAAAGTACAAATAGCTAACTCTCTTGGTTTAACCAGAAATACAGTAAGTACAATTGAAGCACGTGCCTATAGAAAACTAAGACATCATACTAGACATCAAAGACTTAAATTTGTAGGTGGATTAATTACTGATTCAGATATTGAAGCGTATAATTCACGACAGCGGGCTGCAGAAGCAGCTACAGCATGGAAGGAAATATTGAGACCAGAACTCACAGAGGAAGTTCTACATGAAATAGTAAGAGGAGATTCGAATTTACAACTTCGACTAAAGGAAATAGAAGTTGAACAAAGAGATTTGGATACTGAAAGACTACAAAATTTAAGGAAAAAAAGTGTGGAAGAATTGGAATTTAGTGTAAGAACTTCAAATGTTTTACGAGAAGCTCGCATTACTACAATTGGTCAGCTTGCAGACAAAACTGATAGTGATTTACTTAAATATCAAGGCTTTGGAAGAAAATGCCTTAGAGAAGTTAGAGACATTTTAAATGAAATGGGTTTGTTTCCAGAGACTCATTAATTCTTATTAATTATAAATTTCGTAAGTTATATAAATTCTCATAAAAGCATTCTTAAAAGGTAACTATGGGCTGTAGTCTGATGATTAAATTATTTTACAAAACATTATTAATTTTTCTCTGTTTATAATTAGATGAATAAAAAATTCAGACATGAATTTGAAAGAGAAGTGTTTCTACAACTTGAGGAAATATTCCCTAATGCAAGAATTGAAATAAACAAAACATTTACATTAGAGAAGTTTAAAATGGAGGTAGACTTAATAATTCACCATGGAAACAAATCTTACGCTATTGAATGCAAAAGTAGCAATAAAAATCAAATTGTAGGCTTATCAAATATTATGTGTAAACTCCGTCAGCTAAAGAAATCTAAATTATTTGACCAAGTTATTTTAATTACAGCCAACGATTTTCCAAAAATTAAGAAAATGAGGTTTGAAAAAAGTGGAATTAAGGTTTTGACTTATTTAGAAATAAATGAAATTGGGATCGAGATTAAAAGAATTTCTTATAGCAATTTAATTAAACAGGTTCTAGGGAAGCACAATTTATCTGTAAGGCAACTAGCGCTTTTATTAGACATGAAAAGTAAAAAAGGAATTTACGAATATGAAAATAATGGAATACCAAAAAGTAAAATTAAGAAATTAGAGAAATTATTGGAACGCTCAGATAGCAGAAAAGTACATTTTGAAGCTTTCAAAAGAAGCATAAATAGTAAAAAGTTATATTATAGATTTTTCAGGGAATCTTTAAATTTAACTCAAGAAAAGTTTTCCCAAAAACTTGGCATTAAGGGTTGGTCTTACGCAGCCTTTGAAGCAGGATTAGAAGATCAAAAATACATCTATGGCATAATTGACAAGAAAATAAATAAAATATGTTTTGATTTGAATATGAATTCAAAAAAATTGGATAGACTTACCATAGAAAGAGTAAAAGAGACTTTAAAAATAGTACGAATAGGAGATAATATAAGTCCTATAGTTGGTTTTAATTTTCCATCAACTTTGAAACTAGGAACAATCTTCGAAAATTCCATAAATCTAAATTCTATATATAAAAACAGTTTTGTTCTGAGAAATGTCATAATTGCCGATCATAATGTAATAAATAAATATGAAGTAGATGCTTTAATAATAAAAGACGATAGTCTCATATTAATCGAATTTAAGAAGAGATTAACTAACTCCGGACGAAAAATAACTAACTTTATTTCAGATTTACTTGAAAGGCAAGATATTCTAAAACCAAATAAGACGTTAATTATTAGCAGTTCGGAACCAACAGAAACAGATTTAAATAGGTTTAGCAAAGCAAATATTGAATATATAAAAATTGGGCTCGTGGTCTAGCGGTTATGATAGATCCTTGAGAGTTCTGTCGAAAGGCAAGCTTGGGAATACGTGGATCTGGTCGCAGGTTCAAATCCTGCCGGGCCCATATCAAAAATTATGTTAATTCTAATCATAAAAGTAAGTATATAGCACAGTAAATAAATAACCTGCAATTGCCAACCATATTATAATTTTATCCCCCAAGTAAATCATTCCCAGAAAACTTAAGAACGCTTGAACCAGAAAAAAACTGAAATGATACCATCCCCCAAAATTGAATTTTCCAAGATAAGGTCTGCTCCAATCATTTAAAGAAGAATAATTCTTTCTATTATAACCCCAGGTAATTGACAATAATAAAGTAAAAAATATTGCGAACCATAGATAACCAGAGTTTTTTGAGATTAGATAAAAAATGCTATAATAAGCTAATGATCCGTTGAGCATTGGAATAAATATAGTATCTCCAATTAGATCAATTTTATTTACTGGAAATTTTTTGAATTTTTGACTTCTATATATTATCTTACTAATAAAGGTGAATATAAACGGTCCAAAAAATAAGCTTAGAAGAATTACATAAATTACATTTTCCATAAGTATTACTTTTAATTCAGAATTTAAAAGATTTACTATATTTTAATCAAATCTCATCATCCATAATCTTTTATCTAGATGAAGTGGATCTGTATAAGCATAACCAACTAAATAAGTATTCTCAGGAGAATTATTGAAATAAATTTTATTTAGGAAAATCATTAGGTCGAGCAAGTAATTACCGACAATCTCATTATTACTTCTAGGTTTAGTCCCCTTAATAATATAATTAATATTAAACTTCTTGAAAAAGTCAACCATTTTAATTAAGTAAGTTTGCACAAAAATATCTTCCTCCTTTTCAATCAATAACGAAGATCCCCCATCAAAAATAGTATCTAAACTTTCTAAATCTAGTTTTAAAGACCTGAGTTTTTTACTTGATTTTAAATAAGCACATATAGTATTTGATATATCTTCTTCTCTCAAATTACTTTTAAATAACATATAGGCATTTCCCATTTAACTAAGGATCTAAGGTATTGAAGCATTGCTTGCTCTGATTTCAGATAATTCATTATTTTCCTTAGATTTAAGGTAGTTTCTATTATCCAAATAAATTTTTACGCTAAATAACATAGCCCAAAAACTGAAAAAAGGGACAACTATTTTGCTCATTTCCCAATTAATATTGTATGTCCAATAATTTACAAATTCTTCCTCGTTTCGAACTTGTACGTCAAATCTACTTAATTCAGAAATTTTATTGTCCAAAACTTTTATACTTTCTTCTAATTTATTTAGTTGCAATAAGCTTGTTTCATTATTGTTCTCTAATGCTCTAGAATATTGTTGCTTAAAATAATCAGAATTTAATTGTTTTTTTTCTTCATAAATAATTTTTAATTGTCTTTCAAATTCCTCATGTGCTTTTACTGGAACACATTGGCTATATGGATTCTTTTTCAGTTTTCTCTCTGCTAAATTATTAAAGTAAAGATTACCAAGAGCAACTGATGATATTGTAGCTGCAAAAATTAAATTTAACATTCGTTTAGATTTTTTGTATTTCTTAATTATTCTATTACATTCAAGAAAATAATTATTAATTTCATTTTGTTCAATACCTTTATTTGGAGACTCGATCTGAGCTTTATCAATCAATTCAGTTTCAATTTCCAATTTTCCTAAAATATCATCAATTGGCATTTTTTTGAAATTAAGGTGTATTTAAATTTCTGAAAGATTTACTAAGGTCTGATAATTCCTCATCTCGCTTAAAATCGATTTGCTCAAGATAGCAAAGCGTCGCAATTCCAGAAGCTACACTTCCAACAATACCTAAAAACCAGCCAAGGAATTTTAATGCACCGCCATCAAAATTCTTTTGCCAATAATATCTGTAATCTTCTTCATTCATACTCTTAGTTTTTAAGCTATCTATTGTTGTGATACTATCAGTTAAACCAGTTATTTTTTGGAGTAATTCATCGTTAGTATATGCATTTCTATCACGAAGTTCTAGGATATTAGTATACCCCCCATATTCATACCTTGCTTTATATTCTTTCAATCTACCTTTAGAATCTTCTAGTCTGTCTGTTAAATCTTCATATAAAACAACCGATATACTTTGCTTATACTTGTTATTATTTTGTATGGAACTTCCCTTGTGATGAATAGCACTACCAGCACTATATGCTACGAAAATACCCGTTAATCCTAAGCATTAAGCATACTAGAGCTGAGTTTCTTTTAAGATATTTTCTGTTAATTGCTCTACGTTTTCTTTCATACTCAGTAATTTCAGGTTTGTCTTCAACTTTCTGTACTTTGTTCTTAGGAGAATTAGGCAGCTTTTCCAAAACTTCATCAATTGGCATATTTTACTCCTTGATTTTTACTTGTCGCACTCCATAAACAAGATAATGACCCTTGGGATCATAATTACAATCAAGGCAAACTTCATCAGGTGCACCAACAAATCCTGCGACAGTTGATTGTATCCCTTTAGGTGCCAAATATTTAGCATTTTCTATGAAAATTTTTGAGTTTATACGTAAATTCTGAGAAAATTCATTTAGCCATTCATCTATATTGACTCCCATTATTTTATTATTATCAGTAGATTTTCCCAATACCTGAGAGCACAAAGGATGTAAAGATTCAGCTGAAATTCTATGATCATAATTTATTATTAATGATTCATTAGTTGGATTTACATTGAAAAATGCATCCAAATATTCCCCCATTGGTATTAATCCTCCTTTGAATATTGGAACGAGAAGCTCAATTCTTTTATCATAATCTAACCTGTCCCCATTTCCATCATAAACTTTATCAGAATTTAATAATTTAAGAAAATCTAAATATTGTCTTAAATTTAACATAAATGAATCTTCCCCACGTAAAGCTTTATGTGTTTCAACCCAGTTTCTACCAAGATGTGATCTTTCCATAGAAACCAATAAATCAGGATATGAATAAAGGCCATGTGGTCTACCTTCCAAAATAATAAAAGATTCTGGATTTAATATATTGGATGCAGGCCTTATTATTTTACTATCAGATATTACTCCTTCTAATTTTCCTAAATAATCATCTATTGGCATTTTAAATCTATCTTTATTAATAATTTAAACTTATGAAAATATACTATTTAAACCTTTCTATTTTTACTTTTAAGGAGTAGTAAATACTCTGAAAATATAAACACAAAAACAAGATTTATATATGACCTAAATTTCAAGATATGGGGTTGAAATTTGTATAAAGTAACAAAAGAGGATCTAAAAAATTGGATTTCTGCAGAAAAGCTTATAAAGTTAAAAATTTCCCATTTTAAAGCATTAAAAAGGTTAAAAAGAGGTTTAAAAGGTTTTAAAGATCTTAAAAGCATTTAAAAGCACATTTAAAAGCATGATTCCATCTGAAAAAGAATTAATCGAATTCATAGAAAAAAGAGAGCTTGTAAATCTTACTATGATAGCTAAATTCTTCGATATTCAAAACGCTACTGCTTCAGATCTTATTAATGATTTAGCTAGTAAAAAGTTAGTAGAAATAAAGAAAATTGGTGGATCAAAAATTGTTTTGTTAAAAAAGAGGTTACTAAATGACAAGGGCGCAAGTTAGTATCTTTATTATTCTAGGATTAGTAATTGCTATTACAATTATTGCAATATTTACAATTAGGTCCGCCTTCATAAAAGACTGGTTAAATATTGAACAAGAAAAAACAGCAGAAGTTCCTGAACAAATTAAACCGATTAAATCTTATATTGATTCATGTTTATCAACATTATCTAGGGAAGCAATTAATACACTAGGACTTCAAGGGGGATACATAGAATTGCCTTTAGATCCAATACCTAGAAGTTTTTTTAATCAATTCTCTAATTCTTTAGAAATTGTTCCAAATACTTATACAAGTTATTGGTTTCATGAAACAAGCAATGGCATTCAAAAGTTAGAAGTGCCAACTATTGAAAATATGGAACTTGATATTAATAATTATATTACTTCAAAAATAGACAATTGCATAAAAGAACTATTTGTCAACCCTGATTTCTCCAGATACTCAATAAAGTTTAATTCTTTTCCAAAAACATCGACTAGAATTGAAGATAACTTCATCGAAATTACTTTAAATTATCCTTCAGAACTATATCTGGATAACATAGGTAAAAGAATAGAAAATTATTATGTTAAATTAGACATTCCTCTTGGATACTTATATAAAACATCTAAAAATATACTTGAGGTTGCATCACAAAACAATTTCTTTGAAAAAAAGACAATAGATATTTTATCATTATATGAAGAAATTCCATACGGGGGAGTATCATTAGATTGCAATTCTCCTACCTGGACAAAATCAGAAGTTACTAAAAATTTGAAAGATTTAGTTAGTGCAAATATTGGTGAAATTAAATTAAAAGATTCAGATTATATTCTTAAAAACGAAGCCCACAAATACTTTGAATTAACAGCAGGTTATTCAGATTCTGAAATAAATGCATTCTTTTTATATTCCCCTCAGTGGCCCTTTGAAATAGAAATTTATCCATCTCAAGGGGAAATACTAACATCTGATGAACTCAGCAATAGGGCCGGCAATAAAGCAACCGAAATTTTATCTGGAATATTTTGTTTAAATCATTATAATTTTGTGTATGATATAAAATACCCTATTTTAATTACCTTATCAAAGGATAATTATAGATTTCAATTTGCACTACAAACAATTATAAATAATAATCAACCAAAAGAGAATAAGTTAGGTACATTAGATCTACCAGAATCAAATATTGATGTTTGCTCAAGGAAGGTAACTCCTGTAAAAGTTTATGCCTTATCCGAAATTCAAAATGAACTCAAATCAATTGAAGCAGATATTTCCTTCCAATGCTTTGCAACTACATGTCCACTAGGAAAAACGCGTACAGATGAAAATAATGAATACTCTTTAACAACTTTATTTCCAGAATGTTTAAATGGTCAAGTTATTGCTCAAAATGAAAATTATTTAACATCAAAGGAATTTATAGATACAAATCAAGAGACTTCTGTATCAGTAGTACTAAAGCCAATTCATAAGTTTATCTTTGACATAAAAGTTATTGAAAAATCTTCAGGTTTTGTAAGAGAAATTCAGGAAAATGAAAACTTCTTAATAGAATTAGAAAGCCTGGAAGAGGATTATAAATTTTATCTAACAAAAGAAAATGATGAAATAAAATTAGTTAAGGGGAATTATAAGGTTACAGCTTATATATCGAGAAGAAGCGATTCTCCTTTTGCAATAGAATCTCAAGAAATCTCTAAATGTATCAAAATACCTGCTCCAGGTATACTAGGTTTATTCATAAAAAGAGAAAAATGCATAAAGACTTTGGTTGAGGGCTCACAACTAGATGAAGTTCTTACTGGCGCAGTTCAATTTAATCTTAAAATTGATCAATCTAACATTGGTAAAAAAATTACAATTTATACTATACACGAAAAGATTCCGACATCTTACGAAGATTTAACCAAAATCCAAGAAAATTCATATCAAAATGGATTATTAGACATATTTAAGGAGCCAGAATTTGCAAATGAATAAAAAAATTATTGCATTAATCTTAAGTGTACTTATTTTTACAATTCCAGTAGTTCAGGCCTTAGAAGAAATTCCTCAGGAAAAAGAAAGGGAAGATCTTGGGGAAATAATTACCATAAATGTTGATAATTATCAACCATCTGTTGTAAGATCAGATCATTTATCAGATGTAAATGTTCCAGTATATGCTCATCTTACAGGAACAACTCTTGGATCATTATTGCTCCCAGAATCATCAACAGATGTGCCAATATTCTACCAAATTCCAAAAATTAGGGATATATCAGTAAGACAATCAGGGCAATCAAACAAATACGTAGCTTCTGTTCAGTATCAATATCCCTATCAAAAAATGTTTTTACCAAGCGATAATTTTATAGACCTTGGATACTTAGTTGTTACATTAGAACGAACTAAAAAAGAAAAAGAAATTCCAGATATTATTGATATTAATTTAAGTGCGATAATTAGATTTGACCTAGATGAGAGCTTTGGTATTTTTGGTGTTCAGGATTTAAGATTAAAGGAATTTAATAATGAAGAATTATGGAAACAATCTTCAAAAAGTTTAACTGAATCCTCCTTTTGGAATAGAAAAGGTTATGTAAGAACTTTCAATATTAAAAATGGCAAAGCAAGTTTTGAAGTCTATGATGCTTCCTTTGATACACTTAAGATACTTTCTGATCTTACTCCAGGTAAAACAACTAATTCTATTAGGTTTAGAACTGGTAAATATGAAGAAAGCAATTATCTGAATGATCGTTTCAGAATCAAAGTTGAGAAAATATCTGTTCCTGAAGAAAAAGCTTCTGTAAGAATAGAGGATTTTAATGGAAAAATCCATTCTAGAACTTTAACTAAAGGCATGCGCATACTAGAGGGAAGCTCATATAAGGTAAAGGAAATCAGATCAAGGAGACCAACAAAAGATGGCCAGTTAATTGAAGAAATAGTTTTACATAATGCGCAAGGTAAAATGGTTTATCTAATTTCAAAATATAAAAAAGATATTCCAAGCCCAATTCCTGAGGTTGCATTGCAACCATTTATTCAAGCAGTAATTGACGCAGAATCAGGATCAAATCCAGAAGCAGTTTCGTGTACTGGTGCAGCTGGTCTAATGCAACTAGTATTAGGAACTGCTAACTCTATGGGAAGATTATTAGGATATCCCGAAATAAAACCCTACCCAAGAACAACAATTCAGTGTGACCAAAATAGTGATGGTACTCCAGAAACATATTCTGGTGTTTGGGAATGTAATAAAGTCTCCCCCAATAAATGCAGGAAAGATGTAAATCTACCTCCTGAAGAGTATGATTGGAGGTTTGATCCAGTTAAAAACAAAGCTGCAGCTTCCAAATATTTAGAACTTCAATTTATTGAATTTAAAGATGCCAGATTAGCATTATTAGCTTATAATGTGGGTCCACAAAATGTTAGAGAAAAATGTAAGGACCCATCGACAAATACATATGATTATGATATCTGCTCTGATTCAACAACGTTTTCAGTTTTAAACAATGTTGTTACGTTTAGAGGTCCTCGAGCTTATGTAAAGCAAATTTTAAATCAGATTCATTACTCTGACTCATCACCGATCTATTTAAATGAAAATGTGCAAGCTCTTCCTCAAAGTCAAGAACCACGAGAAGACTTTACTTTTGTAGATCCCTGCAAAGATAAATCAACATTACCCGAAAATCAAATATCAACATCCACATCATCCACAGATTTATTATGTTCTGCTGTAACTGAATTTCTGATTTTGATAGACAAATATCCAAACAGTCAAGAAAAAGCAAAAGCATATGAAAAAATAGCTGATATCTACAGTATTCACTTAAGAAATCCGTTAATTGCAAGGGATTATTATCTTGATGCTTATGAATACGCTATCCCGGTAGTCAAGGACAGAATTCAAATAAAAATTGATGATCTCAATAAAATAATAGAAAATTCTATAGAGCCAGGTTATGCTTATCTAGAAGATGAATATGTTAAAATAACTTTAATTGAAGTTCAGAAAATTTCCGAAGATGACAAACCTTCTGCAACACTCAGAATGGACGGAAACGTAGTTATAAAAAATGTAAATGAAAAAATATTGGAAGGTACTGATGAAAATGGGAAATTTGCTTTAGCTGTAATAGAAATTAATCCAGATTCTATAAGATATAGAAAATATTACCCAGAAAAACCTTCTATAAAATCTGAAGCAGATACGCTAGTAATTGGAAAATCTATGCCGCCAATCATAAGTTTAAGTTCATATTCCAATTGAAAAAAGAGCTATTACGTTTGCACCTGAGCAAATTGATAAAAAAATTGCAAATACTAAGAAATTAATTGATAAATTAAATTCTGTAATAAGCAAGTTGGAAAAAACTTTGAAGATATGGAAAGCAACATGTCTTATAACATACGTAGTTCTTACAATTAAGAATTCATTTTTAAATCCTACAAAGAATTTTGCACGAAGAATTGTTATGCGTGGCGTTGATAATGAAAGTGGTTGGAATAAATTTTGTAGAGATGCAGTAAGTAGAGGTGAATATCAGGAATCTTACGAAAAATGCATTGATGAAAATTATAATGATATAGAGAGTGAAATAAAAGAAACTGAACAAAACCTAATCAAAACCGAAGAAAAAATTAAATTCATTGGAAATATTGAAAAACCTGAATCTCAATCAAAACTTTCAACCGAGTTGGGCGGAGAATTAACTCCAGAACAAATTGAAATTTTGTATAAAAATGGAAAATTAGGTAATGAGGAAGCAAAAAATTTAATCTTTTACAAAAATTCAGGGAAGCACTCCACTAAATATAATGATCAAATTGCGCAATTAACAAAAGAAGCTAACTCAGAACTTAGGATAAAATCAAAATTAGCCGAATTCCAAGGTACAGAAGAGCAAAAAAGAAATTATGAAATATATTTAAGGGATACCGAGTTTATTGAACAAGATACTCAGGATACAGATAGTTTACTAACTAGTCAAGAAGAAAGAGTCAGGAAATTCATTGTTGATCAAAACATAAGGACCTTTAGGCGAGTAAACCTTGTTCATAGACAGTCTACGCAAGCTG
>JAGVZD010000027.1 GCA_018302805.1 Candidatus Woesearchaeota archaeon | reverse complement strand
TGCACCTGGATTTTCTCTGACACCATAACAAGAAATCTGATTAGCTAATTGTTTAAAAGTAATACTTCTATCTTTGTAATTTAAATTTGCATTGATATTGTTTACACAAGTTTCAAATGTATTAATTCTTTGATCTATCGACGTTAATAAGCCACTATCAACTGCTTCAAGTAAAAAATGAGAATAAAAAGGTTTGACAGCAGAAGCAATATCATTCCTCTGGGATTGACTACCCCAACTATATACTAAATAACCATCCCTAATAACAACACCATTACCCCCAACATAATCTCTTAATTCATTCAACCTATTAATATCCATACCCATTTCAGTAGGGGTTTTGGTCTGCCATGTACTACTTGGATAAATTTGAGCATAAACAGAATTTAATATTAAAATTTGGAATATTAAAATACTAGATATTAAAGTAAATACTAACCTCTTTTTCATTAGATTATTATTCATCATATTTAATTTATAAATGTTTTTATTTATTTTATTTAATAATTAAGGTACAATCGGATTATAACAAGTAAAATTATACCAATCTACATGTGAACTACTAACATCATTTTCTGGTGGGTCTTTTGGCATCCCAAAACGAATAACATTATCCCCTTCGATTAGCCTACCAACTCTAAATCCAGTGATTTCTTTCGGAACCCATTGAATAATTCCCCCAGGAACGTCATCTAAATATATCCTTTTTTCATTGTTAATTTCTACAAATAAATCTTCTCTGTCTTGACCATCACCTATACCTAATCTTAAACCGACATTACAGGTAACTAAAGATAAATCAATAGAAGGGTCTGGAATACTAATAGTTTGTCTAAATCCAAAGAATCTATCTGCATAGATATCAAAATTTTTTAGAAAAGTACATTGTCCTGGATCTCCTCCACCAGCTGGTTTGCAATCTCCAAAATCACGGATATTAATATCGCAACTTAATATATCATTTGGTGGCAAAAACCAACCACACCTCGGATAAATTCCATGGTAAGGAAGATTAGTACCACAATCACATCTTTGTACAACTGTTCCAGGAGGATCTGGATATGACCTCATTGCATCTTCAATTTCATAATTTTGAGATACCCACACTAAACATCCATCATCTACAAAACCATCACAATCTTCATCAACTCCATTACCATATTCGTTAGGAAAACAAAGTTCAATTCCTGGTGGTAGTGGTACAGCATTACATTCAGTTCCAGACCCATCTGCTCTACAAACAAATTGACCTGATTGTTGACAGGATCCTACCCCTAAAGAACAAGGTTGTCCAAGATTACCCAAAGGTGGTTTAAAATCTTCATCTGTGAAAGTATCACAATCATTATCTTTATCATCACATCTTTCATTTACTGGGGTTACTTCACCAATACAATTTCCAGACCATTGTCCATTCACACATTCTTCAACACCCTCTCTACACTCACCAATATTAATTCCACAAGGTCTCGAAGTTCCAGGAACACAAACCTGGCCAGGTCCAGGGTCACAAGCTTTATTTAATTTTGCCACATCTATCTCTAGTAATTTATCTACACAAGAAATATCCACACCATCAATATTAATCCAAGGAACTAAATTTATTTTGTTAATATATATACAAGGTATACTTCCTGCGGGAACAGTTGGAATAGGACATAATGAGCTTGGCAAATTAAATGGTGTAAAAATAGGAATATCAAAATTCTTGATTATATTTGGATTTAAATCAGCATTCAACATCATGCAAGATGATTCTGGTTGATAAGAGGTCTGCCTAGTAACTGTGAATCTTTCTATTTTAAATGTACCACTATTTTTTACTCCAATAGTTGCAACAATACTATCAGGTTGCCGATAAACATTATCAACACTTAATAGAATGTTATCACAATGTAAAGGTCTTTGACTAGCCCCCTCAGTATCCTCACCTAAATTCATAGTAATACTTTTAAACCATGGAAAGAGTAATACATAAATTGCAACTGCCAAAAGTAAAACTAGTATAAAGGATAATAAAGGACTAATACCTCTTTTCATGTTAATAGAAATTTGATTTATACTTTATAAAAGTTTCTTTGATATGAAATCTACTTATAGCTTACAAGTTTTCTGTGGGCTGTCAAAATATGAGAAACTGATCGTCGTAGTTGTTTTACTGACTTTCTAAATCGCTCTAATTCTATGAGATTAGGATTTATTTCCACTATTCTTATAATTTTTCCATCTTTAACAATATAAGGAAGAGAAATGGAAATATCTTTAGCGCCAAAAAAGTCCCTACTCAAATAATTTGATACATGTATAACGCTCTCTCTTTGCCCAATAAGTCTCTGAAAGAACTCCAAAAAGGCTTCACCTGCCAGTTTATGAGGGATTCCGTTTCTTCTTATATAGCTCATTAATTCAGAATCTACTTTCTTGTAAAGCAAATAGTATTCATTTCTTGACATAGAATTGATAATTGGAATTGCTTTTCCATGTGTTCCAATACAATATACATTTCTGCCAAATATTTTTGAGTATCTTTTAGCATCTAGTTCTAATCCAAACCCAAGAACATTATTATTTTTTAAAGTAATTCTCAAGTAATTTGTGATCTCATCAACAGGATTTGTTACAACAATGATTTTTGAATAACTTTGAACTTTTTTCAAATAGGGAACAATTCCTGCAATAGCCCCTATATTGTACTTCAATTCATCTTGACGAACTTCATAAGTTGTTTTCCTTTTGAAAAAGCTTTCTGCTCTTGTACTATCACTTATTCCTGCTAAAGTGATAATAATAAAGTCAAATTTCCTCAGATTAGTTAAGCTCTCCAAAATGTTTACTTTCTTATTTCTAAGATCAAATGCAAGTGCTTTAACACTTTTTAGAGTTCTGCTATATAGAGATACTGTTTTTACTTGTTTAATCTTTACTAAATTAGAAGCTATTGCACCACCTGTTAAACCTGCACCAATAATTAGTATTTGCATAAAGAAAATGAAAATTTTAAGCTAATAAACCTTTCCCATTTAAAGTAAAAAAGACAATATTTAAATAGAATTCCATAAGCTTTCAATTTACATGGGGCGGTAGCTTAGCCTGGGAGAGCATACGGCTGAAGACCGTAGGATCGGGGGTTCAAAACAAGAGTGGGCGTCGCTCTTATGAAAGTCCCCCTCGCCCCATTTTTTCAGTAAAATTTATATAATAATGAATTTGTTGCTTATTATGCAAATTTCAAAAAGAGGCGCTCTTGAGCTCTCAATGAATACTATAGTGGTCATTGTTATTGGTATAGTTCTATTAACACTTGGTCTAACATGGGTACGTAATATCTTTGGCAGTGTTACACAAATATCAGATGAATCTATAGCGATTGCCAGAGGAGAAATTGGCAGAATAAGTCATAATGAAGAAATTACTGTATCTCCTGAAAATATGGGCCTAGAAAAAGGATCATATAAGGTAATGAAAGTATATGTAGCTAATATAGGAGATAGAAGGTCAAATTTCAAGGTTACAGTAGAGCCAACAGAAGAATTAGATGCAAAATTTGCAGATACAAAATCAAAGGAATCTGATGAATATCCAATAGAAATTGGTGAAGAAATTGAAATTCAAGTATATGTTCTTGCAAAATCCACAGCGCCCCTTGGGCCAACAGGTCTAAAGTTTGAGATCTCAAATGAACTATGGGAAGAAGCGAAAATCAGGACCGCAGTAATTGATGTTAAGAAAAAATCAGGTTTATTCTAATTAATAAAGTTTAAAAGTATTAATCTAATTTTATTTTCATGTTAAAACTATATAATACTTTAACAAAAAAGAAAGAAATCTTTAAACCCATGAAAGATAAGAAAGTAAATTTATTTATTTGTGGATTAACTGTTTATGATTACGTTCATATTGGGCATGCAAAAACATATATCCAATTTGATTTCCTTGTAAAATATCTCAGGTGGAAAGGCTTTAAAGTATTTTATTTGCAAAATGTAACTGATATAGATGATAGAATTATTAAAAAAGCAAATGATACTAAACAAAATTGGAAATCATTAGCACTAAAATTTGAAAAGGAATATCTAGAAGATACAAAAAACTTAGACATTGACAGTATCAATAAGTACGCAAGGGCAACAGATTTTATCCCGCAAATTATTGATCAAGTAAATAGACTTGTAAAAAAAGGATATGCTTACGAAACTGAAGATGGAATTTATTTTGAAGTTAAGAAATTTAAAGAATATGGAAAATTATCAGGACAAGACTTAAATAAAATAATAGCAGGATCACGCATTGATATCAATGAAAAAAAGAAAAATTCTGAGGATTTTGTTTTGTGGAAAAAACAAAAACCTAATGAGCCATTCTGGGAATCTCCTTTCGGCAACGGGCGTCCTGGTTGGCATATAGAAGATACTGCAATAACAGAACATTTTTTTGGATCTCAATACGATTTGCATGGGGGGGCAATAGATTTAATATTCCCTCATCACGAATGTGAAATTGCGCAACAAGAGGCTGCTTCTGGAAAAAAACCATTTGTAAAATATTGGGTACATACAGCTTTCTTAAATATGGGTTCTGAAAAAATGTCAAAGTCTCTTGGAAATATAATCAGAATAAAAGATGTCCTAAAGAAGTATGATTTAAAAGTTATTAGATATCTTTTTATATCCCAACATTATAGAACCACATTAACATACTCAGAAGAATTATTAGAACAAGCAAAAAACAGCTTACAAAGACTTCAAGAAACAATCTATTTCTTAAAAAAAGGAAAAGACAATAAAAAATCACTTTTACTGATAAAAAAAGCAAGAATAAAAATAGAAAGGGCTTTAGATAATGACCTAGACACTCCTATTGCATTTTCAGTTCTATTTGAACTAAGCAAAAATTTAAACAAGATTGGTGGTGGAAGAAAATCACTTGAATTCTTTAAGGAAATAAACCACTTTTTGGGAATATTTGACTTTGGAGAAGCTAATATCCCAAAAGAAATAATAAAAATAGCTGAAAAAAGATTAAAAGCCAGATCTCAAAAAAATTGGCAAGAATCAGATAAATTAAGAGAAAAGCTAAAGAAAAAAGGTTATCTTATTGAAGATATCGAAGATACTTATAGTATTAAGCAAATATCATAATTAAATTATTTCAATTTCTTCTTTTCTTCTCTTAGAACCTCGTAAGTTAGCCACGAGGGAGAAAATCTATTTTTAGGAAAATACACAACATCTGAATATTGTTGGTCTATACCTACTACATCATCAAGTTTTTCATGGAATAAATCTCTCAATCTTTTAATTTTCTTTTTATAGATAGATAGTTCAGATCTTAAATTAATTTTATACAATGGCAGCTCAGATTTCAGACAATGTTCTTCAGATTCAGATAATAATGAACTACCACTTAGAGTTTCTTCTTCCTCCAACATTTTAAATTTCTCATTGATGGATCTATATTTCTTAATTGCTTTTCTAAGTTCTCCATGCTCCTCATATTGAATTCCTGGGCATTGAAGTGTTGGCCAATAAATAGCAAACGGTCTGCCAATCCCACTAATAAAATCGATTGTAACCTTGTTTATTTTAGTATAGCAGATCCCGCATTGATAAATTTTATTCACTCTGAATGTCTCATCAACATTAGTTTTTAAGGTCTCTCTGCTACACAATTCAGCTAATTCTTCCAAATCATAAATATCTTTTGTCATAAATCATTTCTCCTTAAATGATAGCTTTTCTACTTTCCTAAAACCATAAATTTTTAGTTTATCCTCCAAATCGCTTAATGATTTTAAAAAATGCTGATTTTCCTTATGATAAAAAGAATCAATTTTTTGCCGATATTCATATGAAGCTTCTTCAATCTTCTTTTCATAACTATTGCAAATCAAAAAGTCACGATACCATTCAATAAAAGCATCTTCCCTTGCCCTAGAATTATTCAATAACTTATCTCCTTCGAAAATTCGAAAAAATACCTTGTCAATTCTTGAGATTTTAGATGTATCATCAGAACTATAAAAATACCTTTTAAGGATGCAATTCTCTTCAATCTTCGGAACTTTATATTTAAAATCTTTCAAGTAATTAGAAAATTTCTCATATATGAAATGCTTATTTTTTCTCACATAATTATAAATATTCAGTAACAGAGTCCGATTCAAATTAGCTAAGCCAGAACCTAAATCTGTGTTCCCAAGAAAAATCTCTTTGTAAATAGGAAATCTCAAATTATCAATTTTTTTCTCAAAATAAGGAAAACCCATTGAATCAAAATGGATTTCTCTTGAATTCTCCGAGTATATATAATCAAGTGAAGAAAGTTTTATCCCAAGTCGCTGGCTACCAACATATATTATGTCTTCCCATGAAGCCCTAAATTTAATTAAAGCTCCAGCATTAAAATTATTTCCACGCCTATGAGGTTCAACAAGATATTCTCTTTTTTCTAAATCTTTAATTCCAAGTATCTCATCCAGAGTAATTTCTTTAATCATACATTTATAAATAATGTAAAGATTAAATATTTTTTTGATAAAATTATTCCAATAGGAATATTTATAAATAAATAATATGAATTAAAATCATGATCTTTGACATTTCACATTTAAAGAAAATTAGGAATCAGCTAAATATGACTCAACAGCAATTTGCATTAAAAGCAGGAATTAGCCAGTCAATGATTGCAAAGATTGAAGCAGGAAAATTAGACCCTACCTACTCCTACGTTAAAAAAATTGAAAGTGCTCTAAACTCACTTTCTAAAAAAGACGAGTTAAAGGCTAAAGATATATTAACAAAGAAAATAATTAGCGTAACAAAAGATACTCTTGTAGAAGAAGCTGTAAAATTGCTGATAAACAATAAAATTTCACAATTACCTGTAATTGAAAATGGCAATGTAATTGGGCTTGTTACTGAATCCTCAATAATATCAAGTAGACCTTACATATCACCGAAAAAAGTCAAAGATATTATGACTGAAAGTCCCCCAATCGTCTCTAAAAATACAGGTATAAATATAGTCCAAATGCTACTTCAGTTTTACCCAATTATTATTATTAAAGAATCACACAAGTTAATAGGTGTAATAACCAAAGCAGATATTCTAAAGAGTCTTAAAGTTTAATTTAAGTACTAAAAAATATTTATAGAAAGCTTTTTAAATTATTCTTGGTCTAAAAACTACTATATTATAATTCAATAAATATGAAACCTCAAGAATTAATTGTAAAAACATCTGAAGAACTAAAGAATTTTGATGAAATCAAAGCACCAGAATGGTCAAATTATGTTAAGACAGGCTCAGGAAAAGCACGCCCACCAGTTCAAAAAGATTGGTGGTATTTAAGAGCTGCATCAGTACTGTCAAAAGCCAGTAAATTAGGTCCTATTGGTGTTAACAAATTGAAAGTAAATTATGGCAGTAAAAAAAGAAGGGGCCACAAACCAGCACATTTTTATAGGGCTTCAGGAAATATAATTAGAAAAATACTGCAACAACTTGAAAAAGCTGGTCTGCTTAGTAAAGCATCAAAAGGAGTATATAAGGGTAGAATTATAACCCCAAAAGGTATTTCATTATTATCAAAGATATCACAAAATGGACATAGAAGAAATCAAAAGGAAGAAATTAGAACAGCTGAAACGACAAGTTCAGCAAAATCAAGATGAAGAGTTACAAGAACAAGTAAATATTCAACATCAAATAAATCAAATGTGGGATATAGTAAAAAACTATCTCACAAAAGAAGCAATAACCAGATATAGCAGTTTAAAAATAGCACATCCAGAAACTGCAACAAAACTATTGGTAAGTGTTTACCAAGCAATACAACAAGGTTATATCACTGAAAAAATTGATGATAATAAATTAAAAGAAATATTAAGAGAGATACAAGGTCATAAGAAAGATTTTAGGATATTAAGCAAATAATATGGCACGTTTTAAGAATCTTGCAAAAAAATTAAGATTGGCAAAAAGAAGAACTCAAACTAGATGGGCCCCTATTTGGATAATCCCAAAAATATACTCCAAAGGTAGAAGAGTACACCCAAGTAAACATACTCATATAAAGAGACATTGGAGACTAAGAGGGGCTAAAACAAGAGTATAACATGGCTGAAGAAAAACAATTTGTAATACCATTAAGAAAGGAATTTCAGAAGGGGCCTAGTTACAAAAAATCAGAAAAAGCTATCAAGGCAATAAGAGAATTTATCATGAGGCATATGAAAACTGATAGTGTTAAAATTGGAAGAAATCTTAATTTAAAAATATTTGAACATGGGCGAAAAAATCCTCCACCAAAAATAAAAATTAAGGCAATAAAAGAAGAAAATATAGTCAGAGTAGAACTTCCTGAATTTCCATTCGAAACAAAGGTAGAAAAGAAAGAATCAAAAACTAAGAAATCAGAAAAAGCCCCAGAGAAAATTGAAGAGATAAAAGAAGTAAAAC
>JAGVZD010000005.1 GCA_018302805.1 Candidatus Woesearchaeota archaeon | reverse complement strand
ATCAATCCATGTCGTTAGATTTGTTGAATTTGCAACTCCAACAATAAAATGATTAGTACCATTGATTTTTGCCATGTAATACATTAAAAAATTGTTATCTATATTATTTCTGAATACCATAAAGTCTCGGCATTGTCCCTTCCATGTTTGGTTTGGAAACCATTCAGCCCATGAGGCTTGGCTACAATTCCAAATTGGATTGTTTAGATCTTTGGTCCAGTTATAAAGATCAGTAGAATTTGCTATTCCTAATTGTTGAGTATTTACACTGCTGCTTGTATTTGAGTAATTTACACCAGTGTAAAACATATAATAAGTGCCATTAAACAAAAAAACATGAGGTGCCCATACATTTTGAGAGTCCCAGGTACTATTGGCACCAACGTTAATAATATTGTCTTGGTCTGTCCATATAGTTAAGTCTGGTGATGTTGTATGTCCAAAAAAATCAGCATTTGGGTCTACAGCCCAACTTCCAGCACCAACACTCAAATTATAATAGGTATAAAATAAATGGTATGTTCCGTTTTTTTTAATAAGTGAATGATCAGTTGCTCTGATATTTGTTGGAGGTGAATATATATGACTTAGAACAAAATTTATACTTAGAATTAAAGTGATTAAATACAAAATAATAAACCTTTTTTTCATCCCTTCTATGTCGATATCCTTTATTATATAAGCTTTACTTTATATTTATAGAAACCTAATATTTAGGAAATTTTAAAAACTACTGAGGGATGCAATTCTTATGTTCAAAGATTTGATTTTGTATCACAAGGAAAGTAATCTGCATGAAAGATTACATATTAATAAAGTAATTAATACAAAGCTAATAGATAACATCGCTGAATTAAGAAAATCAGAATTTCCAATTATTTTTAAGTCCAATATAATTCTTAGGAAAATAGTTGAAACAAAAAAAGCGCATATTATAACTAATTGTGAAGAGATTTTTCAACATGATTCAATAAATTCTAGAAATTCAGGTGTTGATCATATCATCTGCAAGCTTGCTTCTTTTAATAATATTGCATTTGCATTTAATTTTAACCTAGTTTTAAGAAATAGTGGACAGAGAAGGGCTAAAATTCTTGGAAGAATGATACAAAATGTTATTTTGTTCAGGAAATATAAAGTTAAAATGATATTAACATCATTAGCTACTAATGAGTATGAATTAAGAAGCCAAGATGCATTAAGGAGTTTTGGCAGTGTAATTGGAATGAGCCCAAAGGAAACCTTAGATGCAACTCAGTATGTAACTATGATGTTTTCGAAGGTTTAAATAAGTGATACAGTTTAATTTCTTCCTGATGTAATGTACCTGTAAAGAAATAATACATTGCATATAATTCAAGTGCAAAGGGTAAATACCCTAGATAACCTAATAGTGGCATTTCAAATAGCTTGAAAAAACCAACATATGGGATATTATAAAACCATTTGGGAATTGCCCAGTAATTCCAGAATTCCCAAAAGAATCCTGCGATTAATCCTGCTAGCATCAATGATAATGGGATGGTTAAACTTCTGTCTTTTAAATGCTTAATTATACTTGGTTGTTTGTGGAGATAATTTATTGGATCAAGTAAAAAAAAGAATGAAGCCCACACAAGTGGAAAAGTAAATTTGGGTAAAATAATTGGAGCTGTGAGACACATAATACCAATAATATGCATTATATGGATTAGACGCTTAGTAATTTTATGCTTATGCTTTAGTTTTGTATGATTAAATAGATGTACATTTTTAACTAGATAAAAGGTTTCGAAGACTGCAGGTAGAACAGTAGAAAATGAAAATAAAGCGAAAATACCCTTTTCTAGGTTTGAATTAAAGACATTTGAGGTATTGTATGTCCAATTAATTAAAAATTCATTTATCACTTCAAAAATAATCCAAACAAATGCTGACAATAATAGCATAATTATGAAATGTCTTTTGTCATTCATAATTAATGATTGTTTAGAAATTTTATAATTGATGGCATCTAGGACAAAAATATATCCAAACCAAATAATAGGAAAATACCAGCGAGCAAAGGGTTCAATTTTTAAAATAAAATTGATTTGAGCAAATAGAATAAGAAAGATGCCAATTTTTCCATAAAATTTAAACATAAAAATTAAGTAATTTTTTTATTTATAAAATTTTAGTTAGCTAATAAATATTATAACTAAAAAGATCCTAGCTAGATATATGTCTAATTTGAGTACGCTTTATTAGACGACCAGTTCTGTGGGCTATTTTAGAACAACTAAGATCGAAGCCTGGAAACATTTCCCTTGCTATTCTTGATCCTCCGGAAATTAGAGAATCTATATCATTATCATTGCTTAATATAGCAACTGGGCATCCATAACTAGTAGATTTTCCTGAGTAAAGACCACTAGTGAAATATCCTGTGGCAACTAAGTGTAAATCAGTATTAAGTGGTTGTCGGTTATTCCCACTTGAGTTATTTGAGGCAAATGGCTTACTTGGTGAAGTTTCTACACTGCATAAATAATCAATCATGTTCCAATACTGATCATCACATCTAAACGGACCATCTAATAAAATATCTTCTTGAGCAGTTTCTATAAGATTACATAAATTTTCTAGTTGAATAATTCCACTGTTAAAATATCTGAGAAGCGTGTTTGTTGGTTCACCCTTGAAATAAGATGCCACTATTCTGCAATTTTTATGCTTCTCCAATAATCTGCAACCTGCATTAATCTCACTAACTACTTCAGGAATTGTGAATAGTTTATATCTTGGATTACTCATTAACTCATTAAGATTTTTGTGCATTTTCTCTGATTCCATGATAAAAGAATCAAGGCAATTTTGTAAGTCAGGTCCATTTATTTGATTGTAAATTGCATCTTTAATTAGATTAGAATAACTTTCTCTTGAATAGGGTATACCTTGAACATGGTATCTAGCCGATAAAATTGCATTAGTATCCAAGATTATTGTGATACCTTTAGATAAAAGTGAACGCAAACTTTGAGTTAATGGTCCTGAATCCTGGATGGTTATATTTGTCATGTAATTACTGATTAATAGTGATATTTAAATTTTTCTATAATGGACGGAGTGGGAATCGAACCCACAGCTTCTCCGATGCGAACGGAGTATTCTACCATTGAATTATCCGCCCAATTATGGCAACTTATTAAAATAATTTATAAATCTGATATATAAAAATTATACTAAAACCATTAATCAGAAATATTTTAATGACTTTGAATTTTATCTAGGAATTCAATGACTTCTTGATTTCTTGGATCTAATTCTAATATCCTCTCAAGACATTTTTGAGCTTTTAGCAGTAACTTTACCTCTGGCATTGAATATGTATGGGCCAATTTCATTAAAGCTTCTTTATTATTTGGATCATATTCTAATACAACTTTATACTCTTCTATAGATTGTTCAATGAGAAATTTTTCCCTGAATATATCTGCTAATCTAATCCTAGAAGTAATATCATGTTTATCTTGGAACAATCTATCCAATATTTGTTCTACTTCTGTAGCATATTCTTGAGTGAATCCAAGATAGAAAATTTCTGCAATTACAGGGCCATCAGTAAATCTAATATGATAATCTGATTTATTGTAATTGTTACATTCAGAATCTCCAATTACTGTGAATTCCACCATTTTACTCTAAATTGGTAGTAAATATTCTATTTATAAAGCTTTCTATTACAATTTTTACTTTATATTGTAGTTATGCTGCATCCATTTCATATTCAGAACTTCAGAATTTAATTAAAAATGAAATAAAACCTTCCTTGAAAGTATATAAAGAATTTAATGCCCTGGTTGTATAACATTATAGTGATACTGTTTAAATAAACCAAAAAGTGATTTGTGTATATTTGAGGCAAAACTTAAATTTGTCAAAATCATTATATCTCAAGATAATAGGCATTCGGACTCTTTATTCTTCTGCCTTTATCAACATAATTCAAAATTGAGTTATTTTTTATCTTACCACATCCAAGAATATCATTTTTATACTTGAGAATTACATATTCATTTTTATATAGACTGTTGAGTAGAATATTTTCCCCTTGATACCATTTTAATAGATCACTGCGATTAATTTCTAAAATATTTTTTTTTGCCAGTTTAGCTATTATTTGTGAACCTTCAATTGAAAGTCTAAAACCATCATTTTCGATTGTTCCAAAATAAAGACCAATATTATTAATATTGAATACGCTTAAATCAACTTCTGCAATTTTTTTTGAAATTATAAATATTTTTTTATCTGAACTCATATAAAAAATATGGTCTAAGCTAAAAGAATCTGTGCCAAATTGCTTTTTTATTTTATTCAGGATTTCCTTTATTGCCTTCTTATTAAGCGGTTTAAGGTTCATCATAGTATTTAAGAGAAAAGCTTGTATAAATATATATTGAATATAATCAACAATTTTAAATATAATGGATTCAAGTAAATTTCTATGAAATTGGACAAGAAGTTAATGCTATTAGCCCTTGAAAATGCAATTAGACATGATGGCAAAGCGAATCCCGGTGCAATATTAGGGAAATTAATTTCTATAGATCCTAAAGTCAAAGAAAATATTAATACTGCAAAAAAAGAAATTGAAAATGTAATAGTAACTGTTAATAATATGGGTTTAGATGAACAAAAAATTCAATTCAATAATTTAGGTGGTGAACTAACAGAAAAAAAAGTTGAAGAAAGAAAATTACCAGAATTAAAAAATGTAAAAGGAAAAGTGATAATGAGATTAGCCCCTTATCCAAGTGGACCATTACATATAGGAAATGCAAGACCATACATAATTAATGATGAATATGTAAAATTATACAAAGGAAAATTACTTTTGGTAATTGATGATACAATAGGAAGCGAAGAGAAGCAAATAATTAAAGAAGCTTATGACTTAATTCCAGATGGTCTTAAATGGTTAAATATTGACTTCGATGAAAAGATTATATATAAATCTGATAGGCTTGATATTTATTATAAATATGCTAAAGATTTAATAAAAAAGGAATATGCATATGTTTGTAAATGTAGCTCTGTAATTCTAAGAGAGAATAGAGCTAATGGACTCGAATGTAAATGTAGGATTAATTCTGTAAAAACTAATTTAGCTGGTTGGGAGGAGATGTTTGAAGCTAAAGAGGGAACAATGACTTTAAGAATTAAAACAAGTATGCAACATCAAAATCCTGCTTTTAGAGATAGAGTGATATTTAGGATATCTGATAGAGTTCATCCTAGAGTAAAAACAAAATACAGAATTTGGCCTTTACTTGATTTTTCATGGGCAGTTGACGATTATCTACTTGGCATTACTCATATTCTTAGAGGCAAAGAATTGATGATTGAAAGTGAGATGGAAAAATATATTTGGGAGATTTTCAGATGGCCCCAGAAGGAAATTATTCACACTGGGTTGTTTCAAATAGAAGGTATCAAGATCTCAAAATCAAAATCCCAAAAAGAAGTTGAATCAGGAAAGTATATGGGATGGGATGATCCTAGAACTTGGAGCATTCAGTCACTTAGGAAAAGAGGACTTTCTCCTAAGGCAATTAGAAATTTTATTTTGAATCTTGGATTAACCCAAAATGAAATAAAAGTGCCCGTGGATTTACTTTATTCAGAAAATAGGAAACTATTAGACAAGGAAGTTGATAGGTATTTCTTTATTTCCAATCCTAAAAAAATTATAATAAAAAAAGCCCCTAAGCTAAATGTGGAAGTACCATTACATCCTGATAATAACAGGGGTTTTAGGAAATTTAAAACTTCAGATGAATTTTACATACAAGATAAACTCGAAAAAAATAAAATGTACAGGTTTATGCACTTATTCAATTTTATGAATAATGAATTTCATTCTAAAGAATTAAACAAAAAATTAAATGCAAAATTAATTCATTGGATTCCAGTTGATGATAACGTAGTTCATGCTGAATTAATAATGGACAACGGCGATAAAATTGAAGGGATTGTAGAATCAAATATTATTAATGTCAAACAAAATGAAGTAATACAATTTGAAAGATTTGGATTTGTAAGATTAGATAAAAAAACTAAAGGAATTTATATATTTTATTTCGCACATAACTGAGATTTTATAAGAATTTTAAAAAAAGAAAAAGTGTTTGTGTTAAATAACAGATAAGAAGATACGTTTATCTTCTTCTTGTGGATGATCTTCTTTTTGATGATGAAGAACTCCTTGATCTGCTGCTTGAAGCTTTTCTTCTTGCTGGCATCTTATTATCACCTCTGTTTTAATTATATTAGTTTTAATATACTCCCATTGTTTATAAACATTTCGTTTTTGGAAAATTTTCAATAAATTTGATGAATCTATGTCTATTGTTATGATGTCATGTAAACTATTTTACATTTGACCTCTTTTCCGTCGGTGAATTTTGAAAAATTTTGCCAAATTATTTTAAAAATAGATTTTTATTTAAAATTAATTTTATTTTCAATCTGATTTATTTCAACATAAAATGGAAAAAAAATATTTTTTGGAAAAATTTTAGCCAAAAATTAAAAAATTCAAAACAAATCTAACTCATTTGTCATTCTAGCTTAGTTATAATTTTAATAAATATAATCTCATAGAAGAATTGAATGAATTAATATTGTATTTTTAGTGAAGAGTTTTTTCTTTATAGTATTTTGAGGCAATAATATCTATAATTTTTTTACTCTCCCCAATATAATTTATTGGATTTGTTATAGATCTAATGGTTTGTTCATCTAGTCTACTGGTAACTTTATCATTGGCAAGGACAATATCTGTAAAATTGATTTTACTATTCCATGATTGAGTTGCAAGTTGGCCCATTAGATCATGTGCTTCAGATCTTGACATGGGTTTTGATGTTTTTCTTTGATCTGTGAGATATGTCATTACTTGTTGTGATGTAACTATTCCATAGCTTCTGTTAATTCTTTCAATGCTTCTTTCCTGATTTATCAGAAGATAATAAATTAGGTATGATAAATTTCTAATTCCATGGTCAAGGAATTTAAAGCCATCCTCAAAATTTATTCTAGAATTCGCTGATGCAGCAAGATTTCTTGCATAGGGAAGTTCACAATTTGCTAAGGCAGTCATTGTATTACCCATCAAATAATTTCGAAGAGACATATCTTGCTCTTCTATTACAGGATTTCCTTTTTTATGATCTTTATGTGGCATGGCAGAAGAAGCTTTTTGTTTTTTTGGAGCTCCATTAATAAAAATATCTACATCAGAACTTCTTCCCCAAGCTATAAATTTTGCAATATTATTTATTGTTTCTGAGAATCTGGACATCAGATAGGCTATGTCAGCTTCAAATTCTAAACCTGGAATTTGCGCTGGGGCATCCATAAAACTAATACCTAGATCTCTACAAAATTGTTCCTGTAACCTAATTCCATCAATTCCAAGAGCAGTTGCAGAATGATGATTACCAGTTGCATCTGCCCATTTACCCTTAATTGAATTATCGTAAACAAATTTTAAAAGATTAAGTCCTGATTGCAGCATCTCAGCATAATGCGAAAATGGTCTTCCAGCAACTGTTGGTAGGGCATCATATAAATGTGTGACATCCATAAATGGAATATCTTTCCATTCTATAGACTTTTCAATTATAATGTCTCTTAAATTTTCTACTGAATCTGCTATAATTTCTAGAGAGCTTTTAAATTGAAGCGCTCTTGCTGGTTGAGTTGTGTCAGCACTTGTTTTTGCTTTATTAACATGAGTTTTTGAATTAGAAGACAAAATTTCTTCTAGTGCTGTATTAATTGCAATTATATCATGCCCTTTTTCTTCCTCTAGAATCCTAATCCTATCTGTATCTATATTATTTAAATTTGCTTTTTGAAAAATTTCTGTTGCACAGTCTTGAGATATTATATTTGGATAGAGCTTTGATAGGGTTATAGCAGATTGGCCTTGGACTTTTAAACTAAATTCGTAAGTTTTTTCAGCATCCCAAATATCTATCATATCTTTTGTACCATATCTACTTGCTGTAAGTTTATTTGTATCTACTTTACAGTCTTCTGGGAATCTTAATTTTGGTTGGGTTTTATTAGAATTCATCATTTTTAAAGATTAAATATACTTTTGGATAAGAATAAACCATTTTTAGCCAAAAAGTATTTAAATATTGACTTTAGCTAAATGTTATCATTATGGAGGCAAATATGGACCTTGATACTGAAGTTCCTAAGGAAAAGATAAACAAAGCCATTGAAATTATAGAAATAGCTAAGAAATCAGGGAAAATTAAGAAAGGAACTAATGAGGTAACTAAAGCTGTAGAGCGGGGATTAGCTAAATTTGTTTTAGTTGCAAAAGATGTTAATCCTAGAGAAATTATTATGCATCTACCGCCTTTATGTAAGGAGAAGCAAGTTCCTTTAGTTCCTATTGCAAGCAAAGCTGAATTGGGCGCTGCTGCTGGATTGGGTGTTCCAACCAGTGCTGTTGTCGTAATTAAAGAAGGCGATGCTAAGGACTTAATTAAAGAATTTCTAGTTTAAAATGGCAGAGGTTAAAGAAGATAAGAAGGTTGTTAAGAAAATAGAAAAGAGAGAGACTAGTATATTCACTTATGCTGTACCTGCGAGGGTTGAAGATATAGTTGGACGAACTGGTACAAGAGGGGAAGCTATTCAAGTCAGAGTTAAAGTACTTGAAGGAAGAGATGCAGGAAAAATTTTGAGAAGAAATACTAAAGGCCCAGTAAAAGTTGGTGATTACTTAATGCTTAGAGAAACAGAGATTGAAGCGAGAAAATTAATACATAAAACTAGATAATGGCAATCTGTGAATTTTGTGGACGGATACTTGAAAAAGGAACTGGGAAAATTTATGTTTACAAAACTGGAAAATATATTTATTTATGTTCTTCAAAATGCGAAAATAATTTGCTGAAATTAGGAAGAAACCCAAAAAAATTCAAGTGGACATTGAAAAGGAAAAAATTAGTGAAATGATTCAACGAACTCTAGTTCTTGTGAAGCCAGATGGTGTTTCAAGACATTTAGTTGGAGAAATTATTAAAAGATTTGAGCAAAGAGGTATTAAAATAATTGGTTTAAAAATGCTAAAATCTGATAGTAAAAAAGCAGCTGTTCACTATAATGAAGAAATTGAAAAAAGATATGGAAGAGATGTAAGAAATAGACTAATTGAATATATTAATGAAGGCCCTATAGTTGCACTTGCTTTAGAAGGTATTGATTGTGTAAATGTTGCTAGAAAAATATGTGGAAGTACTTATCCAAATGAAGCTGCAATTGGAACTATAAGAGGAGATTTTGCACATATGAGTAAGGATTATGCTAATCAAAACTTAAAAAATGTAAAAAACTTAGTTCATGCATCTGGGAATCTTGAAGAGGCAAAGACAGAAATTAAGATATGGTTTAAGGAAGATGAACTTTATTCTTATGATGTAGATCACGACAAATATGTTTAATTACCTTCATACCATGCTTTTAATGCAGTCTTACACAAAATTTTGGCATCAGTTAAAATTGTTGGTTTATAATTAATATCATACTTTAGCATTTCTTCAATATTTAATTTTCTTCGTCCATTAATGCAGGCTTCACTTGTAATTCCTGGGGAAAGATATGCTACTTCTGTATGCCCCTTTGTCATTAGTTCTATGATTTCTTCAGGTGATCTTGGTCTATTTCCTACTAAGCTCATTTCGCCCTTTAATACATTAAAAAATTGAGGTAATTCATCTAAACTGTACCGCCTTAGAATTCTACCAATAGGAGTAACTCTAGGATCTTCTATTATATGATTAACATGACCATATTGTGATATTAATTCTGATAAACCTTTATCCGCTCCTTGTACCATTGAACTGAATTTGTACATATCAAATACTTTGAGTTTCTTACCAACTCTTTGAGATTTATAAATAATTGGTCTTCTGTATTTTTTACTTATTAATCCTTCAGCTACAATAGATGTTGTTATTATTGCTTGTAGAGGTATTGTAAGAGTTCCTAGTATTAAGGATCCTACTAAATCAATGGGTCTTTTAAGTTTATATGACATAGTTTTTATTGTGAATTTTTGATTTATAAACCTTTCGTTTTGATACTTTTAAATAGTAGTAACAAAATAGATAAATTTATAAAGGGCTTTTTAAATAAAAAACTGAAGAAAAATGCCAATAGATGATTTATTAGCAAATTTGGATGTGGACAAAGTAAGGCTGAAAATAAAAAAAAATAAATGGAAATCTATTGAATGTGATATTGAAGATGCGGAGAATTATATTTTACTTGAAGGTAAAAAATATGGAAATTATTCTTATCCCGATATGTTAATTTCTACCAGGTTAAAATATTTTGGTCAGAACTGGGTAGATGCTCATAAAAAGTTAAGACAAGAAAATTCATTTATGTTAACGATTAGACAATTTGCCGATTTTCTAAAATTATTAAAATTAGGTATTGCTTATAATGGCTTAGGCAATAAATTGGGAGGATATGATCTTGACCGAATTCAAGATGAGGTACTAATGCCAGAACAAAGAGAATGGTTAGATGCTTCCTTTACTATAACACGAAGTAAAGTTTTCTATATGGCCTTTAATAACAAAATTGGTCCAAAGGACAATCCCATACCTACTTATGATCAAAGGCTGGGTGAAAATATTCTTAGACACCAACGAAGCATTGATTTTGATAAATGGCTTAATACTAAGAACAAACTTGGACTGCCTATAAAAAAGCAAAAGGGAGACCTGTATTTTAATAGACCTAGTAATAATAGTGTAACCTATTTTGGTGTTTTTCAATATGCAGTTCCACGTAAGCCTAGTAATCCTATTGGTTACGTATTGGGTAATTGTGATATGTCTTTTTCTTATCCAAATCTTGGTGTGAGATCTGCCAAAAATATTCAATGGCAATATTCTTTATAATTATCTAAATAAATGTTTTAATACAAAGAAAAAAATTTCTTTTTGTTCTCGCATTCTTCTTATATAGTAAGGAAGCCAATTTTTGCCATAGGGTATGTATACCCTTATTGGATAATTTTCATCTGCTAGCTGTTTTTGAATGTCTTGCCTGATACCATACAGCATTTGAAATTCGTATCTTTTTTTCTTAATTTTATTTTTATTGATATATTCTCTTGCATAATTTATTATTTTAGTGTCGTGAGTTGCAATGGCAACAAAAGAGTTAGTCTTAAAGAGTAATCTTAAGTATTTAATATATTTATCATTAACAATGTGTTTATTTTGGATGTAATCCTTTGAATGTTCAATATAAGCACCTTTCACTAATCTTATATTAGGCTTCTTATTAATCAAGTTCTTTATGTCTTTATTTGTTCTCCTAAGATTGCATTGAATGGCTATTTCTGTATTGTTATACATCTTAATAAATTTCTTGTAAACTGCAATTGTAAATGATGTATATTTTGATGATTCCATGTCAATAGTAATCATAACTTGATACTTCTTACCATATTTTAGAAGTTTTTTGAGATTGTCTATGCAATAATCTTTAGAAATATCTAAACCAAGACTTGTTAATTTAATTGATATATTGCTGTCTAATTTTAAAATATTAATTGCCCTTATTAACTTGAAATAATTTTCTAAATTCTTTTTTACCTCTTCTCTGGTGTGTGAATGTTCTCCCAGGAAATCTATTGTAGTTTTAATGTCTATTTTGTTTAATTTTCTTGTAACATGTATTGCATCTTCTAAATTTTCCCCTGCTATGAATCTTTTTGCAAAAAACAATAAAAATTTCATTTGCTACTCTTTCTATTGAAATATATTAATAATAAAATAAAACCAATTACATTGTATGAATCGGCTAAATTAAAAATGGGCCAAATCTTAAAATCGATAAAATCTCTTACGACACCTAGAAAAATTCTATCAATTAAATTTCCTGAAGTTCCACTTATGATTAAAATAAATGAATAATTTAATTTTAAGTTTAATTTTGTTAAGGTTATAAAATAATATAGTGTTATTATTAAAACTATTAAAGATATGGTAATTAGTAATAATGTGAAACCCTGAAAAAGAGAAAACGCTGCACCTGAATTTTCTGTATAATTTATAATTGAAAAATGCTTATCCTTAAAGAAATTTTTTGTCAATTGATCAAGAACTATAAAGAGGATTATCAGTAAAATGTACTTGGTTTTTACCATCTCTTTGGAGGTTCTTGAGATTCTATTGCAATTTTTTCAATTGTATCTATTTTTCTTTCCAGCTGTTGCAATCTAATTTCGATTTGTTGTATTTTTGTATTAATTAATTCCAATTTACTTAGAATTAGCTGCATTTCTGTACTTTGTGATGAAAAAGGCTCCATAAAGGGCCTATTAAATGTCTGTTGTTGCGGATATGGGTCTTGTGCACCCAAGTCATCGTTAGCTAAGATCGGTTCAGGATTGTCTTCTTTTTTTCTCCAAGGGAATTTCATATAATTTTGTTATTTTAATTATTTAAAAAACTTTTTATTGAGTAGATAGTCTAAAGTAAGTCTGCTGAAATCATAATTTCACTATAAGGTCTTAATAATTATTAGGAAATAAAGGGCACTAGAAAGCTTTAAATAAGAAAAAATCGATCTTTTATTGAATGTATATTGATAAATATCTTGAAATCATCAAGAATAAATCTGAGAAAGAAGCGGTAGTTGCGCTTGAAGAATCACTTAGGTATTCTGGATATTCTGAGAAATTTCAAGTTTACAAGGAACTCGTTAAAAAAGATTTAGATAGTGGAGTTAAAAGTGAATTAAGGAAGAATTTCATAAAAATGATTAAGGCAAATTCACAAGTTAAATTAAAAACAGGAACATCTGTGGAATTGCATATGGGTTATGATTCAATTAGCGAGGGACTTGAGCCTATTTATTTCTGGTTTCTAGAATTCTTGAGAAGTGACAGTCCAAGTGGTTTAGGTTTAGATGTTAATAAGGTTGAAGAAGCATTTGAAGCAAGTGCTTCAAGCTCCTATTTTGGAGAAATGGGAACTAGGGCTGGTGTTATGCAAGATAGGGCAATGAGAATTTTGTCTACTATAAATACTGTGATTAGATCTATTATAAATTTAATTTATGATTTGAAGGAATTTGAAATTAGATTACAAACCTATGATCAAATGAAATCTGATATTAAGGATGAAAGAGATGCTGCTGAGATTGCATTAAAAGGGGTTTGGCTTGATCAAGTGGATTTATTGAAACACGGTCGGGGCTCAATTAATTCATTAACTCAACAGCTGCAATTTGTGACTTTAAGAGACGCTTTTTTTGTTGCAACTACTAAAAAAGAAGTGGATAATTTAGATTTAAATGAAAGGGTAAGGAATATTTTAATTAGAAAATTAGATGAATACTCAAGCTGGAAGTCCTTGAGTGAAAAAGAGTTAAGGAAAAGATATAATATTGAAAGAGCATATTTAAAATCTCAAATAGATTCTATGAAATTATACACAAAATGGGCAAGACCTTACCTTAGAGCCTCCCAGCAACTAGGTATGAAAGAATTTAATTCCCCCCACATTGTAGCTGCTTTCAATAATGTTCAAATGGAATTAAGTTTATTTGCTAAAAAAGAAATAAAGCCAGATTCTGTAAATGAGACCTTTGGCAAATTAAAATTTGAAAATAAATATTTCGCATGCCTTGAGATAAATTTCCAATTTAGAAGTGTTCCTCAAGTATATAGAGGAAGAGAAGCAACTCAATATGTTCATGGAGGAATGGCTGACATTTATTTTAGACCCTATGTTTTTACTAATGCTGAATTAACTATCATAGAAGAGCAAGAATTATATGAAGATATGGATTTAGTGGAGAATTTAACAAATGTCAGTATGAAGGAATTGCAAAATGATTTGGATAAATACCTTAAGTCCGATCCGAAAGAATCTGAAATTACATATATTAAGGTTCAAGATGAAAAAGGAAATACAAAATATATAATGAAGCCAACCAAAAAGAAGAAAAAACCATATGAGTGGCCTTTCAAAAATATTGATAAGAAGACTAAAGAAAAGATAAAGCCATTCAAGATTTGGGTTAGGGATTTTTTCGGTTTGAAGGAAAAACAGGGTTTTGCTGTTAATAAAATAAGAGATGAAGCTCAATCTAAGGCGTTGGGCTACGCAAATACTGCCTATGATATCTATAAAAAATCACATGGAATGGTATCATGGTAATTGATGATATTATCAAGGAAGCAAAGTCTATTGAAGATCTGGATAATCGAATAAAATTTCTAGAAAAATCAATTAAAAAAATTAAGGATCCAAAAGAAATATTACTAATTAAAAGAATGATTGAAGAAATAGAAAAAATGAAGATTCATGTACCTATTGAAGGTCAGGATTTAAGTATCAACATAAAAAATGTTGAAATTGAAGCAGCTCCAAAGTACCAAAGAATAGAGCCCAGAGATAGAATGAGGTCTGGACAACTTGAAAATTTAGTGGGTGTTGGTCAGAATCATGATAATAATAACGATGAGAATTTAGTATATCAAAGAAGTGGAGCAAAAACACAAATTAAGTATGAAGCTTTTTCAGCAACAAACCAAGATACTAGAAAAAATGTAGAAAAATTATTATCTCAAGAAGGTATTGATAGGACATCGGCTAATGCTGATCCACAAGTTCAAGCAAGAGCAAGAGAAATAGCAACAGAATACTTGAAAGATACTGTGGTTGATATAGATGATTATTTAAGTCCCCATAATAAAAATTTGAATGAACAGCAGTTTTACGAGAAAAAATTATTATTTGATCAAGCTGATAATATTGAGGAAAAAAAGAAGAAGAGAGAGAGAAATCAAATTCAAGATTATTATGTGAAACCTAGGGAGGATTCATTTTAATGTCATATTATCATAATTTTTACGGATATCCTACAAAAGATTTTGAATCAAAGTATGGTGGTTTTAATCCTTTAGATGATTTTGCATTTCCAGGTTATAGGACAGCTATTCCTGGTGGAGTGCAGACAGCAAATCAATTAGCTGAACTTGGAAACACATTAAATCAGGGGGTTACTAATGTTGAGCTTGGTCCTATTTCTGCTGATATACTTGAACAAATACCAAGACAACATTTTGGAGAAGCTTATAGGTTAGCTAAGTTGACTGGTGCAAACTTATCAATGCATGGCCCTATAATTGATTTGGGTGGTTTTGGTGAGCAAGGATTTAATGAATCCCAGAGAATACAAACTGAGACAAGATTAAAAAGTATTTTAGAAAGGGCACATGATTTTGATCCTAAGGGAAATGTGCCTGTTGTATTTCATACAACTACTGGTACTCCTGCTTTTGAATTAAGGAAGGGGCATACTATCCATGATTTAAGTGATAAAGAAAGGAAAAATTTGTTGTTTCCTGAGGAAGCTTTTATGGGAGTGGCAATAAACCAGCAAACTGGTCAGTTAGTTCCTTTACAGTATGAGGAAAAATCTAGATTTGGCACTGATAAAAAAGATATTTTTCATCCGACAAACAGATTAAGAAGTTTAAACAACACTGAATGGGATCAAGAAAAACTAAAAGTTCAAAGTTCACTTGAAGAAATAAGGAGATTAAGTGATAGAGAGCAAACTATTAGAGCAGAGATTTATCCATTAGTTTATGCAAAAGAGAAACGAGTTATCAATAGTGAAGAGCAAGCAAGATTAACTGAAAGAGAAAGAGACTTGCATATGATTCAAGAACATATAGATAATATAAATGATATTGTTAAAAGCCAACTTAGTGAGATGTGGACTAAAGTTGATAGATATGGATTTGAAAGTCAAAAAGAAAAACAAAATAAATTAAAAGACCCATTATTATATTATGGCGAAGCTAGTGAAGCACATAATAGATTTGAAGAAGCTAGAAAAAAAGTAGAAAATTATCATTCTCAGATAATCAATAATGGAAAGAAATTAAGTGATCAAGAAGTGAAAGGATTAATGGAATTAGAGAAAGGAATGAAAGAAAAACAAGACGAATATTATAAATTTGTTACAGCAGCAGTTGGTGCTTTCCCTACACCTCAAATGTACAAGCCTGTTGATGATTTTGCAAAAGAAAAAGTTTCTGAGACAGTTAGTAATGCGATGGTATATGCCTATAATCAATTTAAGGAAAAGGCTCCCCTGATAGCACTTGAAAATTATATGCCTGAATTAACATTATCAAGAGCGGATAGTTTGAAGGGTGTAGTTGAAGAAAGCCGAAAAAAATTTGAAAAGAAATTAATGGAGAATAACAAAAAAATAAATGAAAAAGAAGCAAAAAGAATATCAGAGAAATTGATTGGAGCCACCTGGGATACTGGTCATATAAATTTCTTAAGGAAATCCGGATATAGCCAAGAAGATGTTCTTAAAGAAGCTGAAAAAATTGCTAAGAGCAAATTGGTAAAGCATGTCCATATCAATGATACTTTTGGATTTACAGATTCTCATCTACCTCCTGGGATGGGAAATGCTGGCATTAATGAGCAATTAGCTTTGCTTGAAAAGTGGAAAAAAGATGATTTTAGAGCTGTGGTTGAAGCTGGTGCTTTTGTTGCCCAATTTAAGTCAAGCCCTCATTTATTTGGGATGGAACAGATGAACACTCCTGTTTATGCTCCCTTGTTACCTAGTGGAGAAAGAAGGGGTTTTGTTCCTGGAGATATGACTTGGAGAGGCCATACAGATGTTTATGATCCTTACATGGCCGGATTTGGAAATATATTACCTGAGGTACATTTTAGGGAAATGTATGGTGCTGGATTTTCATCATTGCCTGTTGAATTAGGAGGGCAAACAACTGGTGACAGGAGTAGGTTTGCCGGAACACCAAACCAATAAACTTAATAATATAAAATTTTTTAAGATAATATGGCCTTTTTAAAAAAAAGAGTAAAAGAATTTAAAGCTGTGAAGAAAGAGGGACTTTCTGATGAATATAATGTTGCTTATGATTTTGCTATTAAAGTTTACAGAAGATTCAATGATGTAATAAAGAGTATTGTATTGTTTGGAAGTGCAGCAAAGAATGAGATGAAAAAAGGGAGTGATATTGATTTAATTATTATTATTGATGACTGCACTATTGTTTGGGACCAAACTTTAATAGCATGGTATAGACAAGAATTAACAAAGATTGTAGCTGCTCAAAAATATAGAGAAAGATTACATATTAATACTGTTCAAATGACTATATTTTGGGAACAGGTTAGAAATGGAAGTCCCTTAATTATTAATGTTATTAGATATGGACAGCCATTAATAGATTACGGTGGTTTTTTTGAACCTCTAAAAGTGTTATTAGCTAGGGGAAAAATAAGACCAAGTGTTGAAGCAACATATCAATCTTTGAGGACTGCACCTATGCATATTGCAAGAGCAAAATTAAATGTTCTTGGAGCTATTGAAAATTTATATTGGTCAATGGTGGATAGTTCTCATGCAGCCCTAATGGCTCTTAAGCAAGTCCCACCAAGTCCTGAACATATTTCTGAGATGTTAATTGAGGTTTTTGTTAAACAAAGGAAATTAGATAAAAAATATGTTGAATATTATAATCAGGTTTACAATTTATATCATAATATCAATAGAGGGAATATCAATTCTATATCAGGAAAAGAAGTTGATGAACATATTGATAAGGCAATTGAATTTGAAAGAGTATTAAGAAATTTAACTATTGATGCTGTAAAACAAGAAAAAATAGTAAAAATAGAAATAAAAAAATAAGTTTTATTCTTTTCTTTGTAAAGCTTCGTCTTTTGCAATAGGACTCATTTTCTTGACAGAGTCTGCATTAGTATAAGCTTTCTTAAGTAACTCTTCTTTGATTGAGTATTTTCCGTCTTTTTCTTGTAATAATTGTTTTCCTATTACCCTTGTATAATTACTAATCATACCATTGTAAAGGTTATCCCAATTTCTAGGTAAGTTAGCATATTCAGGAGTAAGTCTATTCTTTGCTGCAATTATTCCAGCTACTGCTTTTCCCTTGTTTTCTTCAGGTATTTTCTCAAGTTCCTGGAGCGTATTGGCAGCTTCTGCTAATTCTTCATTATCTTTGAAGTCTTCACTGATATTAAGATCTTTAAGTAATTGACCAAGTGCTTGATATAAATTTACTGTTAATTCTTGATCAACTGCTTTCTTTTTGTCTTCAGCTTTAACATCTTTGTATTTAGGATCGTTGTACTTTTCTTCAATTTTAGGTTTAATTTCATCAACAATGTGTTGTAATCTTTTATTAACACCTGCAACATAATCAGTTATTACTTTATCTTTGTGTTTTTCATAAGCTGATTTAATATCATCTTCATGTGAATGTTGATAATTTTGTGATTCTAATGCTACATATTCAGGAGTAGCGTGTATAAACATACCTTTATCATCAGGATTTATTGCTGATCCTAATTGAAGCTTAAGTTGAGCACCTAGCTCAGGATTTTTAACACCTTGTCTTGTGTAACCTTCTAGACCTTCATCTACTTGATACATATTAACTAGTGAATCAAGACTAGTAAGATATTTTCTATGTTCCTCTGCTTTGTTTTCTTCTGGCATTTTGATCGTATTTTTTCCTCCTTTTGTAACTACTTTTAGGTAGTATATCTTATATATAAAGCTTTTGGTTTTAATAAAAATGTTAAAAAAGCTTAAATTTTGGAGATTTGGGCTTCTATAATAATAGAGATAAAAGTTTATAAAAATGAGCTTTTGGTAAGAAATATGCCCATAGATGATTACTTTAGAAAAACAGAAGGAAAATTTCTTGATAATTCATTTACTCCTGAAAATTATGTGATTCTTGAAGGAAAGAGCTATGCAAATTATTCATATCCTGATTTATTAGTGTCAAAAAAAAGAACACATATTGGAAAGGATTGGATTGGATCACAAAGAGGACTACATATGAATAATTCATTTATGTTTAATTTGACTCAATTTGTAGATTTTATTAAGCTGATAAGATCGGATAAAGTTTATGATGGCAATGGTAGAAAATTGAGAGGCCAGGAAGTAAATGATATTGAAAATAACTTCTTGGCGTGGCATCATTGTGATAAAGGTGAATGGTTAGATACAAATTTCACACCAAATCCGAAAGGTGGACTATTAATTATCAATTATGATCACAGAACTTTAAAAGGGGAACTCAGACCTATGCGGTCAGATGCATTAACACCATATTTGGAAAAGGATATGTGGATTAATTTTGAAGAATGGTTAAGCCTTAATACAATTTATGGTCTTCCATGGGAACGCAAATATAAAAAAGGAAATCTTGGATACATTGCTCCTTTAAATAGCAGTAATAAGGCCTATTCCGTTAGTCAATTTTTTTGCACAAATTATGGACACTTGTTAGCTTGTAGAGTAGACCATACAAATGTGCTTGATACAGTTGGAGTTCATGAAGTAAAAATTAGACCTTGATTAGCTTAGATTTATATATCATAAATATTTTATGATTCTGTGTCCAAACATAAATATTTTGGGGTACTTTATGAGGTAGGAGTTTATTTTGCTGCAATACTAATTACATCACTATTTTGGAAAAATAATAATTTAGTTTTTTTTCTGCTTGGATTATTATGGTTGATAGCAATACTTTTGTGGCATGATAAATATGATTTTATTGCTTTTATTATTGCAGCTGTTTTAGGCCCGATTGCTGAAATAATATGTATTAGATTTGGGGTTTGGTCATATGCAAACTCTAGTTTATTTGGAATACCAATATGGTTGCCATTATTATGGGGTTTTGCAGTAGTTATGCTTAGAAGGATATTTGAAACTTTAAAATTGCTTCATATTGTCTAATTTTATTTTTTTAAGAATTCCTTTACTTGTCTAATTTTTTCCAATAACGCATCAACATTTGTATTTTCATCTATTTTTATGTCTAATCTAAATGGTAGTTCTTCATTTGAGGTATTATTTGTTGGTTGAGCTTTCTTTTCAATTTTAGAAATAACTCCGGCTGAGGCATCAACTTCTACATAGTCATTGTCATTTAGTAATTGAGTGGCATTTACAGAATTTATTATGCAAGGGATTTTTATCATATCTTGGATTTCTTGAGAAATATCTGAATCTGAGATAATACCTGATGCTTTTTCAATAGCCCCAATAAATTCTGATTTTAAGTAGCGGCAGGCAATAATATCATTATAGTTAACTTTACTTAAATCATCCAACGACCTTAAAATTTTTACAGGTCCTTCTGATTTACCATAATAGAATGTTTCACCTTGAATATGATCTGATGTTTTTGAAGATATGTTTTCTATATTATTTTCAGGAAAGTTAAATGCTTCTAAAGGTTCTTGGGTGATTTGAGAGTCATCTTCTTTTATTAAGTTAATTATATCAATTAAATATATCCTATTATTTTCAAAAATAAACTCAAACTTGTAGTTTAAATCATTTAACTCTTTTAATTTTGAGCAAGTTTCAACAATTTTGTCAAATTCATTATAATTTAATTTCTGTTCTTTACCTCGTATATATAAATTTCTTTTAATAGTCCGCAGTAAGTTTTCATCTCTATATAACATCCATTCTTGATTATTTATTTTATATTCTTTCAATTGTAGAGAACTTTTATCTAAGATATAATTATCGAATTGGATCTCATTATTTGTCATAGGTTGTGATAAACCGAAGCAGGCATTTATCTCTATTGAGTCTTCAAATACTGATACTATAGCTGATTTATCTGGATTGATCATTTTTTGAATTACTATATTTAGGTCATTCATATTATCCTTAATTAGTACATCTGTATTAAAATATAAGCAGAAAATCCGTTTTACTGCTGCTCCAAGATTGTCTATACCTCTTATATTCTCAATTGCTTCTATTTGTCTATTATTTCTGAGATATGGTCTTACTGCTAGATATGGAGCTGATCTGCCTGCTCTAATAAAATCTATTGTTTGTATTGAAGCAGATTTGAATATATCATTATGTATTATCATATTATCATAGGCATTTTTAATATCATTTAAAATATTGGGTGGTAGTTCTGTATTCATAATTAATTCTTGAACTTGATTTAAAACTGTATTGTAAGATTCTCTATTGTAATTTGTAGAATCAGTTAAATCCTTAATTTTTAAGATTAATTCAGTTTCTTCTAAAAATTTTAGAAATAATTCGTTGGTTATAATAAATGAATTTGGCACTGATATTTGATTATTGGAGAGATCACAATATAGTAAAAGTTTCTCACCTAAAGAAATTAAATCATCCCCTTTTACATCCTTAAGCTGAAGGATTAAAGACATGAAATTAAGTTTTCTTGGGTTTATATAAAGTTTTCTAGACTATATCATATTAGAGTACTATTTAAAATAAAGTTTAAAAGCAGTAAAAAATCCTTAGATTTATGAGAAAAGAAGATCTAATTAAAATTTGGGAAGAAGCAAATATTTTAGAAAATAAAAAAATAATTGATGCATTTAGACAAATAAAGCGTGAAGATTTTGTTTTACCTGAATATAGAGATGTAGCATATGATGATACTGCCCTACCAATACTTGATAATCAAACAATTTCGCAGCCTTCTACAGTAGTTCAAATGTTAGATTATTTAGAATTAACAGAAGGACAAAAAGTGTTGGAAATAGGAGCTGGTTCGGGATATAATGCTTCATTAATAGCTACTATTATTAAGCCAGGAAAATTATTTACTATTGAACTGAGTAAAATTTTATTTAATTATGCCAAAGAAAGATTAACTAATTTTGATAATATCCAAATTTTTAATAAAGATGGGAGTACTGGGTTAAAGAAATTTAGTCCATATGATAGAATTATTGTGACAGCTGCCTGTCCAGAAATACCTATTGTTTTAATAGATCAACTTAATAATAATGGAATTTTATTAGCACCTGTAGGAAGATATACACAAGATATGATTAAGGTAAAGAAATTAGGCAATAAATTAGTTAAGATGAGTTTAGGTAAATTTGTTTTTGTAGAATTAAAAGGTAAGTATGGATTTAAGTAATATCTATTAAATATGTGCCTGGAAGTCTTGGGGTTGCAGTTTTCAAAGCTATTCTTGCAAGATCAATATGTTCTTTATTGACTTTAACAGTGAATACTGTTTTTCCTTTTGGTATTTGTGCGGCAGTACCAACGGCTTTACCAAATGAATGTGACATACCAGTTTGAAGTCTATCAGCATGTGCTCCACTTAACATTCTATTTTCTCGAAGAACATGATGCGGATAAGCGTTTATCTGAAAAAAATAATTTGATATTCCAACTTTTTCTGAAAGAGCTCTATTTACAATTTGCCTTGAACTCTCAAGAGCATTATGTCTTATTTGGTGAGGTACTTTTGAAATAAGCCTTATTGCATATTTGAACTCTTTTTTTGGATCTCCCATAGAATACCTAACCACCTTAATAGTGGGGATAGCTTTTATGAATCCCTTTTTCTGGAATTTCGATTTTCTAGTATATGCTCTAGTTATATTGCTATAACAATGCCCTTTTCTTAGTGTTGCCATTTTCTATTTTATCATGGGAGTTATATGTGTCTTTATAAATCTTTTTATTAGTTTTGAAATACTTATTTTTAAGGCGCTGTAATTTATTATAAACATCAAATGATAAATTATCTAATACAAGTCTTTCTACATCATTTATAATTGTATTATTATACAGGATGTCTGAAAGCGCTGATTTCACAAGATCTTGTTCTAGTCGTACAGTCAATCTGGATTTCAATAATTTGATAAAATGTGTGTATTCTTCATCAAAATTTTTTTTGCTGTGATTCTGAGAATCGATATCAGTCTGAAAATAGCGATATCTAAGTGGTTCATATTGGTCAAAACATTGAGTTAAAATATCAATCAGATCTTGCTTATTTCTTGGCCCATTCTTCAGTTTAATCACTTATTCAATTTTAACTTTAGTTCCAAGAGCCTGGCCAGGTAGACCTTTTTCAAATTTAACTCTTACGGCACCTTTATTTCCATGAGCGCCCGAGATTTTACCGATAATTTCCTTTCCAGTGGGTGTGGTCCAAATTACTTTTTTAGCTACTATTTTTTCAGCTTCAATTTTGCTTTTTATATCGTCAATAATTACTATTAATTGGTTTGTATATTGGGTTCCTGCGCCTCCCCTAAAATTTGAGATTCGTCCTTCCATTATATTTTGATGAATGATTAAGTTTAAAAAAGTTATTATTTGAAAAATATAAATTTGAAAGAATTTTTGAAAACATATTAATAAAATATTTTTCAAATTACTTAATAAAAATTTCTAGGTGAAGGAATTACTTATTTCTAAAATATTTTTACACGGATATGTTACTACTATTCTTTAGTAAAAATCGTAAGGTTTAAATATAGTTAAATTATGTACTTAATATGGTAGACAAAAAATACAAATTGCTATTTTCATATGCTTTTTTTAAGGCTGAGGGTGAAGATGGCGTTCATGAATGGTTAGATGAAGATGTAACTACTTCACAAGCATTGGCGAATATTAAATCTTGGTATCCTAATGCAGATGAATATAGAATTTCAGATTTACCGTTGCCTGCTCCATATGCATTCTTATTTGCTCCAAAAAGATCTCCTGATGATATTTTAAAATATTTTGAATCTGGAATCTGCGATTATAGTAGAGATGATATAAGTGATATAATAAGACACCTTGATGATATAAACAAAAAATTGTAATTAAATAATTTATTTATTTCTTAGAATTATATTTTTAATTTTAGAAGGTTTTAAATATAATGTATTTTTCAATAAATAATGCCAAAATATAAAGTTATTTTAGATAGGGATAGATGCATCGGTTCGGGATCCTGTACAGTTGTAGCTCCCAGATTTTGGGATTTGCAGGAGGATGGTAAGGTTACCCTATTAGACAGTTTATTTAACAAAGAAACTAATAAGTGGGAAATAATTGTTGAAGCTGAAGAAGATGTTATTGAGAATAAAGAAGCTGAAAATGCTTGTCCAGTTACCGCAATTAAAATAGAAAAAATTGAAGATTAATCTAAAATTATTTCTATTTTTTTCCCATAAATTTCTTCAAGCGAATTAAATAATTCCTCTTTTAGACTAATGGTTTTATATGAATCTAAATTTTTACTAACGAATTCATCTAATTCATCTTTTGAAGACTTGACAGTCTTGGTTATTTTTGAATCAGAATCCATTGTTCCTTTAATTATGGAAATGGGTTTATCTTTTGCAGTTTCAACTATAAATACAACTTTATCAAATAAGTAAATCTCTCCAACATTATCTCCATACTTGAATTTTAACTTTGATCTAAATAATGAAAATGCCTTTCTCCTTTGTATATATTCTAGAAGAATCCTTGTCATAGCCCTAGAATCTTTTTTCACTTTTTCTGCTTCTGCTTTTGTAAGTTTCTTTAAGTCATAATCCTTCTTGGCTTTCTTTAGATCTTTAAATACAACAGAAATGAAAGTAGGCAATTTATTTTTCTTAAGATAATCTTCAAAAGATTTTTCTAATGTAGTCTCCGTGTATTTAATTTTATCAAAATTGAGACATTCTTTTATAATGTTTAAAGTTGCTTCATAGGTTTCTGCTATGGTCTCTTTTTCTCTTCTTCTTTCGATTTCTTCAAATACTTTTTGAATTCTATGTAAATAATCATCCGCACTTTGAACCATTATGTCAATTTCTTTTCCTGTAATATCTTTGAGATTTCCATGTTCAATATCTTTAAAGGTCTTTACTGATTTTTCAAGTATTTTCACATATTTGGGCTCAATTAGTTTTTCTTTTTTAACCATAAGTTCTTCGAAGAGCATTACAGTTTCTTTTGGTGTTGGAGGACTAACTCCATAAAGCATTAAAACTGCCTGACTTGGATTTAGAACTGAATAATAAATATCATCTGCTGCAATACCAAGTAATTTTTTCTTAGCTCGGTCTAATAGTTTCTCACCTATATCCATTTGCATATCAATTGCTTCAGAGCTTGGCCTTATCCTACCCATTTTAAGTAATAATTTCCATGGCATGAAAGTACCTCTGTCATATAAAGGAACACCATCCCTGAGGAAAGTGAAAATAACTGGGTTAGCATCTTTAATTGATTCCCAGAAATCAGTTAATATATAGATTTGAGGATGAAATTGTTTCTTAACTCCCACTATCTCTGCTGCTTCAAAACTCATATCTATTATGATATTTCTCAATTTATCGCGCAGCTCAAATCTAGACATTTTTTTGACATCAGTGTCATCAACTACGATGTATACATCTATATCATTTGATTTTTCTCCTCTAAATAATGAACCTGCCGCAACATAACTAACAATATATTTCTCGAATTTTTTTATAACCATTTGTTTATGCAATTCTGCAACTTTTAATGCTATTAGCATATCAGTAGAATCATAAAATATTGCAGAGTTGGCTATTAGGGATATTAAATCATATTTTGCATCAAAGCATGCCTCTTTTAATTCATCCACCATCATTATTTGCGGTTTAAATCTTTTATCTGATTCTGCGGCAATTTTATCAATATCTTTGATTAATTTTTCCCGAACCTCAAATATTTTTTTTATATCAGGCTCCTGTGCGAGTATAAAAACGTGAAATTCATCTTCTTTTTTTTGGTCTTTTTGAACTGGTGGAGGAGGTAGTAGTGAAATACCTATAATTGATTTCTTATAGTCTTTTAGAACACGATCTTTAAAAATATCTAATTTATTTTTAATTTCTTTTAATTTCTCTTTAATTTCTTCCGGAATATTAATTGGTAGATCTTTAGAATCTTTTTGTTGATTTCCTTTTTGTGTCATTTTTATATTTACCGCTATATCTTTATTTTATAAAGCTTTTGATTACTATTTTATAAAACCTAAATATATTTAGATTTGAATTTTATGCATAAAATTTTATGGAAGATTATAAGTCAAGATTTATAGAATATTTATTGACTACTCAGGCTTTAAAAGGCAATGGCGATTTCTCGTTGAAAAGTAAAAGACTTTCCCCTTGGTTTGTTAATATTGGTGATTTTAATGATGGGCATAGCTTAAGAGAATTGGGTAGATTCTATGCCTATTCTATACTCGGCGCTACTGCCAATTCAAAAATAGACATACTCTATGGTATTCCAGAAAAAGGAAATATGCTCGTGGCAGCAACATCAATAGGCCTTGCTGAAAGAGGCGAAAATGTACCGTGTTTTTTTACAAGAAAAGTTCCCAAAGAATATGGCGAGGCCACTAATCTTGCTCCTGCAGAGAGGATCAAAGCACTTGTTGTTGGAAGAGCGCCTATTAATGGACAATCTATAATTCAACTTGACGATGTTTTTACAGCTGGAGATGCTAAATATGAAGCAAGAGCTACGCTTGAGAGTTTAGGTAATTTTGATCTTCCAGTTTTGGCTATTGCGGTGGATAGACAGGAAGTTGGTATTGATGGAAAAAGTGCAATTGAAGAATATGAGAGAAAAACTGGCACTAGAGTAAGTTCTATAGTTTCAGCTTCTGATATTTATCAGTATATGAAAGAGCATCCTGATGCTCCATTCAATTTAGAAAGAATGACAAATTATATGAGAGTATACGGAACTGATGCAGCAAGAAGAACTGTTGGTAAGTTAGAGCAGAAAGTTATTGAGATAGATAGAAGTATAATTCCTGCATGCGATGTGGCTACAATGGACCAATTTGAAGAGATAGCTAAACAAACAGCAGATATAGAGAAAATAGGTGCATTGAAAGTGGGATTTGAACTTGGACTCACTTACGGATTGCCATTAGTCGTTCAAATGGCTAGAGAACATACAAATAAACTTATTATTTATGATCATCAAAAAGCAGGTACTGATATTACAGATACAGGAAAGAATTTTGCAAGAGTATGTAAAAAAGCTGGTGTGGATGGTGTTATTTTCTTCCCACAATCTGGTCCAGAAACAGAGAGAGCTTGGATTTATCATGCACTTGACCAAGGATTAAAGGTAATTGTTGGTGGTTGGATGACTCATCCTGCTTATTCAGTTAGTGAAGGTGGGTTTGTTGCTGACGAAGGTATATTAGAAATGTTTAGAATTGCTGCCAGAATTGGGGTTAATGATTTTGTGGTTCCTGGAAATAAACTGGAAGCTATAAAAAAGATTAAGGATGTTGTTGAGGCTGAAGGTTCTACTCCTGTATTTTATGCTCCTGGCTTTGTAGCACAGGGTGGCAATATTTCAGAAGCTGCAAAAGTTGTAGGTGGTAGATTCCATGGTATTGTTGGGAGGGCAATTACTGAATGTGGTAATGTTAGACAGGCAGCACTAGAATATACATCACAATTATAATTATTATTTCTTGAAATTCTTCAAGATATGGTAAAATATCTTTAAAAATTCATTTCTAAGTTTAATAGTTTTCTAATCTAGCCTCCATTCTTGAAAATAACTTATCAAGAACTTCTGTTTCTTTTATTCGATTTTCCAAAACTCTGAAACCAGTGTTTGTAATTACTACAACCTCTGCATCTCCGTCATTATCTAGATCAGAAGCATATGATGAAGTAATGAGTAAAGTGTCTGTTATCGCCCTTAGATTTTGTATGCTTGTGAAATATTCAGTTGGATCTTGTGGATTCTCGTCTGTTTCAGCAAGTAGTGTGCACGTATATGGATCTGTTCCATTAAGTCTCTGAGCATTTATGGGATTTGCTATCGATGCATAAGACAAACCTAATGGGATTGCTATGTAAATTAAAGATTTTATTGAAGTTTTTGATTGTTTCATTTTGTAGTTCCCCCTAAAACTTTAATCTTAATCATAGGTTTATGTAATTTTATTATCGCACAAAAGTTATTTAAATCTGTTTTTGGAAAGTTTTTTAAATGATAGTGGTTTAGTGAACTAGTTTAAAATGAAACCTCAAGAAGTATTTATGGAAAATTTGACTGATGATACATTTAATGATATAATTGGCCAAGCCCAAACAAAGAAACAATTACTAAGTGCGTTAATTATGGGTAGGCATGTAATTGTTGTTGGTTATCCTGGAGTTGGAAAAACGACATTAGCAAAAAATGTAGCTAAGTTACTTCCTGAAATTATGGTGAATGATTGCGGTTTTAATTGTGATCCCCAAAATCCTATTTGTCCAAGGTGTTTGAATAAGAAAAGTAAGCATATCAAGATTAAAGGTGAAAGAAGATTTATTAGAATTCAGGGAAGTCCTGATTTGACAGTTGAGGATCTCATAGGAGATATAGATCCAATGAAGGCATTGGAATTTGGTCCTTTGAGTATAGAAGCTTTTACACCTGGTAAGATCTTTAAGGCAAATAATGGAGTATTGTTTTTTGATGAGATAAATAGGGCTCCAGAAAAACTGCAAAATGCACTCCTTCAGGTATTAGAGGAAGGAAGAGTTACAATTGGAAGTTATGATATAGATTTGACTTCTGATTTTATATTAATAAGTACAATGAATCCTGAGGATTTTGCAGGAACAGAAAAATTAAGTGAGGTTTTCTTAGATAGATTTGACATTATAATTATGGATTACCCAGAAAGTGTTTCAATAGAGAAAAATATTGTAACTATTAAAGGTGAAAAATTAAAGGGTATAATATTTGATGATCAATTACTTGAGATTATATTGAAATTCATAGAAAGTTTGAGGCATAATAAAGATCTTGAAAGAGCTCCCAGTGTTAGAGCTTCTATTGGATTATATGAAAGAGCTCAGAGCAATGCATTTATCAATAAAAGAAAAAAGGTGCAATTAGAGGATATATATGAAAGTATGGAAAGTGTCTTAGCACATAGAATAAAATTAAAAGCTTCTTTGAGATATACTATTAAGCCAGAAGAATATCTGGCTCAGCAATTTAAAAGGTACATTGAAGAATCTGAAAAATCTGGTGATCTTCCCTGATGTGCAGACAAAACTCGATTTGGATAAGATTGAGAAAATTGAGGAGCTAACTGGGGACTTAGCTAAGAGTGAAGAGCAAAAATTCATGAGTTCTTTGATGGAGGGAGATAAAGAAGATATTGATGACAGTAAATTGATACAAGAGAGTATTAATCAAGGGCTTAATTCATTTACGCCAGATGCAATATTTGAAAATCTTATAAAGGATTATAAAACTGCTAAAAATATCTTCGGTCCGACGTTTCTTAAGTACATAACCGATGATGAAGAAGCAACCCTAGAGAGGAATATTAAGATACCTGAATACCAAAGAAAAGTAAAGAAAATCATTGAGGAAAAAATTGATAGATTAAAAGAGAAGAAATTGATAGATAAAGAATTAAGGTTAACAGAAAAGGCATTTTCATTGGCTTCTATTAAATTGTATTTGGACGAATTAAATGTCATGAGGTCCAAAGGAATTGTAGGTTATAGAATTAATAGAAAGGAATCTCATTATGGCTCTCAAAAAGATTATAAAGATTTTAAGAAAGGTGACAGATACAAAGATATTGCATTAAAAAGAACTATCAAGAAATCCTTGCGCAGAGGACATAAAACTATATCAAAAGATGATTTGTCTGTTT
>JAGVZD010000026.1 GCA_018302805.1 Candidatus Woesearchaeota archaeon | reverse complement strand
TGCTTAATTATACCTGATTTTTGCATATTATTTATTCTATAAATTACAGAACTTTTACTTAAGCTAAGTTTTTTTCCTAATTCATTAAAACTTTGCCTACTATCTAAGTCTAATTCATATAAAAGTCTCTTATCCTTTAAATCTAATTTATTAAGCATTTATAGTCTAATATTATCTTTTCATATATAAATTTTACTATTTTAGACAAGAAACTAAAAGAAAGTTTGATATGTACTATTGTTATTACTATATTGTAACAAAATGTTACAAAATAAAATTCAGAGGAGATGATTAAAATGAAATCACAACGAGTATTACAAATTCAAGACAAACTTAATAGAATAGAAGAAGAAAGCACTCAGATGGTAGAAATGTCTGAAGAAAGGTATATTGCATTCGTGGCCAGAGTGATCAAGATAGCCCAAGATACTCTAAATGAAGCATGTAAAGACTATGCAATTAGAGGAGATCTAGATCTAGAATTACCAAAGCAAGATAGAGAGCACTGGGAAAAAGATTTTAGGAAGGCATTATTTTCTATAATTAGAGTGGAACCTAATGTTGAATATAATGTCAAATATCATTCTCCATTTCATTCATTAAATCATCGTAAATTTGCTGCGAAATCACTTCTTAGTAAGTTAGATAGGACATTTGAAACATCTGATGACCAGAATAAAATTAATGCCGATAGAATTCAGTGGTTCAGACAGAATGGTCAGGGGTTATATGGACACGACACGTCCTATGGACGATATGATCAGTTAATTGGCACAAGATGAACAAGAGTTGCTTTTGAATAGGACAATGTCCAAAGAGCAATTTGAAAATCTTCTATTTAGATCTCTTTCGAAAATTCTTTCGAAAGAGATCTGGGATTATGATGAAAGTCAATCCGATTTAGAAACATCTATCGAAGAACATAAGAATACGCCTTATAGTATCTTAGACTTTCCTATAAAACAGAAGTACGAAGTAAAAGAATTAACAGAAGAGGAATGGGAAGAGCAAAAAGAAAAACTTTGGGGACCTAAAGAAACTGAAGAAAAAACTAAAATTTTTTATGATAAGGTAGTAAAATATCTTTCAAGAAAATAGATATCTCCTCCTTTTCTTTTTTTATTTTTTATTCTTGATTATCTTTACAACTTGTCCATCACTTAAAACAGCAATTCTATCGGCTCTTTTTGCAATTTTTTCATCATGTGTCACAATAAACAATAATTAAAGTCTTATTCTCGGTTTTTTGTAAATTAATAAGTAAATTCAAAATATCCCCTCCAGTTTTACTGTCTAAATTCCCAGTAGGTTCATCCGCTAAGATAACTTCTGGATTATTTGACAAAGATCTTGCAATGGCAACTCTTTGCCTTTGTCCACCACTCAAAGTATTTGGTTTACTGTACAGCTTTTCTTTTAATCCAACAGCATCTAACAACTTTTCTGCTCTTTGTATTCTTTCTTTTCTCAAAATACCTTGAAAAGTCATAGGTAGCATAACATTCTCAATTGCACTTAAACTTGGTACTAAATTAAATGCTTGAAAAATAAATCCAATTCTTTGTCCTCTTATTTGAGCTAAATCAGATTCTGGAAGTAATGCAATGTCATGTCCATCTAGAATAATTCTTCCTTTTGATGGCACATCTAAAGCTCCCACTGAATTTAAAAGCGTTGACTTCCCAGAACCAGAACTTCCCATAATTGCAATGAATTCTCCTTTTACAATATCGAGATTTATTCCTCTTAAAGCTGCAAATTCGAAACTATCAATTTTGTAAATTTTCCATACATCCTTTAATTCAATAATTTTATTCATATCTTAAGGCATCTACAGGTTTTAATTTGGCTGCTTGAAATGCAGGAAGTACTCCGGAAATTATTCCAACAACTATAGCAAAAAACAATCCAAACAAAATCAAGTAGACATTTGGTTTTATTAATAATGGAATACCCGCTTGACTCGCAATTTCCCCAACTCCAAAACTTATCCCTATCCCCAACAGGAGACCAAAAAATCCACCGACAAATCCAACCATTCCTGCCTCCAGCAAAAACAACCATAAGATATCCGAATTCCTGGCACCAATACTTTTCATTATTCCAATATCTTTAGTTCTTTCTAGCACACTAGTATACATAGAATTCATTATTCCAATACCCCCAACTAGTAAAGATATTGCTGCAATTCCAACAAGTACAGCTTGCATCACACCCAGAACTTGATTTATTTGAGCAGCAATTTCTTTTGGAGTAATAACTTGAAAATTTTCATCATCCCTACTTCTCTTTAATGCCTTTTCAATTTTGTCTGCAACAGATTCAATATCCTGCCCAGATTTTGCTCTGGCAATTATCATATCTACATCTTCAGGTTCATTGAGAATTTCTCTTGCAGCTTCTAAAGTTGTTGCAATTTGATTATCTTCATCTCTATTTCCAGACTCTTTTTGAATTCCAACAACCACAAACTTTTTACCATTAATTGTAATTCTATTATTAATTCTTATTTCCTTATCGAACATGTCATTGGCTACACTATAGCCTATCACAACAACATACTTATCTCCTTCTCTGATATGTCTTCCAGCTTCCAATTTCGGAGAAAAATCAGCAAAGCTTTCAATATATTCAGCAGCGGGAATTGAAAACAATAACGAAAATACTATTTTATCCTTGTATTCAAACTGAGCTTGCCGAGCTAATGCAGGAGAGACACTTCTAAGTATACCTATCCTTTTAGTAGTTTCAACATCCTTCTCTGTGATCCCAGCAAAAACACTTCCTGGACCTTGAAAGTTTTTCGCAGATATTATTATTCTATCAGGTCCAAAACTAGCAAATTGTGCTTCAATAGAATTTTGCAATCCTTGTGATAAAGAAATTAAGGCAATTATACTCCCTATTCCTATTATAATCCCAATTATTGTAAGCCAGGATCTAAGTTTCCTATGCCTAATACTATTAAATGAAATTCTAACATAGTCTGCTATCATTTACTTAATTTTTTAATTTTTCTTCTACGCCTAAAAATTAGAATTATTGCTACAATGATAACTGCAGCAACAACATATACTAATGGATTGGATTTATTTTCTAAACCTAATCTATATGCTTCTTCCTGCGTATATAAATTTAAAGGCAAATTATAATTTTTTTTGTAAAGTTTGTTGTTATTATCTCTATATTCAATACTTATGGGTAAGCTACCAACCTTATTTTTGAAATTTAATCTAAAATTAACAGTTTCAAAATCATCAGGTTCAATATTACCTACATAGAAACTGTTGCTGCTTAAAATATCATAATTCGCATTCTTATTTACCTTGACAGAAAGGAATTTTATATCACTTAATCCTTTATTTACAAATCTAATTGTAATTTCTCCTTGCTGATTTAATTTAAAGATTTCGCTTTCCTCTATGGCCACTTCTAAAATCGGTGTTGATTGAACATCTAAACCAATAACACTTGTCTCAGTTATAATTACTTCATCTTCTTTATAGTTAATTATTATAGGTATCTTGTATATTCTTGGCTGAGCATCAGAGCTAGCTTTTATCATAAAGCTAACTTCTTCCATTTCATCTCTTTCTATTTCGTCTATTATTTTCTGAGAAGCACTATCAATAGGTGCAAAAGGTAATTCTACCGAACTGAGGTCTAAAGCAACCTTAATATTTTTAATATCTTTACTACCTTCATTTAAAAGGCGTATTGAAATTTTGGTTAAATTTCCAGGTTCTACCTCTTTGGGCTCAATTTTTACACTTTCTATAGAAATTGAATCGGCATTTGCTAATCCTATAGTTAAGACCATAAAAAATGCAAGCAACATCAAATGTTTCATTGTATTTCACCATTTTCCATAAAATTATAAAAAGTTTATGTATTCCTCCTTTATAAACTTTTCGATTTATTACTACTTATAAATAATGACATTTAAAGAGCAAATTATTTTTATCCTTAAGTGGTAACTAAATAGTAAGCTTTATAAATTCTCATTATTATGCGTAATATATGGAATCATCTTATCAGCAATATAGAAAATTGAATTTAAAGGGTTTGCAAAAGGATCAGGCAAAAAATCTGAATAATTACCATCAATATGTTGGAGATTTCAAACTGCATTTTGGAAATCTTCATGAAAAAATTATATATTTAATTGAAAACAAAAGTCAGATATTGGAAAAACTATATGATCTTAATGAATTAAAGAAATCCGCTGAATATTTCAAGACTGAGAAAGGTCACCAAGAACTAGTTGAAAAATTCTATTTAGGATGGAAATTTGTTAATCCACAAGTAATCAAATCTTCTGGAAATCCAGATTCTATGATAGCTAAAAATCTTAAGGCATATATTAAAGACGGTTTTAAAAAATTAACTAAAAAAATAGAGAAATTAGAAAATGAACTTTCAATTCCCTTTACAGAAATTCAACATTCGGGCAAAAGATTATTAAACTTAAATGTCCATAAACAATTAAATTTCATTACTGATGAAAAAAGACAATCAGCCAATAATTACTTAAATGATATAACCTCTAGTACATTTTTAAAACATTTTAACGATATACCAGAAGTTATTGAATCCTTGAAAGTTAAATATCTAGATGCCCTTGCGGATTTATCAAATGAGTATTTAGATTTATTATCAAATCATAAACCAAAGTTATCAAAGAATATAATTAGTAAATATGCGAAGGATAACATTAATTATTTAATTAGGGAGCGAGATATAGTTGGACGTGAATTCGCTGAAAAGTTAAAAACTTTGGAAGGATTAGTTTTATCTTTTGCGACATATGAACTTGAAAGTAAAAAGCAAACTTCCAGAGACAAAGCATATACTGATTTTTTGTCAACACAGGCTAATAATAAATTAGCCAAATTGAAGGGGTCAAATCTTGAAAATATCTGCACTGAATTAGATAAACTTCATATGAATGGATCTCTTTTGTTCGATGAATATTTATTTTTAAAAGCAAAAATAGAAAAAGAATTTACAATTAGTGCAGGTCAAACTGAAGGAAAGCTGCTCGAAGATTCAGAATATACTCAATTAATTTTTGAAATTTTATCAGGAAAGTATGGCTTATCTCAAGAGCAGAGTACTCAGATGGCCCAGGTCGTTAGTGGTGATCAATTAGATAATTTTGAAAATACATTTAATTCAAAATTAGGATCAGAGATCTCAAGAAAATTAATAAACGAAAATCCTAGCTTGATGTTATTAGATCAAAGTCAATCTGAAGCATTTATCGGATTATTTACAGAATTATCAAAACTATCACAGGCTGTAAATAGACCAGATTATGATCCATTTATAAATCCCGATAAATATGCAAATTTCAGAAGTTTAAGATCTGCAAGTAGTGATTTATATTCCATACTCGGAGTTGGAGGTCGCCCACAGATTAGAGAGATTAGACCTAGAATTAGCGAATTCGATGCAATAAAAATTCAGCTTGCAAGGGATGGATTAGATCCCGATATGACTATGGACATACTTACAAATGGTTTCAGATATGGGCGAGACGTTTTTGTTGGAGATCACAAATTAAGTTATGATAATTTAAGAGAAAATACTGCAAGAGGAAATCCTGATTTCGATGATAAGACATTTAAAAGAACTTTAAATAAATTAGGTATTAAAAAAGCTATTCTAAGCAGTAGAGGTTATTCAAGAAATCCACATTTGAATGAGATTGTTAATGATTCTTTGAGAGAGGCAGTTAGATATTCAAGTACTCATCCACATCAAGCAGGGAATAACCATCAAACCTAGACTAAAATATTATCTTCCTCATCAATATAATTGTAAATTAATGTTTCAAGTTCTTCAAGATTCTTGCATTTAGTAATCTGAACCCTTAATATTGCCCCTCTTTCTAATGTCTTTGTAAAAAATAAAGCTTGCCTTAAAATATTAGGAAATGAAATTTGATATTTCCCAGCTAATTCTAAATATTGTGGAAGAATTTTCAATCTTTCACACATTTCAAAAGAACCAGTTTTTAAAAACTGATTAATTTGCGTAAATATGAAAGGATTTCCGATTGCACCCCTTGCTATCATGATTGCGTCTACACTGCTGTATTGGATTTTTTCTTGAAAGTCATTTACACTAAATACATCGCCATTTCCTATGACTGGAATCTCTACTTGCTCTTTAACAGCCTTAATTATTGACCAATCAGCCTTGCCACTATATCCTTGGTCTTGAGTTCTTCCATGTATTGTAATTGCTGAAGCCCCAGCCGCCTCAACTAATTTTGCTATTCTTACAGCATTAATAGACCTTTCATCAATACCAGATCTAATTTTTACAGTAATTGGCTTGTTAACATTATTAGTCAATTTCTCAATAAATTTAGCAATTTTTTCAGGGTCTTTTAATAATTGACTCCCCGCCCCAGTTTTGATAACTTTCCAAGCAGGACATCCACAATTGACATCAATTATGTCAAATCTATTTTCAATTAATTTAGCTGCTTCAACAACCTCATTTATAGAATTTCCAAATAATTGAATAGCAGCAGGTTTTTCACATGGATCTACTGTAATTTTATTAAAAGATTTTGCATTATTTCTAATAATTGAGGAGCTACTCACAAACTCAGTGTAAGTTAGGCCAGCACCATATTTTTTACACAATACTCTAAAAGCTACATCTGTAACTCCAGCCATTGGGCTCAGAATTGCAGGACTATCTAATTTTGGAAATTTCATTTGGATTTATTGAAAAGGAAAAACATTACATTTTATAAATACTAGTAATTATATATAATAAAATAGAAAATAAATAATTAATTTCACTTTATTATAATAATATTCCCTCTTCCTCTTTTTATCTTTCTAATTTTACCTTCCGACTCTAGTTGACTCAGGATTAAACTTAACTTTGCTTCACTAAATTTTAAATCCTTTCGGATTTCTTTTTGATTTACTCTATCATTATTTTGCTTTATATAATTTAGAACATTTATGAGTTGAGTATCTTCAAATTTATTTTGCAATTCTAATTCAAGATCTTTTTTACTATTTTTTTTCCCAAATTTCCAGTAGAAAATAAATCCAATGGTAAAAATTGTAATCAATATTAAAATAATTGGGATCTTATTATCTAAACTTAGATCTTCCTGATAAGTAATATCACTTTCATCAAATAACTTATCCTCATCATCTAAACTAGGGAATAAAATTAAATCTAAGGTATAATTGCCATCATTATTTATATTTATCAATTGCTCAATAGAGGAATCAAGAATGCCATTTTCATAATGATAAGCTTTTATTTTATAATTTCCCTTATTCAACACTAATTTATAGCTAGAATTCTTAACTACGATAGTCTGCTCAGGTTCACTGTCAATTATAATTATTATATCTTGAATTTCTTTCAACTCAATATCATAAATTTTTCCTTGTATTTCAGCCCCATAAGTTATTTGAACCGCTAAAAGTAAAACAACAAATAGGATAAAATATTTCATCAAATTAAAATAAGTCTTATATTTAAAAAATTTTCTAATTAAAAGTTTTAAAAAATAAGCCCTAGAACCTTTAGGAAGCTTAAATATTCCATTAAAAGTATATTTATAAACAAAGATACTTCATTAAATAAATCAAAAATCATTTCGGAGGCAAAAAATGAATAAAAATAAAACATTAGCAATTTTAACAATCTTAATTTTTACAATTAGTATTCTCCCATTAAATATTTTTGCAGAAACTGATTCAGAAATTTCTTTGGAATCAGAATCAGATATTGAAGGGAATCTTAAAAAAAGGGAAATTAAGTCAGATATAAAAATACAAGCGGCAGAGAAATTTAAGAATTCTGACGCTCAATTTAAATTAAAATCGGAAAATTCAGCTGCTCTTGAACAAAAAATCATTAAATTAAAGGAATGCAAAAATAGTGATGATATTGAATGTAAGGAGTATAAAGAAAATGCTGTAAAATATGCTAAAGAATACTTAATTAACCTAATAGACAGATTAATAGCATATTTGAATAAACTCACAGCTAAGTACGAAACAAGCGAAGAAATTACCGAAAATACAGCACAGCTTTCTACAGAAGAAATTAAAACATTACTTAATCAACTTCAGGAATTAAAGACTAAAATAGAAAAAGCCACAACAAGAGATGAAATAATTAGCCTGAGCAGCGAGCTTAAAACTTTAATAAACCAGAGAATTAAAATTAATTCCAAATTATATGTAGAAAAATTAAAATTGCATAGAATAGGTGAAATAATTGAAAGAATTGAACATTTAAAAATTAAACTGAATTCAGTATTAGAAGAACTAAAAGAGCGAGGTTCTAATACCGAAAATTCTGAAAGGGTTAATGAACTTGTGACTAAATTCAATTCTCTAATTGATGATGCAAAATCCAACTATTATAAAGCAGTTGATGTATTTGAACAAGCAAAAGAAATTAGAGAATCAAATCCTGAGGAAGCTAAGAAATTAGTATTAGAATCTCATGAAAAACTTAAAATTGCACAACAAGACCTTCAAGAGGCTCATTCCTTGCTTGTTGAGCTATATCAGATGATCAAAGTTAAGAGTGGGGATATTAAAACTGAATGTTGGCAAGACAAACCTTCTTATGAACCTGGAAGAGACCTAGGTTTCTTTATTTGGCAAAATTCATGTGAAGATAATACCTGGTTCTTAGACTGGAGTGGTGATTTAAGAAATAAAGATGGTTTAATTTCTCAAAATATAAAAAATAGTGAGGAATTTACAATTGAGAAAATGAAGATATTAAGAAAAGAAAAAATGCAGCTTTTGAAAGAAAATTTAGGAATTAAGGAAAGAATGCGGTTAAAAGCTGAATTCGATCATGACGAAGAAGTAGAAATTGAATCAGAAACTGAAATAGAAGAAGAATCTGAAATATCAGGAAGATCAATAAAAAATGTACTAAATAGAGATTCAAGTGGATCAGACAGAGCCAGGTCAATTAAAAAAGCTATTGATGAAGCAAATTATTGTAATACATCTGATGATTGTATTAATATTGGCAGCGCCTGTCCCTTTGGTTGTAATATTGTGGTAAATAAAGACAAAGCAAGTGAAATCAAGGAAAAAATTTCAAATTATCCATCAACATGTATGTATCAATGTGTTGCTTCTGATCCAATTGAATGTGTCTCAAATAAATGTAAAGCAACAATAAAAAATGTTGATACAGAACCAACAAACAATGAAAGGACCAATTATTATCATATTACAGGATCAGTAACAACAAATGGTAAATTCATGGATATCGGTCCCAGAAGGTTTGACAAGAAAGATTCTTTTAAAGTTTCAGAAAATAAAATAGTATTTGATGCATGGGTTGGACCGAGTATGGATGGTTTAAGATTTAGGACAACAGGTGATCAAGTAACTTATGACTTAATGATAGATGGTAAGCAAGTAAAAGAACTTGTATTTATAGGTAAAAATAAGAAAAATCCATCTGAAATTCCATTTACTTTAACTGGAAAAGTTACAACAACACCAAATTGCAAAACAACTGAAGTTATCTACGAGAACACATGTCAGAAAAGAGTAATTGCAGATGACAGTGATGTAGCAACTGAAGTTGAAGTTACATCAGAAAACGAAATTGAAATGGTAATGCAATAATCTTTTTTTATTTTTTAGAAACATTTATAAATATAAAAAGACCAATAAAAATATGAAAGGACTAATTTTGTTTATATTTGTAACATCAATTCTTCTTATTAATGGATGTCAACAAGCATTAGACCAACAAGATAATCTACCACAGAAAGAGACAACACCAGAGTCATTGGAAAATGATCTAAACTCAGTTAATGAAGAAATTTCAGATGAAGATATAGAAGATATTGATGTTATCATTGATGAAGACACACTTTAAGTCAATGAATAATAATCATCAAGGATTATCA
>JAGVZD010000035.1 GCA_018302805.1 Candidatus Woesearchaeota archaeon | reverse complement strand
TAATTTTATTTGTTTTAAAATATTTTGATAGAAATTTAATTAATTCAAAATTAACTTCATTATTAATAGGTTTACCTTTGACTTCAATAATATAGGTATCATTTTCTTTATTGTAAGAAATGATTTTAGTCTCTTTCTTATTAGGCTTAACTAGTACCTTCATAATTAAATTGTTTCAGATTTTTTTCGCATTACATAAGAGATGATAAATAGAATACCCAGTACTACTAATACTGGAATTGCTAAATCTTTAGCTATATCTCCAGTACCATATCTTCCACAAGGTTTACAACTGTTTCCGCAGTCAACATCTACTTCATCGTTGTTTTTTATACCATCATTGCAATTTCCATAACATTCCCTAGTTTCTGTTGTTTGATCAGAACATGAGTTTAAGTCAACACAATTTCTTGTTTGAAGACCATTGTCGCAGTCATTCCATTCAGTGCAACTCCATTCTGATTCACATGTTGCAGCTCTAGAAGGAATATAAGCGCAAATTTGTTCAACTGAAGGTTTATCTCTTGATGTTCTACAATTTTCTAAATCATTACAGACCCTAAATTGATTATTTGAAATACTACATCTGGTCCATTGAGTACATTCCCAATCTGGCCTACATCTTCTTCTACCACTCCCACCACTGGGACCTCCGCCGCCTGAACTGGATTGGCCTGTCATTGTCACAGTAATATCTTTATATACAGTTGCATCAATTGCTGATTGGGCGTGTATTACAGATGAAATATCAGTTTGACTTTGAATAGATCTAAATCTAACTGACGTTCTACCTTTATCATTGGTGAAATTACTATTTTGGCTTAGTGTTCCACTACCTGAAGTTATAGAGAATCTGATTTCTTTGTTAGCTATATCATTGTCTCGGCTTGTATAAGTGACATTGATTATAGAAATAGAGTTTCCATCTGCTGGAATTGTACTTGGAACTGCAGTTAAGGTAATTGATGACCTATTTGATGTTTGCTGACCTATTAAAAGTAAAGATATTGTTGCATAAATTTGTGTATTACCTAAAAGTTGTGCTTTTACTTCTGTAACCATATCAGTCTGACTGCTTGCTGATTTAAATGTAATTTTCGCTTGACCTTGGCTATTAGTTGTTATTGTTGGTAAAGATGTAAATGATCCCAGTCCGCTTATAATTGAAAAAGTAATTTTTTTACCTATCTGAATTTCATTATCTAAATTGTATAGGGTTGCTATTAACTCTGAAGTTGAGTTACCGTTTGCTTCAATAGATAGTGGATTTCCGCTTAATGTAATTCTAAAATTATTGTTTTGTGGTGGTATATTACAAGATACTGCGTCACCAAAATTTTCTTGAAAACAAAGAAAATCCATGCTAGTTGAGGATATGTTTATGCAATTATCTCTATTAAAATCTCCTTCATCTATATAAATTGGGTCATTTATGCAAGACCCAGACTTTTGAATTAGTAAGTTTAAGTCGAGATTTGTGACTTGACCATCAGAATCAAAATCTGCACAACCTTGTAAGCACCCACAATTTCTGCTTTGCAATGGACATTGAATGGATTTTCCAAAATCTTCTCTCCAACATGTTAAATCAATATAATCTATATCTAAGTCGTCGTCATAATCCATGTAATCTTTGTAATTGACATCAGGATATTCTTTTAAATAACTTGATCTTAGTATACCTAAGTCTGCACTATCCACTAGACCATCAGAATTAAAGTCAGAACAACCACCTGTCATGGGAAAAAGTACAAAACCTGTTGGTGATGATTGAGATTCAACAAATTGTGTGAATAAAATAAATAATACTGCAAAAATTAATATTTTTCCCCTTTTTTTAATCTGCATCTCAACTCCCTAATCAAAGTACTTTTTTACAGTTTATAAATGTTTCTTTTTCTTAACTATATGAATTATTATTAATGCTAAGATTAATAAAGTAACATAAGAATAATAAGTTTTAAAACCTGTTAATATGGTGCATTGAATTTCTGTGCATTTAGATTGTCCTGAGTAGTAGATTTGTTCTTCTGGGTTTATATATCTTGTTAGCTCATTTGCTAATATGTCTTTTAAATAGGGATCTGTATATGAATTACCTTCAAAATCTATAAAAATAGTTGCTGGTAATTTTTCTATTTTCCCAAGAAATATTTCATAAATTTTTTCCTGGGATCGAATGATTGCAATACCATTTTTTATCTGGGGAGCATCTCCTGTTAAATAGAAATAAATCCCTTTAGGTTGAGTTAATTTCACCTTGTCATAATATATGCCATTATTAAAGTCAAAAATGCCTAAGAGTTCATCGTTAAATGAAAATATTTCCAACTTTGATTTTGATTTTTTAGTTGTTTTTATTTCTACATTATTTATATCACTTATAGTTAACGGATTTTTTTCGGTTTTTACATTACAGTACATTGATCTTCCTAGATTATAAGTCATACAATTATAATCAAGTTCTTCACTACTTAATTCAATACAATTATCTTGATCAAAATCAGCTGCTTCAACATAATTTGGGTCTGATTTGCATAAATCACTTTTATCATTGAATATTTTTATATCCTTTGAAGTGATTAAAGTATCGCCATCTAGATCTGGACATCCGTTAAAGCAACCACAATATTTTGTGTTATCTGGACATTTTAAGTTAGTTCCTTCAAATTCTTCAAAACAGGATAAATCCCTATCATCAATTTTATCATCATCATTGAAATCTTTTCTAGGGTCAAAATCTTTATCTTTGCTTGATATACCTCTTGATTTAAAAATTTGTTCAAAATCTTTTTGATTGACTTCACGATCGTTATTATAATCTGGACATCCACCCTGATATTTTGAATAGCTACAGTAAGTTTTTTTGCCAAAATTATTTTTTAGACATAAATAGTCTTGACTGAGCTGGTGAGAGTTTATGCATCCATCTCCATCAAAATCTGCAGTTGGATCATATTTTGGGTCATCAATGCAAGTACCAGATAATTTGTTTAAAACTACTAAATCTAGGACACTAACTTCAAGATCATTATTCAAGTCTAAACATCCTTGCAAACAGCCACATTGTTTAATATCATTAGGACATGATATGGACCTTCCAAAATCTTTTTGCAAACAGACCACATCATTTTGATCAATTATTTCATTTTTATCAAAATCCATTTGAGGATCATACTGGGGGGAAATAATTGAAACTGAAATTTTACTTTGTATCTCATTTAAATCTCTTAAACTTACTCTGCCATCATCATCTATGTCAGAACATCCTCCAGATGTATAGTTAGTAAGAACGACCTTACCGGTTATATTATTAGGATGGTAAGAATTAAGGCCTATTGCCAAAATTAATAAAAATAATATAGTAATGGATAATATTATGCTATCTCTGTACATTGAATATCTCAACGATGAGGTCACCTCTTTAATGGCATCAGGATTATCTTCTTCTTGATCTACTGGATGATCGACCAGCTCTTGAAGATCTGCTAATCTTTCTTGATCTTTGTTGTGATCTTATTCCTGTTTGCATCAAATTGGCTCTATTTCTTTCAACCAGAGTTATAACAGCAAATAAAACTACTAGTAATACTGCTGGAAAAAATAACCAAAAAACTAACCATGATGCATTTGGTGATGTTCTTGTTGCGCTCCCTGTAAAAGTTTTCTGATCAAATAACAACACATAAAGGCTAAAGATAACAACAATAAATGCCAATGCCATAACGAATCTTTTTTGAGCTTCTGTCATACATTAGCACTTAGTTTATTTATTTATAAATTTTTTGCTTTTCTTGTTAAGTGTTTTTTTAAGAAAATAGAGTAAATAAGAAATCCGGAGATTATATTTGATATAGGCTGATAGATTTTTAAATTTAGGAGAGAATACAGTAATCCAATAATAAAAATAAGGGATATAAGAAAATAAAATCTTTTCTTTAGTTTAAACTGTAGGAGAACTCCGCTGTTAATTAAATAGATACTTAAAATTCCAATTATCAATGTTGAAATTGAACTTAAATTGAGAGAAAATATTATAGTTAATGGTAGAAATAACATAAAATCAACAAAAAAAGCTAATAAAAAACCTATAATTAGAAGGACTAGATCTGAATTATTTATTGGATAGTTATATATAAATATAACAATCAACAAAATCAATCCTATAAATTTTTGAAAAAATTCCAGGTATTTTTTACTTATTTTAAACTCATCTTGTGAATATTTACCTACAATTTGGCCTATTAAAATGCTAAATAAAAGTGTCAAAAATATCAAAAAGGATTGTAAAACCATATAATTTGGAATTTTTTTTGTTTTAAAAATTTTTTGTAATATTCTAAAATTACTATTAGACAATAAAAACTTTTATAAATATAAGGTATATATTGTTAATGAAGAAGGGGGAATAAAAATACCTGAAATTAAATATAAGGACGAAAAAGGTGAAAAATATAAAATAAGCTGGAGTGAAGAACTTCAGGTGAAAAACCTTAAAGCGGCTAAAGAAAATACCAGGTGGTTAAGAATGAATTTTTATGCAAAAATTTTCTTAGCATTAATTGTATTAGTATTGACAGTAGCCTTCCTATTTCTACTATTTCGATTAGATAGGGTGGACTTTTTTACAAATGTTTTACGGTAGATCGCAGTGAGCCTAAAATACAATATCATTTGCTCTAATCAAGATAAAGCCAGTATTAATATAAAAAATGCTTTAGTAGATTTGTACCATTTTAAAGAGCAAAATCTATATTTTGAAGAAAGTTTAGTTTATTCAAAGGCAAACATTAGTATTTACTCTATTTTAAGTGAATCGGTTTTTAGAGAAGGGCTAGACAAAGAATTACCTGCCGATGTATATTTATTTGCTTCAAAACACCAAAGTAAAAAAGGTGTTCCTACCTTAACTGTCCATAGTATAGGGAATTGGGGTTTAGCAGAATTAGGTGGTAAGGATAATACTTTAGTATTAAGTTCTGCTTGGTTGCAAAGAGACTTATTCATTAATTTACATAAATTTTCTAAGGATTCAATTTTTGAAATTGTTAATGAAGCAACACATCATGGGCCTTTTCTAGATAAACCCACCATATATATTGAAATTGGATCAACTGAAAAAGAGTGGGAAAATTTAGAAATGGCAAAAGTTGTTGCCAAAACGATAATGACTACTTTGGCAGAAGAACGAGATAAAACAAAGGTCGCGATTGGGATCGGTGGTTTACATACTTGTAATAACTTTAATAAAATTATTCTGAATAAGAATATAGCGATTTCTCATTTTTGCCCAAAATATGCATTACAATATTTAAACAGAAAATTGATAGAAGAAGCAATTCAAAAAACATCAGAAAAGGTAGAATTAGCCATACTTGATTGGAAAGGTTTATCTACACATAAAGATAATATAGTAAAAAATCTAAAATCAATAGGATTGGACTTCGAGAAAACTTCTACAATCTAAATTTTATTTAAATTAATGAAAACATCATTGAGTTGTAAAATGAAATAAATTATTTATAATTAATTGAACTAATGTATATTCTTTTTATATCTTTCAGATTTTTGATTTTACTTAATATTGCTGAAATAGATTGAGGATTTTGTAAATTAATTTCAAATCTACATTCCGCTAGTTGAGTGTCCAGTAACTTAGCTTTAACTTTCTTAACATTTATATTAAACTCATAAAATATATTCATTAATTCTCCAAGTAGACCTACCCTATCCGTTGCTATAACTGTAATAGGAATAGATCTGTTTGGATTAATATTCCAACTTATAGGGATTTTCTTCAAATTGACAGATATAGGTACTTTGCAATCATGACTATGAACTGTAATTACACCCTTTTTATTTTCAAAACCTTTAATATTGTCCAATGGTAATGGAGAGCAACAAGGTGAGAATTTAAATTTTGAATTTAGATTACTTGATGTTTTTATTAAAGAAAGATTTGACGTTGATTCAAATGAAATATTCTTATATGGTATTCCACTACTCTTGATAGCTTGAATTATTTTAGCTCTGGCTTTATTTGTTTTGGCAAATCTAAGCCAATCTTTGCTGGGTTTATGTTTTTTATTAGTAACAATTTTGACAACATCTCCATTACTTAATTCGTAATTGAGTGGAACAAACTTATCATTTACAAATGCACCATGACATAAATCACCAATTTGGGAATGAATTGAATATGCAAAATCAATTGGAGTTGCACCCTTGGGTAATTTTATAATATCTCCCTTTGGTGTAAAAACAAAGATTTCATAGTCAAATAAATCAAATTTTAGATTCTTAATAAAATCTTGATAACCTAAATTTTGCTGCCACTCGAGAATTTCCTTGAGCCATTTCATTTTTTTTTGAAAGCCTTCATCTTCATGAAATCCTTTATAACGGTAATGCGCTGCTATGCCTTCTTCATTGATTATGTGCATCTCCTCTGTCCTAATTTGCAGTTCTATTGGTTTACCTTTAGGCCCTATTACAACTGTATGTATACTACGATACATATTTTCTTTTGGCATTGCGATGTAGTCTTTCAGATATCCAGGCAATGGTGTCCAAAGGTGATGAATTAATCCTAGAGCTGTATAACAATCTCTTTCGTTTGTCAATATAATACGTAACGCAATTATATCATAAATTTTTTCAAAAGGTACCTTTCTTATATGAACTTTCCGATAAATACTATATATATGTTTAGTTCTTCCGTCAACTCTGAAACTTAAATGATTTTGACTTAATTTTTGTTCAATTAACATTTTTGCTTCACTAATAATTTCTTGCATATCATGTAATGTTAATTCTAATCTTTTGCTGATTGATTTAAATTCAACAGGATTTAGATATTTAAACGCTAAGTCTTCAAGCTCTGCCTTAATTTCACCTAGACCAAGTCTATATGCAATGGGAGCATAGATTTCTAAGGTAAATTTGGAGATTTGCTGTTGTTTAGAAGGAGGAAGAAATTCTAAGGTTCTCATATTGTGCAAACGGTCGGCAAGTTTTATTAAGATAACTCTGATGTCTTGGGCTGAAGCCATCAACATTTTTTTAATGTTTTCAATATTATAAATATCTTTATCCTGGAATCTGATGGAGCTAATTCTGGTAACTCCGTTAACTAAAAATGATATATCTTCACCAAATTCTTTTTTAAGCTGATCAATTGATATATGGCAATCTTCAATAACATCATGAAGTAAGGCAGCAGCTATAGTCTTTTCATCAACTTTCAACTCTGCTAAAATATAAGCCACATTTAAGGGATGAGAAATATAAGGATCTCCTGAAAGCCTTTTAATGTTTTTATGAGCCTCGGCTGCGTAAGAATAAGCATGTTCAATTAATCCTCTGTTGAAATTGGGTTTATAAATAGAAATACTTTTAATAAGATTATTAGTATCCAACATATTGATTTAAATTCATTACTTTTATAGGTATTAAAGCTTTATAAATTTAATTATTATTGCCAAGTAAAGAATTTTAAGTACTTCTTTTTCGAATCAAAGATTGCGCTAAAATTACAACTGAGGATAGAACCACAAAATATATAGATAATACAAGCAATTCTGATATAGATAAAGCAATAGAGAGATCAAATATCATAATTTTTCGTAAAGCTATTTCTGCAACAACAAATGGACTAAATTTGGTTATGCTGCCTATTATAGAAGGCAATGTTTCCACTGGGAGGAGTATTGAACTGAATAATAAAAATAATATTATTGTAGATATTCCAGCAACAGTTGATGTTTCTTCAGATTTAAAGATATAGCCGATTAACATTCCAAATAAAATAAATATTGAAGAAATTATAGTTATTAATATGGCTATTTCTGCCAAATTTTGTTGTAATGAGATGCCAAAAACAAAACTGGATATAATTAAGAGTATTGCAACTTGAGTAAGTACCAAAAATAAGGATGATATAAAAATGCTTAAGGCAAAAACAATATCATTGGTGGGGCTTATCATATTTCTAAAATAAACAGGGAGATTTTTTTCTTTAACGATTAAAATACTTGATAATAAGATACTATCAAACATAATTACTAATATTAGGAGACTTGGTAGCAGATAATCCAAATATGTAACTGAGTTAGAAATAGAACCCGCTTCTAAAATGTCTTCTGACACTGGTTTATATTCCACAGGAATAGGTTGCAATATTAGATCTGGATCAAATTGTTGAATATCACCTAAATTAGTATCGAGTGTTTGAAATACCTTATCAATTTGGTTAAGATCTATTAAATTTTGGTTAATCATATCTAGAATCCTTGAGATATCTGTTTTAATGCCAAATATTGTTTGACTATTAGAATTGATAGATGACTCCATATTATAGAGCGTTGATGTTGCTGAATTTAATGATTGCAAGCTTGGACTGTAAAGAGTTTGTAAATCTCTTTCTAGATTTGCTGCATATTGTGCAGAATTACCCCCCATTTGCTTTAAGGAGGTTATGGATACCATTGCACGAGTATTAAATGTCTGCAAGTTTGATTTTACTAAATTGATATTATTTGAGATGTCTGAAATTTGTTGAGATATTTGTTCAGAGCTAATTTGGTTTTGGTCTATTGCATTTAGAATTCGTGTTAATTTGTCTCTAATTTCTTCTTGTGTATTTTTTAAATCTAAAATTTTTTTTCTATTTTCTGTAGCAAAATTTGTGTAAGTGTCTAAATTATCCATTCCTTTGTCTATAATTCCTCGGCTTATTTTATTTGACTCAGAAGCTACAACGGTCCTTATGACCGATGTAATTGCCCAAACCAGCCTAATATTGCTATAATCCAAGTAAAATACAA
>JAGVZD010000004.1 GCA_018302805.1 Candidatus Woesearchaeota archaeon | reverse complement strand
GTGAACCATCTGAATAATAGGTATGTGTGTGTAAGTCAACTTTCATAAACCTATTTGGATTTGTAGTATTTATATAATTTCCTAACTATTTTTTTATTATGCAAAGCCTTTTCCTTAGAAAGTTTTATAAAGATTCTGCTGAACATAAAAATACCCGTTACAACTACTGATGTAGGAGGGCTTTAAATGAATAAGAAACAGGTTTTAGACACAATTCAGAAGTTGAGAGAAACTAATGAACAAAGAAAGTTCTTACAGACTGTTGATTTAATTATCAATTTAAAGGGCATAGATATTAAGAAACCGGACCAAAAGTTAGATCTGTTTGTCACATTACCTTATTCTAAGGGGAAGGACAATAAAATTTGTGCCTTGGTCGATCATGAATTATATGATCAGGCAAAGAAATTTTTTAATAAGGCTGTTTTAAGAGAAGAATTTATCAAATATGAAAATAAAAAAGTGCAAAAAAAATTTGTAAGAGAATTTGATTTCTTTATTGCCCAAGCAAATATTATGACCAATGTGGCAAGTTCTTTTGGTAGAACTTTAGGTCCGCTTGGAAAAATGCCAAATCCAAAGGCAGAATGTATTGTATCACCTTCAGCTAACCTTGAGCCGATCAGCAATAGACTGAAAACATTAGTTCATATTCAAACAAAGAATGATTCTGTAATTAGAGCTCCAGTTGGTAATGAAAAAATGACTGATGATCAAATTGCTGAAAATGTGATGGGTATATATAATGCAGTTGTTCATGCCTTACCACAGGATCAAGCAAATATTAGTAATGTTAATATTAAATTCTCAATGAGTTACTTAGTTAGAGTTGGAGAAACAGAGCCGCGTGTTATCCTCCATGCTCAGAAAAAGAAAAAGTCTAAATATAAAGCTAAGAAGGAAAGAAAAAGTAAGGTAAAGGAGAAATCTGAGAAATAAAATGGCAAAGAAAGCGCATGTATCGGAACAAAAGAAAAAGAGTTTTGCCCAACTTGAGTCCGAAATATTAAAACATAAAATTATAGGATTAGCGGACATAACTAATCTACCCAGTGCACAACTTCAGAGAATCAAGTTTAAAGTAAGGGATAAAATAAAGATTAAAGTATATAATAAAAATATTCTAAAATTAGCTTTGAAGTCGCATAAAGACAGAATAAAGGGGTTAGAAGATTTAATTCCTTTTCTTGATAAAGGGATACCTGCTATTGTACTTTCAGACCTAGACACATTTAAAATGTCTAAATTAATCAATAAGAGCAAATCTAAAGCTAATGCTAAGACAGGTCAAATTGCTCCAATAGATATTGTAGTTCCTGCAGGTCCCACTCAATTTGCAGCAGGCCCAATGATTGGTGAATTTGGACAGATGGGAATAAAAACAATTGTAGAAGGTGGAAAGATTTCAATAAGAGAAGAAACCACATTAGTACCACAGGGTAAGGTTATTAGTGCAAAGCAGGCGGATCTTATGTCTAAGCTTGGAATAAAGCCAATGGATATTGGACTTAAGATAATTGGTGTATTGCAAGATGGTTTAATCTATGAAGGATCTATATTGGGTGTTGATGAGTCTTTCTATTTAAATGAACTCAAAAAGGCTTATATGGAATCATTGGGATTAGCAATTCATATAGCATATCCAAGTAAAGAGACCATCAATGAACTATTAAAGAAAGCTTACTATGAAGAAGATGCTCTTCAGAAAAAGCTTAATCTTGGCTTTGAATCAGCTTTGCAAGAGGATACTTCTTTAATAGATGATAAAAAACAAGATTCAAAGGTTAATGTTAAAGAGGTGAAGAGTCATGGAGGAATCCCTCAATATTCTGAGGAAATGGCTCAAAAAGCTCAAGAGGTAATTGAAAAGATGAAAGATGAAGATCTTAAACATAAATTATGATAAGGAGGATAAACTATGGAGCTAATATATGCAAGTATGCTCTTGCATAAAGTCGGACAACAGGTAACTGAAGAGAACTTAAAGAAAGTAATAAATGCCACAGGTGCAAAGGTTGACGACACCAAGGTTAAGGCAATGGTTGCCGCCCTTGAAGGTGTAAACATAGATCAAGTTCTTAAAGAGGCAGCAATGCAACCTGTTGCAGCAGCAAAAGAAGACAAACCGAAAGAAGAAAAGAAGAAAGAAGAAAAGAAAGACGAAACGCAAGCAGCTGCAGGTTTGGGCGCCCTTTTCGGATAAAAAATTTTTATTTTTTTAAAATCAGAAGGGAAAATTGAAAATAGTGCTCAACCTATCTCAAAATTATCAAGATGGATAAGGAAGAATTAATCAGTAAGTTAGAAGTGGTTAAGTCCGAGATAGTTGAGATTAGAAAAAAGATTGGTGAATTAAGACAAGAAAAAGACGCTGTGTTTAAGAGGAGAGAAAATTTAAGAGATAGCATCAAAAAGAAAATATCAGATCTAAGAACTCTTAAAAACAAGAAAGATAAAGACAGCATAGGATTACAAGAAGAAAGAAAAGAAAAGAGTATTCTAAATCAGGAATTAACTGAATTAATAAAAAAGGTCAAGCAACTAAATGAAGAAAGAAAAGAAATTGTTAAAGAGAGGAAAGTTCCGACCTACCCAGATAATATAAAAAAATTAATTCAAAAATTAGAAGAGAAGATAGAGACAGAAGTTGTTTCCTATGAAGAAGAAAAAAGATTAATGAAAAAAATTAGGAAGCTTAAAGAGGAATATAAATCTCTTAAGGGAATTATTGATATAAATGCAGAATATAAAAAAATATCTGGAAATATTGATACAAAGAAAAATAGATTAGATGAGATTAGGAAAAAAATTCGAGAGGATCTTGAAAAAAGTTCTGATTATGATGATTTTATGAAAATATCTAAGGAGATTTTTGAATTAAAAAACCAGGTTAGTCAATTAAATGAAGAATATTATAATTTGAAAACAGAAGTTCTTAAGGCAGGATTACAATTAAAGGAAAAAATAATTGCCATTGAAAAGATCAGGAAGGATTTGGATTCAATAGACAAAGAAAACAAACGGGCTAATGAATCTAAAAAACAGGAATTGTTAATCCAAAGAGTATCTGTAGTAGAGGAAAAGCTTAAAAAAGGTCAAAAATTGAGCACTGAAGACCTAATTGCATTTCAAGCAAATAAACCATAATCTTACAAAATTATATTTTTTCTAGCTAAGAAGTACCAAATCATAAAAAACAATATAGAAAGAACAGCCAGGGTTATAGAGAAATAATATCTATTAAAACCATATACTTTTTCTGCAACCTTAATGAATCCTAGCATTATTGAAATTATGAAACTAATGATAATGCTAAAACTGATACTTAATGTTATTTTCTCAAGGATTGTTATATTTTTAAAGAAAATTTGGACTATTAAATATCCTGGAACAAATAATACAAGGACTAAAGCGATCAGCAATTCAATTATCATTTTAATCGATCCAAAAATGAATTTCTTGATTTTGGTCAGGTAAGGTCACTTTAACTAAGGCAGATTTAATTGTGTTATTTAAATTGATTAACTGAGATATTGTTTTGGATTTTCCCTTCGGTATTTTTATTGAATTGTATTCTATTATATGCTCTTCATCATTATATATCGAAGTAACAAGATAGTTATAAGTTTTTGAATCTTTTTCATGATTTTCTATTGTGAATGAAAAATATCTTGATCCTATATTACTATCTTTATCATCTAATTGATCTATTTTTTCAAAATATAATTCGGTAAAGGAATTTCTTGGGATATTCATATAGGCATTTACAATTAGAATTGTTGTAATAATGATCAAGAAAATTGTTGCTAAAATTATTTTATCAATTTTATCCATTGAGATATAATTCTAAAAGCATTTATAAAACTTTTTATATTAACCATTACTCAGTTGTAAAAATGCAGAAAAATTTAAAAAATCTTTACAAATCAAGTTTGTATAGGAATGCTTTCTTCTTAGTAATTAATTCTACAATCATGTCTGGGCTCGGATTCTTTTTTTGGACACTTGCTACGAGATTATTTAATAGTTATGAAGTTGGATTAGCACTAACATTAATAACTTCTATGACATTGATAGGCTCTATTTCGCTATTTGGTTTTGACGATGCTTTAATTAGATATCTCGGGACATCTAAAGTAAAAAATCTAAAAATTAATTCTATTTTCAGTATTTGCGCTCTGATCTCTTTTATCATTTCTGTTGTATTTGTAATAGTTGCAATAGGGTTTATCCCACAGATCTCATTTATATCTAAGAATCTATTATTGGCACTTTCTTTTATTGCAAGTTGTGTTGTCTGGACGCAATTTATTTTAAGTGACAGTTTATTTGTTGCTTTAAGAGACACAAAATATGTGTTTATTAAGAATTCTTTGTTTAGTTTCATTAAACTAATGCTCCCTTTTTTGCTTTTGTCTCTAGGATTTCTTGGAATTTTTTATTCGTGGACTGCGGCTGCACTTGTGTCAATTATGATACTGTTACTAATTTTACCTAAAAATTTTAATTATAAACCTAAGGTAGATATTAATCTTAATGTACTCAAAGAGATGTTTAGATTTTCTGTTTCAAACTATATTATGAAAGTATTTATATCGGCACCAAGTTTAATTTTACCTTTAATAATAACAAGGATGTTATCTCCAGAGAAAACAGCCTATTTTTATATTGCTTGGATGATAGCGGATTTCATTGCAGTGGTCCCAAACTCCCTTGCACTTTCCTTATTCGCAGAGGGCTCTTCAAATCAATCTTCAAAGGTGGCAATTAAAAGAACATTGAAGATTAGTTATATAATTTTAATGATAGTAATAATTACTATTTTCCTTTTGGGGGGATTTGTCTTATCACTATTTGGACAGGAATATTTCCAAAATTCATTAAATTTGATGTTGATATTATCGCTTGCTGCTATACCATTAACACTTAATACCACATATATAACTGTAAGCAGACTTAGAAAGGATACAAGAAAATTAATCTTTATAGGGATTTATCACTTCGTTTTCTTTTTATCATTATCCTTATTGTTGATTAGAACTTTTGATATTTTTGGAATTGGGATCGCATGGTTGACAACCAATTTATTATTGTCAATATACATATTACTGAGAAGAGAAAAATGGATCTACTAAAAAAGAAAACTATTTTATTTGTACTATTGCAAATCTTATTACTTTCCTTAACTATTTTGTATATGTTATTAAAGAGAAATTCTGCTCCTGGTTTTTTATTTTGGATTTTAATGTTGGTTAATATTACACTAGTTTGCTATTTGATATTTTATTATAGGCAGAATAGTATTATTTTCCTTGGGTTATTTGCAATTACCATAGGGATTATTCCTATCGCATATTTAAATGAAGTTTTTTATCTAGAGAAAGATGCCATATTCGAAAGTCAATTATCCAATTTAATAATAAGAAATACTAAATTAGATCCTACTTTAGGTAAGGGATTTGCAGAGAATTATTATGGATATAATCCACTATTGCATGTAACTTTAGCTAATTTATCTCTTATTTCTGGTTTAGATCCATTTACACTATCTAAGTATCTATTACCATTAATATTTAGAATAATACTATTAATTTTAGTATTTTTAATAACTAGGGAATTGACATCTGATAATTTAATTGCAGGAATTACTTCTCTCTTAGTGATTATATCCCCTGCATTTATTCCAATTTCTGTTTCTAGAAGAACCATGGCTCAGATTTTTCTACTTGTCAGTTTATTCTTCATGATAAGGTACACTAAAAAGTCTAAGCTTGAATATGAAGTCCTTTTTCTAATTTCTTCAATTTTTATTATTATTAGCGATCATACTACTTCCTATTTATTTCTCTTAATTTTACTATCTTCATTGTTATTTAGTTTCATACTTAAAATATTTTTAGTAAAATATAATGCAAATATTTTCAAAGGTTTATTGCTAAATTTTGTAATTTTTCTATTTCTATTTATTTTGTGGGAAGTTTTGTATGCCAATGTTCTATTTACAACCGAAGCAGGATATATCTCAGATATTATAGACTTTATTAAAAGGGATGTAGATATATCATCTATAGCAGGCACACCAGTTTTTGGTCCTTCAGCAGTACATATTAATTATGCATATGAAACTTTTTTATCCTATTTTTCCCAATTTATTTTTTTAGGTCTTTCATTTATTGGATTAATTTATTTTGTGTTCAGATATTACAATAAATTCAATTTTCATGAAAGAAAAATTTTGTTATTTCTAATCATGTTCAGTTTCACTGGGTATTTTTTTGCAGGGATATTACTAAGAACAAGATTAGGGGTCTTTTCAACAACTATTTTGTGGTTTTTCACAATACCATTATCAATAGCGCTGGCATTTTTGGTTAAGTATTTGATTAATTCACCTAAGAAATTTTATAATATTTCGATCTGCATAATTTTCTTAATAATGTTTTTAGGTAGTTTACTTATCGGTTTTACACCTTCAATTGTAAATCGCAATTTTGATGAAGATATAGTGTTAGGAGAACCTAGATCAAGAAATTTAGAAATATTTAAGTCTGGGGCTTGGCTTCAGAAACAAACACCTAAAGGATTTATAGTCGGAGACCCTACTATATTCGATGTCTATTCTGGTTTTTATGAATTTGATGTTTCTACTGACTTTGAAACAAAGAATATCTACCTAAGTAGTTCTGATGAACTGGGAGATATTTTAAGCGACCGGTTGAGTTTTGGGAATTACAAACACACTATAACTAAAAATAAAATAGATTATCTTATAATAAATAGAGGTGTATTCCAATATCCAAGCTTTTTATTTAATGAAGCTCTTGATGTGGAATATAATTATAAATTTGAAAATTCAAAAGCATTAAATAAAATTTACCAAAATAATATAGTTAGTATTTATGAAAACCGTTTAAGATAGTTTTCTTTCTTAAATTCAGTTAAGGTTTGACTTTCAATTTTATTTTGTTTAAGGAATTTGAAGTACTCTTCTAGTTTTGTGTTAAAATTATTCAATGCTTTCTGAGTTCTGTTAAATGGGCTTGACGATGTTGTTAACTCGCTCGAGTGGAACATCATATTTAGTATAGGGCATTTTTTCTTAATTAATTTCATTGAGGTTTTTTTCATGTCGTTAAAGGACGAATATGATGGTCTTAACCACACTCTTTTAAAACCAATATATTTTAGACCACCTTTAAATTTTTCAGGCAAGTTCAGATAAAATTTTTTAAGATATTTAAAATTTAGATCTATTGTAACAGGAATTTCAAGAATTCCTGAGCCGGCCTGTGAACAAATATTTGTTTCATCTAAATAATATGGGACTAGTGGTGAATTTCTATAATCTACTGCCCAATTAGTTAATGGCGTCACACTTGAATCTATTTCGTAGTTTAAATCCTTTATTATTCTTAATCCAATTGTGTCAAATCCGAACCTACCTGCCCGGTAAGATTTTGGATGAACTTTAAAGGACTTGATAATTGCTTCTGTTAAATTTTTTAATTTAATCTTGTGGATATCCTCTGTTAATTGAAATGGATATATAGCCTGTTGAATTTCTAATGGAGAAATTGGCGGTGTGGTCCAAGGATGGAAGTGTGCACCTATTTCACAGTTGTTTCTTTTTTTCAATTCACTAAGGATTTGAACACTCTCAGTTTCAGTTGCTACAGGATATGTAACTAAATATGTAGCTTTAATATCATATTTTTCAAATAATTCATGCAATTTAGGAATTGCTTTAATATTTTCCAACGTAGGTATTGGTTTAGGTTTCCAATCAGGCATATCACATTCGACATCTATTGAAACGGAAAAATTTGTCATTTTCTAAAGTATCTTTCTCCTATTTTCTTTCTTATTATATTAGGGACTATTTTTCGTGATACCTTTAGTAGAATACGATATATATCATAAGAAATAAAATAAATTTTAGTTTTAAGGTTGTTTTTAGCTACAAATATGTTTATTAACTGTCTTTCTTTTTTGGTTAGGTTATATTTATATTTTGAAGTTCCCCTTAACATGTCATACTCGTTAATGTTTTCTTTAATTGCACTTTCTATGCACTTTATTTGGAGTATTTTACCCGGACTATACTTTATGAATTTTTTATCTATATTATAACTTGTTGAATAACCATAAATCTTATTGTTAAATTTAAAATTATAGCAATAAGAAATCATTTTATTTTCGACTTCCATATAATCAAACCTTAACCATCCATTCTCTAAGAATCTTTTACTAATTGCAAGGTTAAAATCTTTGATATTCTTGGTATAAAAACTCCCTTTACCATGTTCTATGCTCCATCTTTTACAGTTAAGCTCGAACATCATAAAAATTGCCTGTTCTAATAATTTTTGATTATTAACAGATATAATTGAAGTTTTATGTAAATGCATTAATTTCTTCATACTTTTTTTTATTTTGTATCTTGTATCATGACCAATACCCCTATAGAAATCCTCCATTTTTTGAGGTAAGGTAATATAAGGGCATTTACTTATTTCTTCTGTTTTTAATATTAAACTATTATTACTAGCTTCTTTAAGAATAAAATCTTTATTTATAGAATCCAAATAAAAATCTGATAGTTTAATTATATCCCAGTCTGTTGAATTACTTTGTAAGAATGAAAATAATTCTTTAATTGCTATACCTTCAAATTCTTTTTTAATGATTAAGTCCAGGTAATCAGAATAAACAAATGAAGATCCTAAGAATTCTATTATTTTAAAATTATTTTTCTTATTTTTAATAAACGGGGCGATTCCAATAATCTCTTCAGAATGCTTTATTATTACAATATATAACTCCATATTGCATGCTAAGTTCCTGTACCATTCAAATAACCACTCCCATGTTAAAAAAATATTTTTATTATTACTTTTATCTAGAATTTCATTCCAATCTTTCTTTAGATTCTTGAATTTTTCTAGATTATTAATTAATTCAGTCTTAGTTTCCATTATCCAATAATTCCTCATATAAGTTATAGTAATTACTTATCATAACTTTGGTATCAAATTTAAGAGCTGTTTTCCTTGCTCGTAACTTAATTTTCTTCCTTAAATTATTGTCTTCTGATAAATTTATTATTTTATCAGTAATATCTTGTTCGTTATCTGAAGTTATTAGCCCATCTTCCATATCTGAGATATATTCTGAGAATCCTGTTTTAGTTGCAATTATTGCTGCACCCGAGGACATTGCTTCTAATCCCACTAATGGGAAATTCTCTCTTTTAGATGGGAATAGGCATAAGGTTGCTTTGTTGTATAATTCAATAAGATCTTCTTTATTTTTAAATCCTAACATTTTTGTGTTAGGTAAACTTATTTTCTTTGATAAAGGACCATTTCCCACAAACCAAAATTCGTAGTCTTTTAGTATAGAAGCTACTTTTAATATTAAATTGATTCCTTTCAGTTCAATAAATCTTCCTACAAATAAAACTACTTTCTCTTTAGATTCTATTTTTAAAGGTCTAAATAATTTGGTGTCTATTCCATTTGGGATAATTCTAGAAGAAAAATCATATTGCTCATGTATATATTTTGATAACCAGACACTTGGAGAGACTATTACATTAGTTTTTTTAAAAGTATCGTTAATAAGTTTATTAATAAAAAAATTCTTCTTAGGATAAACATCACTGCCGTGACATGTAATTAATTTTTTAGCTTTTATATCTCTAAAAACATAACCCCATGGTAGAGTCATATGTGTATGAATTAATTCAATATTTTCATTTTTAATTAATTTTTTAATGTATGGATATGCAAGCGTTGAATAGAATAACGTAAGCCCTTTAGTGTACTTTACTTTAATAATTTTATTATTATAATATTCTGTATTTTTTGAAGTTGTTATTAATTTAACATTTTCTTTTTCATTTATACCTTTAGCTAAATCAAACGCTATTCTTTCAGCGCCTCCTGCAAACGGAGGTAAATATGTAGAAGCTATTAATATGTTCATTATTATTTACTTTTTATTTTCAAGACACCATATAATATCCCTGCACATCTGGATAATATTAATATTTGATGTATAAATGGGAAAATTAATGCCTCTGGCTTTTTATATTTAATAAAATATTTTAAAGTATCAACAGAATAATAAATGATCCAGGGTAATATAAATAATATTATTGTTAAGAAAATAAATTTTATATCCACTGTTAATAATATTATAGATAGTAATATCATTAAAAACCATATAATTGTATTCATTATTTCGCTGATAACTTTATTTTTTTGATTTGCCTCAACCCACATTATACCATATCTAAACCATCTACCTGTTAAACTGTTTAAGTTAGTAGGATTTCTATGGTATACAATTGCTTTACTATTCATGACACATTTATAACCTTTTTTTCTAATTCTCAAACATATGTCATAGTCTTCTGCTCCCATTAAATTTTCATCAAATGCTCCAACTTCATCAATAATTTTTTTTAATGTACTAAAAGTCATTGTTGGGATAGTTTTAACTTCAAAAATGCCTTGTTTTGAAGGGCTATAACCCATTAATCTAACTTCATGACTTAAAGAGATTATGCTTTTTCTGTCATAAGAATGTGCAATCCCACCAACAGCTAAAATCTTTTTATCTTGATCAAATGTTTTTGTTATTTCCAAGATATAATTTTTGTCTATTACTAAGTCATCATCTAAGAATAATAAGATGTCTCCTGTGGATTCTTTTATGCCCCTATTACGAGCTGCCGAAGGTCCCTTTTTTATCTCTTGTATTAATTTAACTTCCTTAAATTTTGAGACTATTTCTGGTCCTTTATCTTTACTATTATTATTTACTATTATGATTTCTTTGTCTAAAGGTTCTGCTTCTATTATTGATTTTATGCATTCTTCTATGTATTTTTCTGCATTATATAAAGGGATAATAATACTTATTTTAACCATTTTTAACTTGCATTAATAATTCATTAGTTATTTTCTTAAATACCTCATCAAAGCTACAGTTGTTTATTACATATTCTCTAGCATTTTTAGATATTTTATTCTTTAATTTATCGTCTTTGAATATCTCAGTTATTTTTAGTCCTAATTTTCTTACATCTCTGTCAGTAATTAGACCATTATCTTCATTAATAATTATATCAGAATTTCCTATAACATTCGTGGCTACTATTGGCATAGCGCATGACATTGCTTCTAAAACTGCTTTCGGATTTCCTTCATATCTGGATGTTGATATAAATAATTCATGAGAATTTAAGTATTCTGGTATTTGTCTATTATCTACCTTATTTATTATATTAAGATTTATATTGTATTTTTTGGCAAGTGATAATAAATCTTTTTTTTCAGGACCATCACCAATTAAAGTTACTGAGTATCCATTATTAATATGTTTTATTGATTTTAATAATAATGTGTAATCTTTCTGCGAGACTAATCTTCCAATTGATATTATTGAGTTCTTTTTTCTTTTTGTTTTAATTGGTTTAAATAAGTCTGTGTCAATCCAATTTGGTATTACTACAATTTTCTTTTTGAATTTGTATCTTTTTATTACTACTTCTTTTAAATAAGGAGTAGTTGCTATTACAACATCTGCATTTTTTATTGATACTCTTTCTAGAAAACTGACAAAGGCATAAGTAAAAAAATTATATTCCCTTTTAACAAAATATGACCAGTCCCAGTTAAATCTCACAATAACTTTTTTATTGAATAAGAATTTTGCAATAATTAAAGGAAATGCAGAAGATACATGATCTGCATAGTAAACATCTGACTCAATAAAATATTTTGGTTTGATAAAAGGAAAAAATAAAAATAATATATTTCTAAAATTTAATGGTAAATTTGGCAGGGCTTCGTGTTTTGTTTTATTTAACAAATTAAATTTCTTCTTATCTTTTGATATTATAAAAACGTCAAAATTATTTTGTAAATACTCAAATTCTTTTAGATATCTATTTAATGGTCCATTCTCTTTTAACCATTCTATTGACCCTACCAAAGGGATAGCATATAATAATTTAGGTTTCATGAATAATATTTTTATATACCTCGTAGGTTTTTTTTGCCATCACCTCTGATCTAAAATTTTTTAATATCTTCTTTTGTCCATTTAGGCCAAATTTTTTGCATAGATCTTTATTGAGGGCAAGATTAATAATAGTTTTGGCCAAATTTTTTGGATCTCCCGGATTTATGATTATCCCATTGATGTTATCATCTATCACTTCATCTATTGCACCAACATTTGTAGCTATACATGAGCATCTCATAGACATTGCTTCCAGTAAACTTATTGGAAGGTTTTCATAGTAAGAGGGGAGCACAAATATATCTGCAAGTCTATAAAGATATTTTAATTTTTGGTTTTCTACATATCCAAGATAGCTAATATTCTTTCTATTGAGATTATTTTTAGTTATTAATTTATTGAGTCTATGAAAATCCCCCTTACCTGCAATTAAATAGTGAAAATTATATCCAGATGCTTGAATGAACTTCATTGATTTAATAAAATCATCAATACCTTTCTGTGTAATTATTCTCCCTGCATAAAGAATTATTGGTTTATTAATACCCTCAAGGGTAGGGAACAATTCGTAAGCTTTACTAGGATCAATATTATTAAAATCATATTTTTTTGTGTCTATACCATTGTGGATTGATGTTATTTTTCCGGAGTATTTATAATTTTTATATAATATATCTTTAAATTTATTTGATACTGTAATTAAATTTCTAGTTCTTTTAAGATAAATCCACTCTAAAGACCTAATTCCAGGGTATGCCAATAAGCTTAATCTTTCACTTTGAGCCATTTTTATTGGATCTAAATTGCTTTTGAGAAATCCATTTATTTGTCCATTGATAGTTGTATGTACTGTTGTTATGGAAGGTATTTTATTATTAGTAAATTTTAGAAAGATATCGGGCATATTGACAAGATTTGCGGAATGTATTAAATTAAAATTATGTTTATTACTCAATCCCTTGAAGTTTCTCAAAATTGCTATTTGAAATTTAAAATTGTAGTAAAAATTATCCCTTGCAGTAGATATAGAGTGTACAGTTATTTTATCTTCTAACGTGCTTTCATTATTTTGTGCAATTTGACTGGATTCTGTTTTTGGAGTTATTACATGAATATCTAATTCTTTAATCTTGGACAATTCCTTAATAAGTTCGAGAGAATAAATTCCAACACCCCCCCAAGTCTTGTAAAATTCTGGAGCCAGGAATACTATTTTCATTTTCTATATCCATTAGGTTTCCACGATAAATTCCTCAACCAAGTACCAAAAATCTTTGAACCATCTTTAATTGGATGAAGAGATGAATTTTTCTCACTTCTATTATAGGTTATTGGAACAGAGTAAATTTGATAACCCATTTTAACCATTTTAGTTATCATATCCATTTCCACAGCAAAACCACTTGCGCTAATAGTTTGTTTCAGTGAATCTACTACCTCTCTTTTCCAAGCAAAATATCCTGTACAAACATCTAGTATATTACCATGATAAGCTAATCTAACAAGAAAAGTGAAAGTCCAATTACCCATCCTGTTGAATGTACTCATTGAACCTATATTTATTTTACCACCTAATCTTGTACCTATAACCACATCACAGAAATCATTAGATATAGGTTCTATTAATCTGAGCATCTCTTTGCTTTGGTATGTGTTGTCACCATCAAGCATTACTACTATATCTGTATCTTTATCTATTGAATTAAAACCTTTAAGTAAGGCATTACCTTTGCCTTTATTTGGTTCTTTAACTACAATGGTGCCTCTTGACTTGGCTATTTCTACTGTATTATCTGTACAATTGTTGTCTATAACAATTGTTTTAACTGAAAAACCTAATGCATTTAGCTTATCTACAGGGATATTATCTATTACTTTACCTATTCCTTTTTCCTCATTGTAGCATGGGATTAGTACTGTTATAAGCCTCATTTTGCTTAATATAAATGAAAATCCATTATTATAATTAATTATTATACAATAGTTATATAGAAAACTACATATTAGTGGTAATTTTTAAGTTAATTAGCTATTACTTTTAAGCGAATATAATAAATATATAGCAATGATAATTAAAATTGGTATATGAAATGGTCGGCCGGCAAACATATTTAAATTAAATAAGGTTATTGGAAGACCTTTTTGTTCAAGTACAATAAAGTGATCTAAGTCTATTGCCACACTGGATAATCCACTTATTAAAAAAACAGCTAATTTTGACATTTCAAAACCATCCTGGACCAAAATCAATTATATTGTGGAGTAATATTGATGAAAAAATTGCGGAGACAAGAGCAACTTTTTCTTTTTTTCTTTCATTTAGGGGTAATTTCTTCACTAAAATATAAGTTAAAACTCCTAATAAGCCGGAGGTTATAAAATGAAGTATTGGTTTCAGGTACGCTTGTATCATTTTCTAGCTCTTTTTTTCTTTTTTACTAGATTATATAAATAAATTAGATCACTTATAACAGGTATTGCTTTTGGTTTGTAGATTTTTATGAGTATAATCCAGATTAAAAAAACTATAACTGAAGCTGCTCCTCTCCACAATAAGAGATGTAATGAATTAAATGCTTCATATCCATAATTAATGAAGGTGTAACTCAAGACTACTACCCTAATGATATTGATAGCCAGAATCATTAAACTGCCTAGAAGAAACATACTGACGATTTTTTTAATATTTAAATCTTTAGTTAAAAGGATTAGAATTAATAGAAGATGATAAGCAGTACTTGCTACACAAGCTGAAATAAAGTTAAGAATGATATTATCTAAGTATAAGTTACTATTGGAAAAATCCAGCATAATATTAAAACCTATTATTTTTAATATTAAGTATGGAAAGATTATAGTTGGAATAAAGAATAAATAATACATTATTTTTGCGTTAAATAAAAAAATAAATAGAACCCGTAGAAATAATTTATATTCATATTTCATTACTTAATAAAATATTTGTCTATTTATATGCTTTTTTATAGAATTTAATTATCTAAGGCAGGAAATTACTTCCTAAAAATTTATAAAAACAATATGTAGAATATTCTTTTTTATAATTTACTTTTTCATGTACTAATTTTAATTATTACAAATTAATTATATTATTCTAATCACAATAGTATTTATATAGCAAATCCAATTGTTGTTAGGAATCTAGAGTGGTTTGATTGATAAACTACTTTGTAGTAAAAAGAGGTGACCATGCCCCAACAATGTAAGTTTAAAGGATTTGTTTTTATTTTTTTATTATTTTTTTTAACTTTTAATGTTACTGCGAGAGATAATAATGATATTGATGATTGTATTTCTGGTGAAACAGGAAATTTGAAAATAAGAATAATTGAACCCGACGAATCTGAAAATTTTGAGTTGGGTGAAACTATAGATATTGAGGTTGAAGTAGCAAATCTAGGAGATAAAACAAGAGATGTGGTTGTTGAGGTATCATTATATAATGTTGATGAAGAAAATACAATTTCCCAAGAAGATAGTGATGATGAACGATTAAGTCCTGGAGAAGATGAAAATTTTGATATTGAATTCAAGATTCCTACCAAGGCTCGAGGTATAGATAATGATGATGAATTTATTTTATTTGTAAAAGCTTTTGATGAGGATAGTGAAAAGGGAGCATGTGAAGAAGAAGCAGTAGATATAGACCTAGAATTTGAAGACGAGGCTGTGAACATTGATTCTATAAAATTACTTCCCTCTGTAGTTGAATGTGGAAAAATAGCAACTTTAATTACTGAAGTGTCAAATATAGGCAAAGAAAATCTTGAAGATGTTGAAATTAAAGTAAGAAATGATAGACTGAATTTGAATAAAATAAGTAATTCCTTTGATTTAGATGAGTTAGGTGATGAAGATGATGAATTCGTTAGTAAATTAGACCTTCTAATTCCAAAAAAGGCAGTAGAAGGTAGCTATAATTTAGATATTGATGTAATTTTTGATGGTGAAACTGAAAATGATAATGTTATACTGGAAGTTGAATGCAAAGAAACTATAGATTCAAGGACCTCAAACAAAACTTCTGAAGTTCTTTTAGTTGTGGGCTCTGATAAGTCATCTAAGCCAATAGAACCTGTTCAGGTCATTAAAGTGGGAGAAATTAGTACTTTATTCTTGGTTGACTTTGTTTTGTTATTATTCTTAATTTTCTTAATAGTGGTATTAGTTAAATTGTAGTTACTTTATAGAGATTGCAAAATGTTATTTTAATATTAAATAATATAATATATACACTTAATAATGATAATATTTAAATACGAGGTTACGATATAGTGATGCAATAATTGTAAAGTCGAGGTGTTAATATGGAAAAGAGGATCATTCCTTGCATCAGTTCATGGTCTTTAATGAGACAGCCAACCAATTGTTGGAACGATTATAGAAAAACTATGGAGGTTAAAAAAAGATGAAAAATATTTTAGTAAGTTTAGTAGCATTAGTTCTAGCGATTTCAGTGATTCCAGCTACTTTAGCAGTTAGTACAGGAGATGGTATAACACCAGACATCAACACAGAAGATTACGCCCCAAGAGTTTGGATGTGTGATTCTAGAGTTGTGTATGATGACGCAACTGAGCCAGGTAGAATATCAGAAGACGGACGCCCACTTTTAGAAAGAATCAACAACTATGCTTTCGAGGGAGAGCAAATTACATGGGATGTTCTGGTTCAGGATAAGAACGGAGTAGAAAAAATAGAGCATGTATTTGCAACAATCGGTGACGAACAAGGGTCAGGAAATGACGTAGAAGTTAACTGTCAGAGAACATTCGTCAGAGATGGTTCAGATTTACCAAGATCTTGTAACGCAAGAATACTTGAAGAGAGACTTGAAAGATTTGATGCAGATACCATGGATGCCTATGAATGTATATTCACTGTGGAAACAGCAGACTCTATGTATGGTGAATTCTTCATAACTGTTGAAGTAACTGACATAGATGGATTATCTGACACAATGGACGAAAATGAATTCTGGTTCTTAAACCCAGTAATTGCTTTGAATATCGATGGAGAATTAAGCTTTGACGAGGTTAGACCAGGAACAAGTGCCTACTCTGAAACATTATTAGTTGGAAACGAGGCTGATGTAAGCTCTGGTGTAATGCTAGACATGTTCATAACAGGTACAGACTTTTATGACTCATCTAGTAGCCATGCAGCATGCCCAGACACTAATCAGTTAAGTTTGAGTGCATTTAGGTACTATGCAACTAATGGTGCATATTCCACTTCAGATGATCTACAAAATGATGGTGTAGATGGAGATAGGAATAAAGACGCTGAAGGTTATGTAAACATAGAATATGGTATTGGTTTCAATAACCCAGATCCATTCTATAACAACGCAGAAATCTTGCAAGCACCAATGGTAGGACCTTATTACCCTGCTAATATCTTAGCACCGGGTGCAGAAATGGCATTAACCTTTAGATTAGATCTACCAGAGCCATGTAATGGTGATTTTGACAGTGGTCAGATCTTCTTCTGGGGAGAGGCTATTTAAATGCAAATGGCCTAAGGGCCAACTTTTTTTCTTTTTTTAATTATATAAGGAGTAAAAAATGAAAAAAAATATTATACTTATGATCTTATTGGTATTATCAATTGTACTAGTTTCTGTTAAAGTAAACGCAGAGTATAGATTACTTTGTTTAACAAGAGGTGAGACTATAGAATTCTCAAGATGTAATTCACAAATCCCTGATAGAACATGTGATTCAGATTTTGGATGTCAATTTTGTACTAATATGATAGCAGAGAATGTATATTGCCCAACTAGCGTAAATATATGTAACTCCGAAGGATTAAGTTGTTCATACTTAGAAAATCATACTATTGATAGACAGGCACCTGAACTTCAAATTATTGATCCTGCTCAAAACCAAGTTTATAATTCTAAATCATTAATAGTAAATTTAGATGTTGATGAACTAGCAGATATTTATTATCTTAATAACATTAATGGGAGAGGTAGATGGGTTAGAATTTGCACAGATTGCACAAGTTATGTTGGGAGAAGAAGTTTTGAAGAAGGATTAAATGATCTGACATTTAGAGCATCTGATCCTATAGGAAATGAAGCTTTTGTCAACAGAAGTTTTTTTATAGATAGCAAAAAACCAAGAATTAGTAAAACCCTTCCAAAAGGGGATTTTGCTTCTGGTTTATTCTATATAGAATTCAAAGAAGATAATCCTAGTTCGATTATTTTAAATTATGGTAATCCGGGTACGGGATATAGAAACAAGTTGATTGATCAGGAAAATGAATGTGCAACAGATAGAAATAAGCGATATTGTACTACAAATGTAAACTTGGATGATTATGATAATGAAGTTATAGAATATTGGTTCAGGATTATAGATATTGCAGACATGATGGTTGATTCAAGACATTTAAATTTATTAGTTGATACAACCGAGCCAATTTTGAATTCTATTAATTTTGAGGTTATTGGACGGAGCGTTAACTTTGATCTTGGGATAACAGAAATAAATTTTGATTCTGTACAGTATTATGACAATTCAGAGATGAGACCAAGGTGGAGAACACTTTGTAACCGGCTAAATGAGGGTCATTGCATAACTAGGAAGTCCTTTACGGGCGGCATTCATAATGTAGATCTTAAGATCACTGATGAAGCAGGAAATTTTATAGTACAAGATATTTCTTTTACTACTTCTTAATTTTTTAATTCTATAATATATATTATTCATCGCTATATTTCTAACACAATAATGTATTTATATATACCCAATATTATTTATCATATTATAGTAGTTATCAAATATTAAATTGTACAGTGGTGATAAAATATGGGGTTAAAGAACTATAGTATTACATGTGCAGTATTGGTAATTTTATTATTGTTAACTATAGATACTAATGCAATTACAGCATCTATAGGCAATGCAAGGGCCGTAGTTAGGATTGATTCTGATGAATTACCAAAGTCTTTAGATAGGGTAATTAAGGTAAATAATCCTAATGACGAAATTGTTGATGTAAATATTAGTGTCAGTGATGAGTTTAGCAATATGGTTAAGATCCAAGATCCAACATTTTCTCTTAAAAGTGGGGAAAGTAAGGATGCGAGATATAAAGTAGATGTTAAAAAACCAGGAAAATATGAAATTAGATTTATTGTATCATTTAGGCCAAAACAAGGTCAGTCTGTTGGACTATCTGCAGTATTAATTATCATTGCTGATGGAGAAGTAACTGAGAAAGATACAAATGAAGGTACTGATGATAGTAAATTAAATTACACAGATGATGGAGTGGATATTAAAGTTGAGCCAGATAGTGGTGAAAATCAAGAAACAGACAATAATGTGGATAATGGAACAGCAATAACTGGAAATAATGTTCAAAAATTTGATTTGCCTGAAAATCAATTTACCACTTTATTTGTATCTCTTTTAATTATTGTGGCAATACTTGGAGGTTATTATTATTTAAAAAAAAGTTAAAATGAAGAAATCTATTGTGTTTATTGGATTTGTATTAATTGTTTTTTTATCAATTGTTACTAGTGTTTTCGCAAAAGATGTAGCATATATTGTAGTTAATAACAGAACTGATTCAAGTTTTACACAAGCATTAAATGAACTCGGATTGACATATGATATTGTAAATGATAATTCTTTAGGTACAGTAGATTTAAACTCTTATGGAATGTTATTAATTGGTGATCAAGTTTTTACTCGATTAAATGCTCAGGTAATTAATAGTCATAATTCTCTTTTTGTGAATCCAATGTATGTGGATGACTTTGGTTTTTCAAGTAGGAGCGCAACTCAAATAGGGGGGTCACAGCCTTTAAAAATTAAAAATATTAAGCCAGAACACGTGATTAATACTGGAATGCCCATAGATATTCAAGTTTACACAACATGTTGTGAAGGTTCTGAATCTCTTTCAATCCACGCATTAAGAAGAATTTATACTCTTGTTAGGTTGGTTAAAATTGATTCTACAATGAACGATCCTGGAGATAGTGTTATAGCAGCGGCTTTACCAGGAACATTATTACTCAATGGAAAAACTACTGAAGGGAGAAATGTATTTTTTGGAATAACTGATAGTAGATACTGGACTACAAATGCAAAAAATTTATTTAAAAATTCTATTTTATGGACACTTAACGGAGAGGATCTAGACAATGATGGGTTTTTCTCTGATGAGGATTGCAATGACACAAATCCACAAATTAATCCTGATGGAATAGAAATACCATATGATAATATAGATCAGGACTGCTCAGGTTCAGATTTAAATGATTTAGATGAAGACGATTTTGTATCATCCATTGTTGGTGGCAATGATTGTGATGATTCAAATAGCAATATAAATCCTGATGCAAGAGAAATTATTGATAATATTGATCAAAATTGCAGGAATGATGCTCCAATTTTAAGAAGTAATTTTCCAAATTCAATAAATATTAATGAGGATGGTCAATTAAATAACTTCTTTGACCTTGATACTTATTTTGCAGATTATGAAAATGATGCATTATCATTTGGAGTAATAAATAATACCAATATAAGCATACTAATAAATGATGATAATAAGGTTACAATAAAACCAAATTTAAATTTCTTTGGTAATAATACTATTAAATTCACAGCTACTGATACTCACGAAGCTGTATCAAGTAGTAATGGAATAACAATAAATGTAAATGCAGTCAATGATAGACCAACAATTCAAGATATCGATACTTTGTATGTGGTAGCAACAAATGCATTAATTTTGCAGCCTGTTGTAAATGATGTTGATAATGATCCACTAACAATTACATATGGAGAACCATTTAATGAAAATGGTGTGTGGATCCCAAGATTAAATGAAATTGGAACAAGAACTTCGTTTGTTAGAGTGAGTGACGGTAGATTATCTGAAAGTGATACTTTTAATATAATAATTGAACCTAAAGTTGTTTTCAATGAAATTGAATTCAATCCTGAAGGGACTGATGTAAATAATGAATGGATAGAATTATTTAATCCAAATAATCAAAGTGCAAATATAACTGATTGGTATATTAAAGATAATTCTGATAATATTATAGAAATAGGTGTAGATTCTATTGGCAGGAATGAATTTTATATTATCAGTGTTAATTCTGGATTAGATGATGAAGGAGAAATATTGAAATTGTATAATAGTAGAAATGAACTAATTGATGAAGTGAATCAACTTAGTGACCAACAAGATAGTATATTTACTTGGAGCAGAAAACCTAATGGAATAGATAACAATGTTAATCAAGACTGGAATTTGCAAAAAAACACTAAAGGTTTTGATAATGATGCAGATTTAATTCCACCAGTTGTGACATTATTGATTCCTGCAGATAATTCTTTTAGTGATATAAATGCATTAAGCTTTAAGTACTTGGCTACAGATAATTCAGCACAAAGTTTCACTTGTTATTTCTATAGTAATTTAAATTCCACTAACGGAACAATGGAAAGGTTGGCAGAGCTCTCAACTAGGAATAATATTGAAAGGAGTTTTAGTGTTACAAATATTCCTGATGGGGTGTTTAAATGGAATGTTTTATGCAAAGATCAATATACTGAATCATTTGCACCGCTTGATTTTACTTTTAGAGTTGACATGAATTATCCTCCTGTAATAGAGGATATACAAGAAATTAATGTAAATGAGGCAGAGCTTATCAGAATTGAGGTGATTACTTCAGATCGTGATAATGATGAAATTCAACTAAGTATTGACGATACTAGATTTAGTAAAGAAGGTAATATATTCACTTATCTAACAGATTATGAGGATGCTGGAATGTTTTTTGTAAATATAAGTGCGAGTGATGGAAATTTAACAACTGTTAAAAGTATTAAAGTTACTGTTAACAATTTAAATAGAGCCCCTGTGTTTACCGGAACGATTTCAGATTGGAATATGAATGAGGATACTTCAGCTAATATAGAACTCAATAATTATTTCGATGATCCTGATAATGATGAATTACTATATAGTACAGATGGAAATGAAAATCTCTATATAGATGAAAATGACATCCTAAGGACAAGGGAAGATTATTATGGAACTGAAAGAATAAAGATAAAAGCTGTAGATAATAATGGAGGGGAAGTAACATCTAATGAATTTATAGTTGTTGTAAATCCTGTCAACGATGCACCTAGAGTAAGAGGTTTTAATCCAAGTAATACTAATCCTGCTATTTCAGAGACAGATCAATTACAATTTAGTATTGATGCTTTTGATATAGATAGTGAACAGACTTCTGTGAAATGGTTTGTGGACGGTGTTGAAAAAAATAGTGGAAGTAATTTTGTGTTTAATGGCGAAGGAGTAATTAAAAATTATGAAATTAAGGCAGACATTTCTGACGGAGAACTTACAACATCTAAGATATGGAACTTAATAATAAGCGATCACCCCGTAACTAATTATTTTGATGGAGAAACAACAAATCTTGATTTAGAGGAAGAGCAATTAAAAAATATTCAAAATGTAGTGCTAGAGAAAAAGGGAGTTGGGAGAATTAATATTTTTGGACCTATTGACCTAAGTGATATAGTCGACTTGGATAATAATGTAATCATGATGCCTTATTTAGTTGGTATAAACAGTGGAAAATATTCAGAGTTTGTTAATCAAAAATCAACTATTACTTTATATGGATTATTATTTAATGGAATTCCCACAATTTTCTATAATAGTGGTTTTACTAAAAATTATGATGACTTAAATCAAGAATGTCCAACTTCAATATGTAGTAATATTAAATATAATCCTGATTCTAGAATGCTTAGCTTTGATGTGAATGGATTCTCAACTTTTAAGATTGGAAATCCAACACCAAGAACTTGCAGCCAACTGGGAGGCGATATCTGCACAATTAATGAGATTTGTAATGGGAATATATTTGGAGCTTCTGATTCAAGTAATTGTTGCTCTATTCAATGTACTGCCCAAAACAATGATAATAGTGGTGATGGAGAATTTGATAGTTGTGTAAATGGTAATGTTGGTAAATTAAAAATAGATATTAGTGATCCTGGAGATAATGATGAATTTAGATTAGGTGACAAAGTTAATGTAAATTTGGAAATTAAAAATAACAATGATGTGGATAAAGACATTAGAGTTCAAGTAAAATTATATGACAAAGATAATGGAAAGGAATTAGATGATGATGATGAAAGACAGAAAATTAATAAAAGAGACAAGGAAGAATTCACCTTTGAGTTAGATATACCTGATGAAGCAGATGACGTTGAAGGAGATAAATTAATTTTGAGTGTTAAAGCATTTGATCAAGACAATGAGGGATTGGAATGTCAACAGGAGGATATAAATTTGGATATTGAATTACTTGATAATGATCTAAGGATTGAGGATGCTGAATTTTATCCGAATGTTATAAGCTGTGATATGAATACAAAATTAGACATTAATATTGTGAATTACGGCAAGGATGATCAAAGTGCAATATTAAAAATACAGAATGAACAGTTGAAATTTGAAAAAGTAAGCGAAGCTTTTGAGGTTGAAGCATTTGATTCTGACGATAATAGTGAAAATATACAGGTGCCAATTAATTTAGGAAAAATAAATAATGGAGTTTACGATTTTATAGTTACCTTAGATTACAATAGTGAAAGTGATAGTGTAAGTGTTCCAATAAATGTTGATGATTGCATAAACAATAATAAGATAGAAACTAAGAGTACCAAAAAAACAAGTAATTCTATAGTTAGTGTTGGTAAGAATACAAAGAAATCTACTATAAGCGTAAAGGCAAATACTAATTCAAACACCATAAGTAATCCACAAAGAACAGTTCAAAAAGAAGAAATTGATCAAATTGTATTTTTTGAACCACTTCCAGAACAATCTGTACCGGTAATCTTCTTAGCTGCTCTTAATATACTAATGTTAATTGGAATTGCATTCCTGATGAAAATGCATGTACTTAAAAGATAAATTTTTTCATTTATTTTTATTAAAATTATTCTAGGATTTTTCTATGAAAACTGCCCTACCATTAACACTTCTGCTAGCTAAGTTGTCATGATTTGCAAATAAACTCCCAGAATTAAATCTACACAGAATTTTCAATCCCTTATTGTCGTCTTGGGGTAAATAAAAAGTTCTATCGCCAGTGATTATATCATTTATGTATGGCAATCCGTGATCTCCACCATAATTAAATCCTCGAAACTTAGTTGTACTTTTTAATACTGGTGGATAATATACTTCTGTTAAACCTGGTAATGCAAAAGGTACCACTTTATGGGCCATTTCTTCTTCAATGTATAAACCAGCATTAATAATTAGCAAAGGTGAATATAAATCCATATCTATATGATCAAAATCTAAATCATACCTATGCTTAATTAAGCTTGTATATAATATTGTAGCCTCTGTTGAATTTGTTCCATTAATATAGGGTTTATACAAAATTAAAGCCAAGTCTTCCCAATGTGCTAGAGAAATAGGTAATTTGTTTTCTATTAGTAAATTTTCTGATTGTAGTGGTGTTATCGGCATAAAATTACAACTTTTAAGCTGATTATCTCCATAAATTGTAGTAATTAATGCAAGTCTTTTAATCATGTTTATATTTTGTATTTCCATGTTATCTCCTAATGTATTAATATTAATTTCAGCACCAGTTCCTCCAAATAATTTATTTGATTTTGCAATTAATTCCTTGCCAAATTCATCATATTTTAAAATAAATACCTTACCTGAAATTTTTGGTGGAGTAACTTTATGATTTTGAATAATTCTTGCTCCTTCTATTTTTGTTAAATAATCATCGATAGGCATTTTTATGTTTTAATTTTAGCACGACGTACCCCAAGCGAGGGATTCGAGTACTCAGGATTCCCGTAGCAACCCAGGTCCGCCCCGCCGGAATTAGCTACGAACCCAGCGACCCTTTCATCTATTTTCTTTGGTTTAGTATTTACACGCCATAAATACGCATCTTTTTCAGTAATCCAATTGAATACTGCTTGAATCTCAGCTGTATCTTCACTGTCAAGTATTGCTTTGTAAGCTCTTTTATCAGAAGCATTTTTAACCCATTCATCTGGGCCTCTAATCTCTTCTTGAACTTCATATTGATCTGGTAAACCATGATTATGAATAACTCTATCTTTTCCTGATGGCGTATAAGCAATTCTTGTCAATGTACTTAACCAATATTTAAACATGGATTCTTTTATGAATAATTTTGCTTGCTCTATTTCATGTTTATATTCACTATCTTTATTTTTAAATAAAGAAGTGAATAAAGAATAATATAAAGGAAAGTCTCCTACATAAAATTGAGCGTTTGATATTGCATTTCTTGAATATTCAGACCATTGATCTTGAACTCTTGAAGTTCGATGAGATAATAATACCTTTAATAAATCTACTGTATATATTCCATTTCTGTATACTACTCCATTAACTCTCCATGACAGAGTAAGATCCTCTAAAGAGAAATCTGTGCTTGGAGCTGAAGCTGGTAATATTATCTTATTTGAGGTCCTTATTCCTTCTAATTTTCCTAAATATCTATCAATTGGCATTTTCCTATTGTTGTAATTTCTTTGATTACCAGTATTTAAACCTTTCTATTTTTGCCTTTTATTAGTAGTAACAAAGTACCAAAACATTTAAATATTGGTTATAACTGAGCAATAGCAACAGTATTTAAACCTTAGAAGGGGGGTTAAAATGAAAAATAGTATTTTTAGTATTTTTATGATATTTTTAGTTTTATTTAGTTCTGCTAACGTCGCAGTTGTTGAAGCTAACTACCCAAGCAATCCAAATGGGATTGACATTATCAATGCTTTAAATCCAAGTGGTAGAAGAAGCACTACTGTAACAGGTGGATTTACTTTAACTAATAGAGGACCTGCTACAAGCGTTAATTTTGCTAGCACAGTTCTTACAGGACCTGCGTATACTATTCCAATAAGTGCAATTACTTTTAGCAATCCTACGCCAATAGCTGCAGCAACACCTCAAATACCACTAGTATCAATATCAATTACATTTACTATTGCAGTGCCAAGTGATGCTGCTTTTGGAACTTATAGTGGTACTATAACTGCAACAGAAGTTGGAACCAATGCAACAGCTACACTACCATATACAGTAAGTGTTACACAAGGGAATGGAATTCAAATTGTTGATCTTCAGAATAGAGATCTAAGCGCATTGCCGGTAAATAAATTGCAAAGAGATGAATTAAATGATAATCATTCTTTTAAGATTAAGAATAATGAAAACAATCAGGTAGTAATTAACTTTAATGTACCAACAGCACAATTTACAGATGCTGATGGTGATATAGTAGACATTAGATTTACGCCAAATGCACCTACAATACAAGCTAATGGTGAGGCTGTAATTCAGGTTACATTTGATGTACCTAGTGATCAGGAAACAAAGAGATATACAGGAGTAATAACTGCAACTGCTCAAGGAACTCAGTTAAGTGACACATTAGATATAAGTTTTGATGTTGTTCCAGATGTATGTAGTGATGGTATTGTTGGAACTTCATTAAGATTAGATATTGAAGACCCTGATAATAATGATGAATTTAAACCTGGAGAAAAGATAGATATCTCAGTTAATGTTGATAATGTTGGAAATGATGACTTTGATGTAGCTGTTGAAGCATTCCTTTTGGATGCTGACGGTGAAGAGATCGAGAATGAAGACGGTGGATCAGAAAATATTAATGAAAATGATGACCAAGACTTTGAATTTAGCTTAACTGTTCCAAATGATCCTGATAAGGTTGACGATGGAGATACCTTAACATTATATGTCAAAGCTTTTGACGAAGACAATGAAGACGAAGAATGTACAGTTGATTCCCTTGATCTTGAAATTCAATTAGAAAATGATGATGTTCAAATTGAAAGTGCAAGCTTAACTCCATCAACAGCTATGTGTCAAGAAACTGTAGCTGCAGTAGTGAAGGTTGCAAATGTTGGAAGCGATGATCAAGATGATGTAATTGTAAGCATTAAAAATGCAGCTCTTGGCATCAGAGAAATCACTGAGAGTTTTAGCTTAAATGAGTTTGCTGATGACGAAGATGCTAAGTCTACTAAGAGACTTGATTTTATTGTGCCTCCAAATACTAATGAAGGAAGTTATCCTATTGACGTAGAAGTCGAGTTTGGTAGCGGTGACACTGTTAGTGATACTATATTCCTTAATGTGGGGCAATGTGCACCTTCAAAACCAGATGATGAAGAGCAAGATGAGGTAGAGCCACAACCAGAAGACGAAGAAGAAACTGATACTCCTGATACTGAATCTGGAAATGATGAGGAGGATCAAGTAACTGGTGGAAGCACAACTTTCTTACCTACTTCAACCTTATTTGGTGGAAGAAGTGCAACTACAGCATTCTGGATCATTGCAGATATAGCATTAGTAATATTAGCAATTTACTTCTTGATTTTAATCTTCAAAAGACGAAGAGATTAAATCTCTTTTTTCTTTTTTTAATGTCATATGCCAATAGATGATTATTTATCGAAACTTCAAGGATTTTCTGTTAAACCAAAAAGGGTTAATATTAAGATCAAGCATACAAATTTAGAAGATCTAGATAGGTATATTATTTTAGAAGGTAGAATACATGGAAGTTATTCTTACCCAGATTTATTAGTTTCATTACAAAAATGTCATTTTGGATTAACATGGGAAGAATCCCAACTAGAATTACTCAATGATAATTCTATAATGCTTACCATAAGGCAATATGTAGATTTTCTAAATTTATTATATTCAGATAGGGCTTTTACCGGAAATGGTAAAAGAATTAATAATTCTAGGGCTAAGAGAATTTTTCATAATATTACCAGTGCAAACTATACTTTTGAAGGAGAATGGCTAGATGCTAAATTCAAAATTATAGATAATACATTAAAAATCAATCATACACATAAAATACTAAATGAGCAGTTAAACCCATTAAGTTCGGAAGAAATTGAAAATCCTAATAACCCAAATGATAAAATTATATCAATTTCATTGATGGAATGGCTTCTATTTGCAGATATTTACGGACTTCCCAAGCTTTTTAAAAATGAAGGTAATTTCTATTATTTCCCGCCTGTTCATAATAGTGTTGCCTGTTTTGAATCTTCGACTTTTTGTAGGGGGGTACATTGTAATTATGATCTAGGCGCAGTTAATGCTGGTCTTGGAGTACGACCTTCATTTATTAAATAGAATTGTTTTTATGGTTATATTCTTGGCAGGTATTTCACCAATTAATCTGAGCAATATACTTTAATATTGGAAGTTTCTATAAAATAGTTATAATGAATTGAAATATGGAAAATTATATTGAGAATGGTAATTTAATTAATGAAAATAAATGGAGATCTTATATAGATTCATTGAGAAAAGGTAATAATATCTGTATTTCAAATAAAGATGAAGCTTTAAGTATTATAAATGATTGTTTGGTTAATTCTGTTAGGAAAAGAATTGATAGTTTAGACAGATTTGGAGTAATGTTTTCTGGCGGATTAGATAGTGTTTTAATTGCAAAAATTTGTAAGGATTTGGGAAGGCAATTTACATGCTATACAATTGGCTTCAAAAATTCTAAGGATGTTGTTTATTCTGAAAAAGCGGCTAAGCTTCTCAATCTTAAATTGAAAATAAAGATTCTAAATAAAAAAGATTTGGACGAAGCTTTAAGGATAGTCGTGATTTTACTTAACAATACTAATCCAGTTTATATTTCGATAGCATGTGTAACTTATTTAGGTTTGAAATTTGCAAAAGAAAGTAATGAAAAGGTTATATTAAATGGATTGGGGGCTGAAGAAATATTTTGTGGTTATCAAAGACATTTAAAAGAGAATAATGAAGAGATTAATAAAGAATCTTGGAGGGGTTTAAAAGAAATGTGGAAAGTTGATTTAGAAAGAGATTACTTAATTGCAAAATCCTTAGATGTAGATATAAGAACTCCTTTTATAGATAAAGATTTAATTATGAATGCTATGAAAATAGATCCTAGTTTAAAAATTAGTAAAGATATAAAGAAAATTATACTGAGATATTTTGCAGAAAGTATAAATGTGTCTAGAGAAATAGCCCATAGACCAAAAGTTGCTGGACAATATGGGACCAAGATTAATAAAGAAATGAAAAAATTGTCAAAACAGAATAACTTCAAATATGTTAAAGAATATTTAAAAAGTTTAAATAAATAGTAAGGTTTATATAGTAAAAATTACTATTAAAAATTAGTAAAATGGGAATATCTAAAATTACAAGAAATTGGCAAGTCACCTTGCCTAAAGACGTGAGAGAAATAAAGGATTTAAAAGAAAATGATAGTGTGATATTTGCCATAGAAGGCAATAGAGTAGAAATTGTGAAAATGAATAAGGATATAATAAAAGCTACAGCAGGTTTGTGGACTGATTCTAAGGAAATTGGGATAAAATATGAACGCAAGATTAGGAAAGGTTGGTCTAAGAGATTAAAGAGAGAGTTTGTATGATACTTATTGACACCAATATATTTGTAGACCATTTAAGAGGCCATTTGCCAGCTATTAAATTTTTTAACTCACTATCTAAAGAAGAAAATGTTATTTTTTCTATTATTACCGAAGCTGAACTAATTTCAGGTAAGGATTGTGAAAATATTAAAAGGAAAGAATTAACACTTCAATTCTTGCACAGATGGAATAAAATAATAATTTCTAATCAAATAGCTGTTTTAGCAGGAGATATTAAAAGAAATTTTGATTTAGAAATGCCAGATGCTATAATTGCAGCCACTGCAAGAGTAAATAATGCAGAGTTGCTAACTAAAAATATAAAAGATTTCAAGAAAGTTCCTTATCTTAAAGTCAAGTCTCCTTACTAAGTACAAACATAATTTGTGAATAAAAAAATAAAAAAATATTTAATTTGTTAATGGCTTAGGTTCAAAAAATGCTCTACACCATCCTGGGTTCATGTAATGCTGTTGAAAAACTACTAAATCTTGTAGGCTAATAATGCC
>JAGVZD010000034.1 GCA_018302805.1 Candidatus Woesearchaeota archaeon | reverse complement strand
CTTCGGGAGGAACATTAGATATATCCAGCGGATTAACAGCAGCAAATGGAACAATTTCTGTTAAACAGTCAGCAGGAGCCATTAATAATAGGATAAATGCATGGGTTGAAAATATAAGTAATATTACAATTACAACCACTGCCGTAGAAACTATTACAGCAAATGATTTACCAATTATATGGTTTGATAATGATTCTATAATGGTTTCATTTATCAATGTGGATATTTTGTCAGGAATACTTACAGCTGTTGGTACAGCATCGTTTGTTGGTTTTGATACATCTCCCAATGATGGTACATCATTTGGTATTGGTACTGTAAGACAATCAGTTCAGAATTTTACAGGGAATGTATCTCTAGCGGTTGCAAGAACTTCTTCTTCCGGTGGTTTATTAATGTTTGACTATACTTCAATAACTGGTTTCTTACAAGGATTTATAGAAATAAAAGATATAGTTAATCCTGTCTTAAGCGTATCATCCCCATCTAATAATAGCTATATAAATACTACATTTGTAACCCTTAATTATACAGTATCAGATGATTTAGCTTTAGGTTCTTGTTTCTATAATCTTAATGGTGCATCAACAAATACAACAATTTCAAATTGTATAAATTCAAATTTTACTGGTATTACGGGATTAAATAATATAACTTTTTATGTTAATGATACTACTGGAAACACCCAAAAATCACTAATATTTTTCACGATAGATACTCAGCCACCCTTAATAACATTAAACCTTATAGCAAATCAAACAAATATAAGTCAATCAAATATTACTTTCAATTTCACAACTACAGATACAATAGACACTTCTATGAGTTGTTCTATAATATTAGATTCTGTAGTTAATACAACCAATTCAACAGTCTTTAATGGAACATTAACTGATTTCATTGTAAATCAAATACCCGATGGATCCCATCAATGGAATATAAGTTGTACAGATGATGCTAGTAACCAGAATAGATCGATATTACGAGTTTTCACTATTGATACAACAGGTCCCGTGGTAAATACTGTAACCTTGAGTCCAGCTGATGCTGATGGAATAGATCCAAATGTAACCATAAGTGTTCAAGCTAACGTATCTGACGCTACGCTAACAGTAGACAATGTAACTTTTATGTGGAAATATTCAAATAATTCAATTTACAACAATATAAGTTTAGTTTACAATGCAACTACTAAATTATTTGGTGGCACTGGATTCTCATTTACACCACCAATAAATGGAACAATAAATTATACAGTTGCGGCAAATGATTCATTAGGTAATTCAAGATTAGCCACTATTACTAATCTGGAGATTCAACTTGATTTATCTTGGAATGTTACTCCTTTAGCTCTCGGAGAAACCTTTGGTTCTTTCAGTTCTGTAGTTAATATTGGGAATATCACTATTAACAACACAGCAGATTACACATCCAATTTCACATTGACTTCCAATGATGCTTCAGTAACATTTAACGATTCTACTACAATCCAATTATCATCTTATGCAGTAAAATCAATATCTATTAATGCGACTTCTGCCTCAACTTCATCATCATCCCTAATCAACATAACTGTTAATGCTACGAGCTTGAATGGTACTTTGTCCCCCCAATTAAATAATGTAACAGCAACTTTAACTGCAATTTCTCCAGGTCCTTATATAGATGTAGCAATTGAATCAGGTTCTACGGCAGTAACTCAATCATCAGTGGAAACATACAAAGCGTATGTGAGAAATGTTGGAAATGATACTGTATTCAATGTATCAATAAATTGGTCTCTACCCTCAGGATTTTCATTAAGTACTGGAAATTTAACATTAAATAAATCTAATCTTACTGTAAATGAAAGATTTTACAATAATATTACAATTATTATTGGTACTAGCGCAACATATGATGCTAATAGTACAACTCAAATGAAAAGTTTTGGAGTGTCCAGTGCAAATAATGATTCTGCTTCCCTTAATGTCTCTGTAGCGTGTAATGGTGGAGATGGAGTCTGTGGTACTGGTTGTTATAGGTCAGTTGATGCTGATTGCTCCAATGAACAGGCTACAACTACTTCTTCAAGTTCATCAAGTGGTGGCGGTGGAGGGGGAGGTGGAGGAGGAGGTGGTGGTGGAATTGTCAGTGCCCAATCAATCTTCAAATCCGAGAGTCAGAAGACTATTACATTGTTAAGAGGTAAAAGCAATCAGTTCACTTTAGATGTATCAAATGTTCAAAAAGGATCTGTAATAAATGAAGCCTCAATTAATATTAACGGTTTCTTAACTAAATATATTAAAGTAACTCCTAATAAATTGAATAATATAGCATTTGGTCAAAGTAAATCATTTACAGTATTAATAGATGCACCAAGATATCTTGAGGAAAGCACCTATATACTTGAAGCTTTAATTACAGCTGCTGTTACCATAAATGGTCAGAAAGGAATATTAACTGATAAAAGAATTATCAATTTAATAGTCACAGAAGAATCTAGCGAAGAAACTAAAAAACTAATAGATGAGGCAAAGGCAGCTATCCTAGATATGGACAACGCATCGATTCCTGTTAGTAAAAGTATAGTAATTCTTGAAAAGGCACAAAGGGCTTACGATGATCAAAAGTATAAACTAGCTAATCAATTAGCCAAGCAAATATTGGATAAGAAACAGCAAGCGTTCAAAGCTAAGGAATTATTCTCAGATATTGAATTTAAAATTTCAGATGCTGATAAACGAGGAATTCCATTAGAAGGAACAAAACAACTGGTGAAAGTAGCTACAGAATCATTTCAAAGAGAAGATTTTGAAGTCTCATTACAATCACTCAACGAAGCGCAATTAACATATATACTTGAAACTAAAAGTAAGATAAATATTCTAAAATTTGTAATGAACTATTGGTGGGCAATAATTCTTGGATTAATAGTTTTGGTAGTAGGTGCATATATTGGTTACACAAGATTAGTTATAAGTATGATTCAATATAGATTAGCAAACCTAGAAAAAGAAGAAGAAACATTGCATCAATTACTTAAACAAAATCAAGATAAGTATTATGTTCTTAAAGAATTAAGTGATTATGAATATCAGAGAAATAGAGAACAATTTGAAAAAAGGTTATCAGTAATTCAACAATCAAAAGCTACACTTAGAACTAAGAGGGTCGGATTTATAACTAGCAATCAACAAGAATTAAGGAAAATTCTAAAAGAACGAGAAATTCTCACGCAAGAATTAAAGCAAGTTCAATCAAAATATTACATTGATAAAACCATTACAAAATCAGAATTTGAATTATCCATGAAGAGTGGTCGTGAAAGATTAGTAGAAATAGATGAAGAAAAAGCTATCCTTGAAGCTAATATTGAAAAAGATAAGCAGAATAAAATTAATAGAACATACGGAAAATTAAATAATATGTATAATATAATCAAGCCAAAACTTCAAAAATATACAAATCTTCTTAATAAAATTGCACAAAGAATTAGGAATTTAATCCTTTTCAGGCGGCCTCCAAAGAGATTAAATGTGTCCTTTAAAAATTTGAAAACCGAGATATCAAAATCTGATATTAAATCAGATTCTACTAATCCTGCACCCATATCTCCATCAACACCACCCACCACTCAAAAACCCCAAGATTCAACAATTATAAAACAGCAGCCTAAAAGATTAACATTCTCAGAATTAAAAACATATTTCCCTGAAACAGCGAAGGATGTTCAGTCGAAAAAACAGAATTTTTTTAAAGAATTACAGTCAAAATCAATTCCTAAGGAACCACAAACTAAAACAGATATATCTTTACCACAAAAAAATTCCATCTTAAGTGATTTGAAGATTGATAAAGTCGACATGGCTAAGAAAAAAAATCTAAAAGAGGTAAATGAAGATGAAAACAAAAACAAAAAATAATTTTAGCAGATTATATTTTCTTATAATACTACTAATTTTATTAAGTCTAATCGGTGTAATTTTTCTATCTAGAGGTGAAATAAGAGGTTTAGCAGTACTTCCCAGTATATTAATAATTAGGTTTATTTTTAAGAATGACTAAAAGAATATTTATTTTAGTGATATTTGTATTTTTAGTTAATTATGCCTACATGGTTCCGGCTTCATCAGTAATTCATCCAAGATTTTTACTTTTGAATAAATCAGAGCAAATTGAACTAATTAACATTATGATTGATTCAAGAAATCAATTTGAAGTAGCCAAGTCACAAGGAATTTCTGATGATGAATTAAGTAATGTTGTAGAAAATATAACTTTTATTGTTTTATCAGGGGATTATAATGACATTCAATCTCACCTAAGAAATGAATTATCTAAAGAGACTCTTGAACAATTTGAACTTCTTCTTAAAATTAAAAATATTCATAATAAAAGAAAACTTTTGAGACTAGATTATATCAGAGTAAATGAGTTATACCAATCTATTAGTATTAGGATAGAAGAAATAAATAAAATCTCAAATCTATTTAACTTTGTAAAAGAAGAAATCCAAAAAAATGCTAACGATACTGAAATTGTCCAAAATCAAGATATACCCTATTTTCTGCAAGCAGAAATTGCATTCAATAATTTTGATTATGCCTCATCAAAAGAGATCTTGATAAAAATAAAAGCTAAAATGGATATAAGAGGATTGCAACCTCTCAGACATGGATATGATACAATCCAGGAACTAAAAATGAATAACTTTAGTACACACCTTCTTGAAGATATTTATGAGTCTGCAGAGGATGAATTTTCAGTTGCTTATTTTTCAGATATTCTAAATGATTCTAATTTATCAAGTGATCCAAAATTTAAAGATTTTGTATTATCCGTGAGCAAAGATATAGAAAAACGCCCTGGAGATGAATTTACTGGAGTTGACTATAAATCGGTAAGAGAAATTATACAAGAAATTGACTATACTGTTGTACAGATTTATAGGATTAATAATTCAATTGATAAAGTTGCTGGAAAAATGGAATTTTATGCTGCAAGGGGGGTTAATGTTTCTGAATCAAAGCAATTGTATGATGAAGGAGTTCTTAGTTTTGCTGAAGAGCGTTATGATGAAGCAGAATCATTATTAACTAAGGCAGATTCTAACCTAGAATTGAATTTAGCTAAATTGGCCATTACAGGAGTGCTTGCAAAAGAAAGTATCGGTTTCCTGAAAAAAAATCAAAATTCTATAATTATAACTGTAATCCTAGTTATTATATTAGGTCCAATATCATACAGGAAAATAAGATATAATGTTATATCTAATAAAATTGGACAAAACAAGCTTGAGCATAATATTCTAATAGAATTGACAAAGAAAGCCCAGAGTGAAAGGTTTCAAACAGGTACTATTGATGACCCAACATATCACATTAAACTTGATAAATATATGGAAAGGATATCAAAACTTAAAAGTATCCTACCTGTTCTTGAAAATATGTTAAAAAAATATGAAAGCCCAACTCCCTTAGAAAAAATATATTTTGTCATTAAGAAAAAAATAGGTTTAAAAAAGTCCAAGGTTAGCGAAACAAAATGAAAATACAAAAGAGAATGATCAGAAATTTAGAGTACATAAATTATAAATTTAGACATCTGGTTGCATTAATTGTCATTATAATTGTTTGGTTAGGGATTAATTTACTCATCCAAAAATTAGATATTATCCCAAGATTCTTATTATCCTTTTTTTTAATGGTATTTTTTGTATCATTCTCTGCATTTTTAATCAGAAGATTAGGTATTGCTTTATTATTGATAATAATGTCATTTATAGCAATTAAAAGCCTACCTGATTTGGTAGGTCTTGGTTATATAGGATTACTCTCTATAATAATAGTTGGTTTAATTTTTGAGTTTTCATATTTAATTCTTTATATGAAAAACCATTTGGTATCATTGGATATAATCTTAGCAATAACACTTAGCTTTGCTTCAATACCTCTATGGACTGGATTACTGCTCTCACCAACCTTAGTGAGCATCAAAATGTATGAATTACTTAATCTAATTTTATTAGATTTTTTTGTTGCACTAGCAGCAGTACTTTTGGCATTCCTACTTTGGTTTCATATAAGAGTTTCCAGATTAATTGTCTTATTCGAAAATGCTCCGTAAATATTAAATACTAGATTTATCCCAGAATTATAATGGCACAAGCAAATTTATTGATGGATTCATTGAAGGGTTCTTCAATTATGCTTTATAGAGCAGTTCAAAATGAATATAGGGAAGATGTCTGGAAGTTAATAAAGAATATTCAACAAAAGGGTTTTATAATTATATATATTTCAAACATTAAATGTTATGAGGATCTAAAGGTGGAATACAAAAAATATTCTATTGACGAAAATTTGATTTATTTTGTAGATATTTTAAGCAAAAAATTTATGCGTAATATACCTTCAAATAAATGCTTTTATGTGGATTCACCAGCCGATTTGAATAGTATTGTAAGTAATTTCAGTGCTGTTAAGAAAATATGTGATAAAACTCAACCCTCTAAGTCTCTAGTAATCTTTGATAATATAAATAACCTATTTTTAGATAATGAAAAAAGTACCATATTAAAATTTGTATATAATTTCATTGCAAGAATTAGAAAAGTAAACTTGCCGGCAATTTTTATTTCTCTCAAAGAACATGCCGATCCAGATATGATAATATTGCTCGAGTCAATAACTGACACAGAAATATCAGGACAAAGTTAATATTATAAAATAGGGGCAAGCGAAATCTTATTTTTTGTTATTGTATAAGTGAAATTCTTAATTTTCACTCTTTTATAGCACTTATTTATTATAAATTTACCTTTATTTTGACCTGTTGGAATCATCTCACAGACAATGTCTACTAAGTCCTCTACATCCTTTAGATCTTGATCTGTTACAACACCCTTTTCCATTGTAAATAAAAGAGAACCTTTTTTATAATTCTCTAAAAGTTGTTTCATATGATTAACAGTGTAAAAAGCAGTAGAAATTGATTTACCTTGGAATATTTGACTTAGCACAGTGATTACACCTCTCACATTCTTTTTTGTCTTAAAAAGTAAATCAATCTTATCAATTGTTGATGGATTGTCAATATCACACACTATCAATTTGTAGCCACTTTGTCCCTCAAATATATTGTTAGTATTGGCAAAGACAACTTTACTTGCATCTATTCCAAAGTCTTTTACATCATTAAAAACCTGTTCAACACTTTCTTTATAAAACATATAGAAACAATTTTGTCCTTTTTTCACTCCTTGTTCTAGAAAACTATACCCAATAACTATTTTACCAGTTCCAGGTGGTCCTTTTATAACTATAATCTTCCCTTCATCTATTTCACCTATACTTTCATCCAACTCTTTAATCCCAATTAGTGCCATTTATATCTCATAAATAGTCTTATCAAATAATGATGTTATCTTATGTAAAAATTTTTCATCGCCTTTTTTACTCATCATCATTACAAGATCTACATTATTAGCTGAACATTGCTGAGATATTTTTATAACAAAATTTATCACGGAATCTTGATTATTGTACATACTTAAGATATCCATAGAATCTAAAATTAAATATTTTTTGTCACTTGAAAATTTAAAAAAATAATCTAAAGCAATTAAAATTCCGGTAACATCTTCCAAGGAAGGGATAAATACAACATTTTTGTATTTATTTGACTCATCAACAACACTTTCCATAAATATAAGATCATTAGTATTTATCTTCCTCTCTGATAATTCTTCTTGAAGTAATCTAGTTGGCTTAGTTAAAGAAATCAATATCCCATTATTTCTTACAGCAGTAAAATATTGGATGCTTTCCATTACAGAATTATGAAGTTTAGCAGCCTTGACTATGGCCAGTATGCTTAATCTTCCCTTTTTCATTCCTTCAAGCTCTTTAAGCATAAATAGTGAAAATACACTCTTTATTAAAAACTTTCCCTATTCTAGTTTATATGAGTAGAAATTTCACTTATAAATTATCAGCCACTAATGAATATAAAAAGATAGTTTTTTATAAAAGTTTATACCAACGCTTTTAATTATGCCAAAAATTGAAAAAATTAAACCTTCTCAAACCAGTACAAAAGATTTTTTGTCTATAGTAAAACAAATGAGAGCCACCTTAACTTCTAGTATAAGTACTGAAGAAAAAGAACCTGATAAAATAGTACACTCAGAGATCCACAAAGAAAGATCAAAAGTGATAAATACAGCTATATTTGCTAGCAAGGCTCTTGGATCAATTTCAAGGAAATTTATAAAAACAGGCATAGATGGTTTAGATAGCCTTCTGGTTGAAGGAATCCCAAAAGGAGCAGCAGTCATAATTTGTGGAGGCACTGGCAGTGGCAAAACTATCCTAAATCTTCAACTTATGGCTAATTCATGTGAAAATAATATGAAATGTTTATATTTAACCTTAGAAGAAAGTGAATCTAGACTAATTGAACATATGTTTGACTTTGGTTGGGACGCAAGAAATTATATCAAGGATGGTAGATTAATGTTTTTAAGACTAAATCCATTTGATATAATGCGAAATGTTGATGCATTATTAGCTAAGGAAAAAGGAGAACTATTGATTGATGTCAAGCCAGTAATTATTCCAGGAGATTTCAAACCAGAAGTGATTTTTGTAGATTCCCTAACTGCTATATCTGCGGCATTTATTGGAAGAAAAGACACATATAGAATTTACATTGAAAAATTATTTAGGTATTTTGAAGAACTTCAAGCAACTACATTTTTAATTACAGAAACAGACCAGATCCCTACCAGATTTAGTCCTACAGGAACAGAAGAATTTTTGGCAGATGGAGTAATTATTTTATATAGTATTCAAAGGCAAAATATGAGGGAAAGGGCTATAGAAGTTCTTAAGATGAGGGGTATAGCACATCAAAGGAAAGTTGTTGCAATGCGTATTGTAAGAGGTTCAGGAATCGAAATTTATCCAGATCAAGAGGTGTTTGTAAATTTAACTTAAAAACTATTATTTATTTTATGAAGTGGTTAAGGCAGTCGATTTTCTAATTTATTAGAAAAGCTGAACCTGCAGAACTGCTTAGAAAGCGACGATCGTCGGTTCGAATCCGGCCAGGCCCTTATTTTACAAATTCTACACCTATCTTGCCTTCAAACTTTTGATCCCCTGTAAGAAATTTCATTTCATTTTCTTGAGAAAAAATATATCCTATACAATCAACATAGCTTAATTTTTCCTTCTTATTGGCTAATTTATATTTCATTGCATTTTTTATTGTCTGCTGTGGAATTTGAACTACAAAATCTGACCAGAATTGAAAATACTTTTCTGCTTTTTGTTCATCATAGTCTCTCAAAAATGCATAGTATAGTTCCATTAAGTTTTGTTCGCTTGTCACAAGGATACAATTTAAATATTTTGCATAACCTGAGTTGCCAAGAGCAATTTCAACTAAAGCATATGTGTCACAAAAGAAAATCTCAGGACTCGTCATATCCCTCGTCTATTTCATCCATCATTTGTTGAGTCGGT
>JAGVZD010000074.1 GCA_018302805.1 Candidatus Woesearchaeota archaeon | reverse complement strand
GTTATAAGCGCTGTATGGTGCCTTTAGTAAGCTAAAGAACTGAGGATCAGTTAAATCAACAGGTCCGCTGTAAAACAAATGTGATCGCTGTATTTGCCTAATGACATCTCTATGAAATCCAAAATAAAAAACAACGCTCAATACTAAAAAAAGACTAATAGCTAAATAAATGAGCTTCCTTTGGCACATTCTTTTTTTAAACCCTAACAAGCCGATATTGACAAGTGCACTTAATTAAAAAACTTTCTTATTATAAATAGGTTGAATTTTTTTCATAACCCTTACTATCAAGTTCGTCTTGACTAATATTTCTAACAAAACTAGAAACAACTTGTCTACTTTGCTCTGCTGACTCTTCATACTCACTCTTGCCTCTTAATAAGTATCTAGCACGACTTACAAAATACGTATTATAGTCAAACTCCCTAATCTCTGAAGGCTCTTCAATTAAAGCAATGTAACCATTCCCCAATATTTTAATATAGTTATCAATAACAGTGGCATCTTCTGTGTCAAAATTAGGTCCAGATACAAACTTATAGCCCCATAGTGCATCATTCACAGTATTATAATTGAAAGCACAACCGATGCACTCAATAAAACTTGCAGCCCCTCCCCTAATATGATTAAATGTGTTATTAATAACACTAATATTTCTCCCCTGTGGATAATAACTCCCATTTTTGTCTTTTAAAGTATATTTTGTCCCAGAAACCCCGCCTAAAATTACTGCTCCTCCCCAATCACTATCAACATCTTCACACTTATTATTATTAAATAAAACATTTTCAGATCCACCCTTTGCTAAGAAACAATGACTTTCCTTATTACCAGTAAAAACTTTTTTTCCTGAATGTATATAGTTATTTGTAATTTTGACATTACTGCCAAAAACATCAATACCTTCCCTATTAAAATCATAAATCTCATTATTTTCTATTAAAATATCACTTGCAGTAGTTAAAACTTTAATATAATATTATACAATTTAGAATTTCTAATCTCTAGATTCTCAACTTTGATATAGGACCCATCAATTTTTAAGGCAATATCCTTATTATCTCCATCAATAATCACTTTTTCATTTCTAAAATTTGAAATTATTATATATTCATTAATATTACCTGATTGATATATATGAAATCCATTATCAGGTACTTTATAATTCCCCCCACCAAGAATAATCTTAAATGGTTTATTCTTTGGTAATTTACTTTTATCAAAATTTAAATCCATAAAAGGACCATCATGATCACTTTTAAAATAGGGATATAATCCATTATTATCATTGCTAGCACCTTTCTGATTTATTGCAATATAAAATAGGCCATCATCAAAATCAGTATCTTCACTATCCGAGTTATTTGTATTATTTGTTTTAAAATAGAAAAATATTACAATAAATAAAATTAATATAACAAGGCTAAATAAATATAAGTTCAACTCTCTTTTAATTTTTTTTATCATTGTAATTAATATATTAATAAACTAAATAAAACTATTTAAATAAAAAAGATACTGAGTTTTGTGGTAATAATTATCGGATTAACTGGACCAATTGCATCAGGCAAGGATATAGTTGCTAATTATCTTGTTAAAAAAGGATTCTCTTATTATTCACTATCACAGATTGTAAGAGATGAGGCAGACTCAAAAGGATTATCAAAAAGTCGAGAAATCTTACAAAATATTGGAAATGAACTTAGGAATAAACACGGAAATAAAATTCTTGCTGAAAGAATAATAAATAAAATTGACTTTAACAAAAATTCAGTTATTGACAGCATTAGAAATCCAGGTGAAATAGAGATTCTAAAAAAATTAGGTAATTTCTTATTAATAGGAGTTACAGCATCAATTGATACTCGATTCAAAAGACTATTAATCAGAAATAAAGAATCCGATCCTAAAACTTATGATGAATTTCTAAGATTAGAGGCTCGTGATAGGGGAATTAACGAACCAAATTCAGGTCAGCAAGTTCAAAAATGCTTAGAATTAGCCGACATACAATTTGTAAACGAATTTAATTCAATAGATGAATTTGAAAAACAGATTGAAATTTTATTGCAAGAAAAAAAAATCATCAGTACTTAACGCTTCTTGAAATACCTCTCAATATCTCTCCATCCTATATCTATTCTATAATGTAAATTATTCCCCTCAATACTAGTATTAGAAATTCCATAATAGGTTGTAGATTTGGCTTCCAAGATATCTTTTCCCATACCTACAACACTAAATAACCTTCCACCATCTGCATAAAATTTATTATTAGACATTTTAATTCCAGCACCACAAACCGTTATTGGATTCACTTCTAGTATATTTTCCAAACCATAAATTGCTTTACCCTTCACATTTTCATAATTTCCAGGATATCCTTTAGAAGCAGCAACAACGCAAACCCTTGATCCTTCATCCAAATCAAAGTCTACATCTTGTAATTTACCATCTATGCAGGCATTCACTAAATCAAAATAATCTGATTTCAAAGCAGGTAGAACAACTTGACATTCAGGATCTCCCCACCTTGCATTATATTCAATATTATAAATTTCATCTCCAACAATAATACCCCCTAGATATAATATTCCTTTGAAATGTCTACCCTCTGCTTCTAATCCACATAATGCTTTTAAGATAAATTCTTTGGCAATTTTTCCTTCAAATCCTGATGTCACCATGGCTGGTGAAATTGCGCCCATCCCACCAGTTATCTTACCAGAATCATTAGGTAAATGTTTCATAGATTCAACATTTTTAATCCCATCATTAACATTTGTTGATTTTTTTGAACCTTTTCCACTACATAAACCTACAGCTTTTACATAGAGTAATTTATCTGACTTTTGCTGATAAACTTTTTTAATATAATTTACTCCATTTGTTTCAGAGTTAAAATACATAAAATCAGGATGCCTGATACTATATCTTTGCATGAACTCTCTAGACCATTTCTTATCCCACTCAATTTCAGATGCTTTTTTTGTTGGTCCAAATACTCTAAACCCATAATCCATTAATAAATCCACAGCTCCAATTGATAATGCATCATCCTGAGCCACATCAATTAAATCTGGTTTGAATTTTAGAGCCACGTCCAATATTGAACTTAAATTTCTTACTGAGCAATTTTTATCTACTAAGATTTCCTTCTCTCTCTTGTATGCAATAAAATCATTTCCAGGCGCAACAATTATTTTCCCAACTTTAGAACTTTTTTCATAAGCCTTAGAAATAGTATGCTCTCTTGCACCATTGCCTATGATTAAAACGGTGGTCTAGAAACATTTATAAATTGTTCATCAGCATGAAATACTATGGGACATAAAGCATCTGGTATGTTAGCAGGGAAAAAATTAAAGAAAAGAAGAAAACATGCTAGATGGCAGAACCAATGGTTCAAAAGGAGAACATTAAGATTGAAAGCAAAATCTGATCCCTTAAAAGGGGCACCTCAAGCAAAAGCAATAGTTTTAGCAAAAATCCAAAAAGAAGCAAAACAGCCAAATTCTGCTATGAGAAAATGTGTTTCTTGTCAAGTTATGAAAAATGGAAAAAAAGTACAAGCTTTTGTCCCAGGCTATAACGCTATAAAATTAATCAATGAGCATGATGAAGTCTTAATTGAATGTATCGGTGGTACAAAAGGCAGAGCTAAAGGCGATATTCCTGGAATTAAATGGCAGGTTATTAAAGTTAATGACCAAAGTCTAAGAGCCCTTTTATCTGGTAAAATAGAAAAGGGTAGAAGATAATTTGATGAATTTAGTTGTAATTTACGGTCCACCAGCCGTTGGCAAATATACAGTTGCAAAAGAATTACAAAAGATTACAAACTACAAACTTCTTCATAATCATTTGACAGTTGATTTAATCAGTTCAATCCTTGATTTTGGTACTTCTAATTTCTTTAAGTTAAGCTCCCAATTTAGAATTCAATTAATAGAAGCTGCTGTATTAGACAAAGTGCATGGTATGATTTTCACTTTTTGTTATGTCCCTAATGAAGATGATAAATTCATTAAATCATTGTTCAGGTTAACTCAAAAATATAATATTAATTTGTATTTTGTGCAATTAACTTGCTCTGAACCAGAATTATATCATAGGGTTAGGTATCCCTCACGAATGAACTTTCTAAAACTCAAGACAAAAAAAAGTCTGCACAACTCTTTGAGGAAGTGGCACTTTTTTTCTCAAATTCCTAGCTCAGCTACTTTATCTATTGATAATACAGGATTAGGACCGAAAAAAGCAGCACATGCAATTAAGAAGCATTATAAACTTTAGTTATTCTAACTTAATAGTAGTAAAATTAGAAATATTTATATAGTGATTCCTTTATTCAATATTATGGCTCAATCATTTACAAAAAAAGCATTATATGTGGCATTATTTTCTCTATTAACAACTAATTATTTATCAAGTAAAATAACCTCAAAGAAGTTAGAAAACATGGAGAGAAAAGAAGGTCTAATATATACCATGGAATTTTGCAATTCAGTAATAGAAAATTCCGATTTCATCGATTATCTTGTTTTTTATGGAGGAATTAGAGAAACTAAAAATTATATCAAAAAAAATCATCATTTATTAATGCCTCCTCAACATAAAGAATATGATCAAGAGTTACTCCAAGATGATTTTAAAAAATTTACTAGAATAATATAAAAATAATGAACAAATTTAAAAACATATCCTTTCATTAAAAAAGAAAAGTTTATAATAAAAATACAGATCTTAAATTTATGGATATTAAAATATTAAACCGGTGGGAAACAAAAAACATCGAAGTTAGTGACATAGCTCTCAAACCTTATATTAATATTTCTCCAATAATAATGCCTAGAACTGGTGGTAGAGGTGCAAATAATAGATTATGGGCTTACAAACCTTCAATAGTTGAGAGATTAATGAATAAAATGATGACCACAGGTCATAAAGGTAAAAAACACAGATTTAGTTCAGGTCATAATACAGGAAAGGCAGCTAGAGTTTTTAAAGCTGTAGAAAAATGCCTTGAAATTATTGAAAAACAACTCAATAAGAATCCAATAGAAGTATTAGTAAAAGCTGTAGAAAATGCTGCACCAAGAGAAGAAATTACAACAATAGAATATGGTGGTGCAAGATATCCACAAGCTGTAGAAGTAAGTCCTCAAAGAAGAATAGATATTGCCTTAAGACAAATTACGCAAGGTTCTTACCAAAAGTCATTTAATTCTAAAGTCAAGATAGAAAAAGCGCTTGCAGATGAATTAATAAAAGCCTTTAATATGGACCAAGGGAGTCAAGCAATTTCTAAAAAATTAGAATTAGAAAGGCAAGCTGACGCTTCTAGATAAATTCTCGTGGGGGCATTAATCCAATAATTCTAGTTTACATTATACCCCTTAGATTTTATTATACACAACATGAGATCTAAAAATAAGATTTATTTTCTACCT
>JAGVZD010000050.1 GCA_018302805.1 Candidatus Woesearchaeota archaeon | reverse complement strand
ATAATATTAAAAGGTCTATAATCATAATTATAAAATATATTATTATCTATCTTGTGAGTCTTAAAAATATCTTTTACTTCATTTCTTCTTAAATCACTTTCTAAATTTTTCATCAATAAATTATAATTTTCTTTCTTAATAGATTCTATTCTTAAACTAACCTCCTCTTTTGTAAATCCCACCAATAAATAATCTCTAGCGGTGTTTACCCCGCTACTTCCTATATTGAATATATCATCTATTTTGAAGAAATTATCATATTTTCTTTTTGAAGAAAAATCCTTTTGCGTTAAAAAATAATAAGGTTGTTTTGGATTTAAGTCTTCAAAATTAATTTCACTAATTTTATTCTCTTGAAGGAATTTATATTTATCTTTTCTTAACCCATATAAATCTACATAATGTACTGCTTTCTCATTGCCTTTATTTTTTACGAATATGGCAATAGCCACTCCTTGTTGTATATCAAATACATTTTCGTCTTTTCTACCTTCTGGTGTTTTCTCCCCCTTTCTTGAATCTCCGTGTAAATTAAGTATGTAAATACTATTAAATTTAGATAAAATTTCTTTTCTCATCTGTCGATGGATAACTCCATCAAGATAAGAGTTATTACTAATAATTCCAATCATTCCTATTTTATTCTGTTCTATTTTCCATTGAGCAAATCTAATAAATTTAATATAATCATCATCTAAAGGTTGTATGTTCCTTTCTTTCAAATCTTTTTTATAATCTTTCATCAGTTTAATTATCCATTCAGATTTATTTGAAGAACTGACAGAATAGGGTGGATTTCCCATAATAACCAAAATAGGTTTTTCTAATTTTATGCTATTAGCCATGAGCGTTTCATGACTTAGTTCTTTAATTTAAGTTATACCCCTCCTTATTTAATAATAAACTTAATTTTAAATGAGCGATAACATAAGGAGAAATTAAAATCTCAAATCCATAAAAGTTCTTTAATAAGTGATTCTTTATTTTATCTTTCTCAATTCCTGTTAATCCAGACTTTCTTATTTCCTTTAAAGCCAAAACAAAAGAATTAGCTAAAAAAGTTCCTGTTCCAGAAGCAAAATCTAAAACCTTAACAGAATCGTCAGCAAATCCTTTAGATTTACCAAACTCTTTTTTTAACATCTCATTAATGGCATTTGTAATGAAGTAAACTACAGGTTCAGGAGTATAATAAACGCCTAAATGTTTTCTCTTTTCTGGGTCATACTCCTTTAGAAAATCCTCATAAAAGTGGATGAATGGGTCTCTATAATGTTTTCCTTCAAACACAAAAGAATCTAAAATCTTCTTTAAATCAGCAGAATTTAATAAATCAATTATCTCATCCACTACCCATGATAAGTTATGGGGTAATTCATCTCCAGCAATGTTCATAAATATTTTTTTAATAATCTTAATGCTTGAAGGGATATAAGTAACCGCAGAATCCCTGTTTAATCCATCATGAGAACCTATTTTTGATAAAAATAATCCATAAGTTATAGTTTGAGAATAAGCATCTACGCAATCGGAAATTTTAGCATCTTTTATTAGTTCTTTAAATGCTTCATAAAAATCATAGATGGATGTAACTGATTCATTGTTTTTTTGTTTGATTAAATCTTCTTCTAACTGCTCTTGTGCTAAATCCCTTAATAATTTTGCTCTTTTAGAAAGTTCTATCGCTAATTCTGTCGGGCTTCTTATTGTGGGCAATGAATAATTAATAAAAGTTTCAAATAATGTTTTAAAGTCATTTATATTCTTCTCGTCAAATATCTTTTTATCATTATTTAATTCATATAGTTTAAATAAATCCACATCAAAAATAACTTCCTGATTTCTAATGAGAATAAACCGCATGTAGTCAGTTAAAATTATATTTGGTATTGCACCTTCAGAATATTTTTTTATTTGTTCTCCTTTTATTTCTTTATTTAAATCAACTCCAATATCTTTAGTCTCTATATATCCTAATTTTATTTTACTTTTTTTAAAACAGGTATAATCTGGTCTACCTATTTTTTTAATACTCCTGTTTTCTTCAGATAGTTTTAAATCAGAAAATAAATTTTCTATAAAGTTTTGAAAATCATGCCTGTATGTTAATTCTGTTGCCTGTCCTGTTTTATGAATTTTTACTATTCTCTTAAAATAATCATTAAATAGCTCCCACAACACCTTTAAACCACACCCCCTAATTTAGGCATTTTGGTCTTCCAAAATACAGACCATCTTTCTTTCTCTGACTCAATAAATTCTAAAGTGGAGTTTTCTTTGTCTTTGTAAGCTGTTTCCAAAAGATGATTGTTCAATAATACAAAATCATTTTGTTGTCCTAAATGATTAGCCCACTGGATTGCTTGATATTGCGTTAATCCTTCTGATAAATTTACTTCTTCCAGAAATTCCTTTGTTATATTTATCCCTTCATAAAACTCCTGTTCTGCTGATAAATTATAACCCCCTAAGACTCTAGCATACCTCATTATTTCTTCTATCTTTTTGCTCAATATTTTCTTAACTATATCAGTTTTTAAATTCTCTAAAAATATTTGCCTTTCAGATAATATATCAAAACCATAACAAGAATAGGCAAAACTACCAGAAACATTTGAAAATGTCTTTTGAACCTTACCATAACTTAACCCTAAAAGTAATGGTGCTTCATCTCCTTTTTGGAGTTTCATATTTCTTAATTTTATTTTAAATAAATTAGTTATTGTATCAGCATCATTAAGACCATAGCATTGAACCCCTATAATCTTAGAGTTTTCAAACTCATAGTTAAAAATATCTTCAAATAAATTTGTCTTATGTTTTGAACAAAAAATAGGAATTAATGTTTGACTTTTATTTAAAATGGATAAAGCATCTTTTCGTCTTGGTTTCCATTTATCAAGAGAGGCATCTTTTGGTATTGGATAAGGAACAAATGTTAAACCTCTTGATGCTAAATCCTGATAATCAACTTCTGCTTCTGGAAATGGTATGATATGGAAGAAAATGTATCATTATTTTATGATGAATAATGAAGAGTATTTAGAACATTACCACTTAAGAAGTAACTGTGAAAGCACCGTAAATATGATAAAATCTAAATTTAGTGATAAAGTAAGGAGTAAGAAGTGGACAGCACAGGTTAATGAAATATTATGTAAAGTGATATGTCATAATATTTGTTGTGTGATTATGGAAATGAATGAATTAGGGATAAAGTCTAATTTTAATAATTAGGGCAAAATCCCTTTAGCTCTTAAAATTAAATAGATTATTAAAAGTATTATTACAGCAATGACTATTCTTTTCTCATCACTCATTTTGAGGCTCCAATTATTATTAATGTTATAACTATTGCTATTACAAGGACTAATATAATAAACCACCACCATATATTAAGCCATTTAATGAATTTACTTATTCTTCGGTTTTTTCTTTTTGCCATTATGAATTACCTTTTTCTTGTAATTTTTTATATAAGATTCTTATAATTAATAACAAGAAAATTATAATTGATATGGATAAAATTAATTCTATTGTTAATTTTGTCATTTTTTCTAAAAAGTATCCTACTCCTGTTGGGATTACCAAAAGATAAAATATTGTTATCAAATCCTTATTTATATCATATTCCTTCTTTTTTGTTATTTCTTGTTTTTTAGCCATTCACTACACCTACGAAAAGTATAAATAGATGTAGCACTATCTACTTCTAGGAGTAATTTAGTGCTATAGCTATCTTACTCATACATTCTTCAATAATTCTAATAACAAAGAGAGATATAAATATTTCTAAAAATTATTTTGCACAATAAGTCTAAAATCTGCACAATAAGTCCTACTTTTTATGGACTATTTATGCAAAGTCTATTATTAGATAATTAATGATAATAAGTTATGGTATTGACATTATGCAACCTTCTAGAATTCAAGCAGCTATTTGTGCTCATGGAGAAGGGTTTTTAAGCAGGATTTATACCACTATGGAAGTTGAGTCAGCTAGAAGAAAGAGGTATCAATCTGGTGTTATGGAAGTACTTACAGCTTATTGGTCTGTAAAAGAAGCAACTATGAAGGCGCTTGGAACTGGAAATAGGCAAGGAGTTAAATTTAAAGATATAGAAGTTTGTCACGAAAATAGTGGTAGGCCGTACATTGAACTTTACGGGATAGCTAAAGAAATTGCAGATAAACTAGGCGTAAAAAATATTTTTGTTAGTATGTCGCATTTAGATGATATGGTTGTTGCTGGAGTAATTTTTGAAGGATGAATTTAGACAGAAGAAACTTTTTTAAATATATTGCTGTAATTGGAGCTGGTACATTAATAACAAGAGTAGGATTGGATTTAAATACAATGGAACAATATGCAGAAATTAACGGTAATTTATTAGCAGATTTGCATGTTCATCATAAAAGAAGTACTAAGTTAGAGGACAAATTAGCAACTTGTAGTCAAGGTATTAATGGGATTACATCTTTTATGGATGTGAATATTTTTCATGATTACCATGATTTTGCAGGAATGCCCGGTGTTAGAGAAATTGATCTTGGAATATATGCAAAAGTGGACTATAATGGGCAATCAGGTTATATTTTAAGAACACAAGAAATTCAAGGAATTTATCCGAAGTTGCATATATTATCTGTTGGAGTTAGAGATAGAATTGAGGATAATCAAGATCCTAGAAGAATTGTGGAAGAAATTCATAAAAGAAATGGTGTTGCTATATTAAATCATCCTTATGTAGTTCCAAGCGACGATTTATTTAGATATAGACTATTAGATGCTGATGAAGAAAAAGTAATGTTGGAAGTTCTTAAAATGGTTGATGAAGTTGAAGTAAATAATGGCCAGTGTATTAATTTATTTTTTGGAATGCAATTAGGAATTTTTGGAAGAGTAAATATGAAAAAAGCAAATAAAAAAGCTGAGAATTTACTTGATTATGTTCAATGTGTAATTAAAGGTATGATTGGTACTGCGGCATCAGATGCAAAACATATAAGCCAAGTAAGAAGCTCTGGAATTTGGATTCCTATAAACTATACTGAGTCTATTGATGGAATTAAATATTGCATTAGAAGTAAAGAATTTAAGAGACAAAATGGTGTTGTAAGTATTCCTAGTTTTGTAAGTGGTCACTTTGGTCATTGAAATAAAATGGATTTCTTAATACGCCCTGGACATCATAGACCTTGGGTTGCAACAAATAGGGAATTAAGCAGAAAAGAATTAAGTGACTTAGTTCTTGGAAGTGATGCTGTAATTGCTGATTTAGATGATTGTATTTTACCAAGTCCTGCAAAGAGATTAGTTTATGAAAGGTTAAGAGATATTAAGTCTTATTTTGATTATGATTTTATTTTGTGGAGCTTGGAAAGTGGGTTGTCCTTAATTAAAGATGGAAAATCAGCAGAAAGTGATTGTTGGAAAGAGTATATTGATTTATTCTTATATACTAGAGAAAGAAAAATAGAAGCAAAAGAGAAAATTGAAAGATTATTAAGAGAAGGAAAATTAAAAGAATACCCTGGCGCTTCTGATTTCTTTAATTTAGTGTTAAAAAGTTCTGACAGTCATTTATTAACCAGAAATATACCAGAAATAACTGAAATATTTAGGGAAAAATATGGATTTAGTTATGCATTTTCACAAACTTGGAATAAGGTGGCTTTAGTGGTACCCTCTTTATTTACAAATAGACAAGAAAAATATCTAATTATTGGGGATTCTAAAGAAGATCAAAGATTAGTTGATAAATTGAAGCCTTGTGAAGGTACAATCGGTAGTGGCAAAGTTACATCAATTTATGTTGCTGAATCTCCAAATGAAAGACATCTAAATGAACACTTTACAATTAATATTGGAAGAGATTATAGAGGGCTGGTTGATATACTTAGAAATTCACATAGATAGATTCAAAAAATTTAGCATATTAACTCAAGATATAGTTAAGTGGTTTTCCTGTCTTAGACTCAATCAAACAAAGCGTGGATTTCTTGACCTTTCTTGTTAAGGTATATTACTGAACCCAGATAATATTGACTATCGCCACAGTTCTTGCAAATATAAAATTCCTGTTTTTTGTCAAAACGTATTTGACCCTTTTTGCATTTAGCACAAATCATCCTCTCCATGTCACACCCTCTTATCTTGCCAGCGTCTGTAAGTCATAATTAGCAAAAAACAAAACATGAAGCTAATCTACTGTCTTCTTCAACTTTTTAACAATCATTACCTCAGCAAATGTATCTAATTCACAGTACTTTAATAAGCTTTTCCTTACTCCCTGCATCAAAAACTCCATAACCTTAAAACGATAACTTTAAATATCAATTGATATTAAATATTATCAAATGAAAAGAAAAGATATTAAACAGGCAGTCAAGGAATATTTCTTTACTAATCCCACAGCCAAGCTAAGGGTAAGAGAGATAGAAAGAACTCTAAAACTTCCATTGCCATCAGTCATAAGATATTGCAGGGAATTAGAAAAAGAAGAAATATTAAACATAGCCAAAATTGGAAGTGTAAGTTTCTACACAGCAAATAGAGGAAGTCAAAAATATCTCTTAGAAAAACAACTCTACAACATAAAGCAATTGCATGAATCTGGGCTTATTGAATACGTAAAAGTGGAATTAAGCAATCCTGCAATCGTTCTTTTCGGCTCATACGCAAAAGGAGAAGACACAGAAGAAAGTGATATTGACCTATACATTGAAACGCCATCTAACAGAAATGTAAATCTTGAAAAATTTGAAAAAGTCTTGAAAAGAGAAATACAATTATTTCAGTATAAAAACCTCAAGGAAATAAGAAATACTAATTTAGTAAATAATATTATAAACGGCATAACATTAAACAATTATATAGAGGTTTTCACATGAAGGAAACAAATTGGAATGATTGCTTAATCAATAAATCTGCAAAAACTATAACGCCAGACATAAACAGGGCAGAATCATTAACGGAAACTGCCAAAGAAAGAATAAGCTTAATAAAAGAAATAACTGAAAAAAACTGCAATTTTGTTTTTGAAGATTATTATACTTCCCTATTAGAACTATTACAAGCAATGGCTTTCAAAAAAGGATATAATATCCTAAATCATATCTGCTTAGGTTTTTATTTGAGAGATGTTCTAAACAGAGAGGATTTATACATCTTGTTTGATGATTTAAGGTTCAAGAGAAACTCCCTTACTTACTATGGAAGTAGAATGGATTTTGAAACAGCAAGACAAGCAATAGAAAAATCTAGAAAATTGCTGAATGAATTTAGAAAAATTTTAAAAGAAGAAGCGGCATAAAATGCTTCTTTCTTAATTTATTTTAGACTACATTTCTCAAAATCGATTATATCAATAATGTCTTTAAATTCTTCAATTCGTAAATTTGGAGTAAAATTTTTAGTATCATTATCACCTATCATAATTGAAAAAATACCTAGTTGTGTAGCACCTAGATCATTATATGTATCTCCTATCATCAAACATTCTTCAGGTTGTGCCTTTAGATCTTCTAATAATTTTTCAAAAACTAATTTTTGCGGTTTATAACCACCATATTCTGATGTTAATATGAGTCTATCGATATAGCTTAATAGGCCTAAAATTTCTAATTGTTTCAGTTTAAACTTCTTTAATTCTAAGATTTCTTCTTTACTTTCATTAAAATTAATAGAGTCATACATATCATTACTTCCTGTGAAGACTATAATCTTAATTCCGCTTTCTTTTGCTTTCCTTAATAACTTTGTTGTATTTTTTCTAGGCTTTATTTCAAGTAATACGTTTTGTTTGGCTTCTTCAACGAGTTTATCTAGCAAGTCCATTTTTGATGATTTTATAGAATTCATAAATATATCATGGACTCGTGACCAAAAGGAAGTCGGAGATGGAAATGTCTCTTTTTTTGCTAAAATATATGAATTGGTAAATATTTGATATATCTCATCAAAATTATATTTTTCTATATCAGCAAATTCTTGCAAGTATCTTAAAACAACACTTTTCTTTTCATATAATGTGCCATCCAGATCAAAAATAAGAAACTTGATCATCTGTCTATTTTTTCTTAATAACTTAAGAATGTTTTGTTTTAGATATTTTCTAAAACTAAATAATAATTAATTGTATTTGTTTTCTCATTAAACACTATTTGTTCTTTATCGCCTTTATTAAATTGTATGGTTAATATCTTCTTTATAAAATTTTTAGGTAAATAAATTTTAATTGGATTAACCACATATTCTCCCATCTTAAGAGATTTTGCAAGGGTATGCATATTTCCAATATATAAAATATATTTATCAAATTTATTCTTATTGGTTATATTCATAAATCTTTTAGCAACACTCTTATCTCTTTCATATGGGTTTTCATTATTATAGTCTTCCAAACCCTTAAAAATAATACCTGCTTTATGTAAATTTCTATACATAATCAAAATATTATCGTTAATTCTTTTATCATTCTTAGCGTCATTCAAATAAATAGAATTTAATAGTTGTAGTTTTTTTATTTTACCATTAAGATACCCATAAAGTTCTTTTTCAGCTTGTTTTGGTATTTCTAAGCAAAATATTATTTTATTATTTTTAAATAATGGTCGGATTAGTTCAAATGTAATTTTGGGTATTTCTTTAGTTCCATGAATTTCACCTATAAGTATATACTTATATCTTGCGAGAAGCTCCACAACTTGCTTTTTATCCATAGAGTTAATTAGTATTAGAAGTTTAAAATTCTTTTGGAGTTTTTAATCCAGCTAGATAATCGGCAAATGAGCTGGTTATAGGGGCTCCAGACATTTCTTCTGTCCATAAATATTGACCATTTGGGTTTAATTCTAAAAATACATATTTACCTTTAGGAGTATGGATCAGATCAATAGCTGCATAATGTAACTTATACTCTTTGGTTAGATTTAATATTTTTGTAGTAGTCTCTTCTGGAATATTAACAGTTTTATATCTAACCTTTCCAAAATCATATCTTCTAAAATCGTCACGTGAAATTTCCGAATCTTGTGAATAAATCGCTATTGGAAATAATTCATTTCCAACTATAGTTAACCTAATCTCATATTCTTTCTCTATGTGTTCTTGAAAGAGGCAAGGACTATTTTTTATTCTTTCAATCTCGGTAAAATCTTCGGCCAATACCCTTCTTGTCATAATCGTTTTATGAACTCCATTTTTATCTTCTATTATTGGTAATTTTTGCATTTTAAAAATTATATTTCCTTTATGTTTTTCATAAAATTCTTTTGCATTATTTGGCTCATTAGTTATGAGCGTATCTGGAACATTTAATCCAATCTCTCTTGCACGTTGCAATTGCTCTATTTTGTTATTTGCCCTATAGTTGTTAAATGGATTATTAACAACTAAACCAGGATGAGTAACCATCAAACCTTGCAATGTGCGTTTTGATTCTTCTATGACCATCTCTTCTAAATTTCTAGGAAAATTTGTTGGAAATTCTGGTGGGAATATACGTCGATTCCAGATGCTCCAATCTGAATTTAAGTTTATTTTTCTGTCTTGGTAGGTTATGGTATGGTTATTATTAAATTCTAACGTAATTTGTGCTTCATATGGGTATTTATCTGATAGGAATAAGAAGAATGGAATATTTTTGGAACTAAGTATTTTACACATATATTCTGCATGTGCATCTCCAGTTCCGCTAACTATCAATATATTTTTCATAGAAATCTCTTATAAAGCACCAGGTAATAAAAATAGGTGGATTATTTAATCTCCATCATCAACTAATGGAATGAATTTCCAAGTACAAAATGTTACACTAGTATAACTCAGTATGTTATCAGTTTTATAACCGATAGGTTCTGGAGCTTCTAAATATCTAACCCCAAAGGGTAGGTAATCCCTCTCCCTTTGAATCTTTCTCGATCCAACTTCTTGTTCTAATCCCATTTTAATTATATATAACTTCTTATTAAATTATTAAGAGCTAAAAACATATAAATCTTGCTTAAGGAGCCTGTACGTAAATTGATTGAATTAATATTAAAAGGTGGTTACAAAGATTGAAATACAAATTCAATGAGATATTTTGATTTTGTTAGTATATTCTCCACAATAAATCTAATGTTTATTCTATTTATAAATATTGTATAAATAAATATAGTTCTATCTAATGAATTATTTTGTGTGTATTAATTTTATAGAATTCTAAAATAAAAAAAATAAAATCAGCTATGTACAGAAAATTAAGAGCTATTAGTAAACGCGGGCTGAACACCTCGTTACCTTAGTGCGTACACCCCGTTCCTATCAACCTCGTATTTTACAAGTGCTCTTAAATG
>JAGVZD010000017.1 GCA_018302805.1 Candidatus Woesearchaeota archaeon | reverse complement strand
TGAGGAATTCTAACGCCAAAGTGGTTTTCAACTTTGCTGGCAAGATCATAGACAGTGTTAATTATCTCTTTCTTTTTAGGATCAATCTCGTCCCATGCCGCTCCCAATCCCTCTTCAATTGCTTGGTTCAAAGTGTCTTCCAATTCATTGATAACCTCATCATTACCCCCCATTTCCGCAAGATCATAAATCTCAGCTAATATAATATTCAGGTCATAATCCAATGAACCATTATTCAAATCATCCAACATTTCTCTTGAAAGGTAATTGGCTAAAAATTTTTCTTCATGATCGAACATGGCCAAACAGAATTCTCCAAGATACTTAGATCCAAGTATTTCCTCATTGAAAATCATCATCGCCTATTTTTATTCCATGAAAAAATGCTTCTTTAGGATATTTTTCTGCAAACTCTTGTTTACAATCTACACCAATTTCAAGAAGTTCTTCATAAGCTTCTTTTTCTTTTAACGCATCATATATTTGTCTAATTTCCGGTAAACCTGCTATGGCAGAAAGAAATGAACATTCGATAATGGGATTAGATTTAATAAAATCTTCTAAATCTTCTGCATCCATATCTGCAATATTTCCATACAATTTTATTAATTCTTCTAGCATTTAATATCCCACTTAATGCTATTATCTTCGAGATGTTTTTTACAAAATAAATTCTTATTATTTAAGAGTTCTAAAGCAAATTCCTAAATTTGTGGAAGCTTTGATCTCAAATGAATTTATAAAAAGATTTTATATTTATAAATCTTTCTATTTGTTACTACTTATAGATAACTTCTAATTATAATTTTTGAAAATATTTAGAATGCCCATTATTGATTTAAGAAATACTGTAAAAGTTAATGGTCTTCGAAAAAATTATCGTAAATCTACTATATCTTCTAGATTAGGTCCTGTAGAAATAAGTTTAACACCCTTAAAGCCGCCATAAAAAGCAGATGATGCTAATCTTTGGTCTATATCGTTGATAAAATCCTTTGCTGAATCACTTAAATCTTCATAATTTTTTACACTTTTATCATTTGGAAATAATCTATCAACGCAATTGATAGCTGCAACAGTTGCAGTATTCCCTAATAATGATTGAATTGCCAATTCAAAATCAAAATCTCCCAGTCTTCTTTGTCTTCCACTAACAGTTCCCCTTTCCTCAATACCATAACTTATTTTTTGAGTTTCATTCCACTCTGTAGGCATTGGTCCTTTTCCTACTCTAGAAGTATATGACTTATAAATAATTATAACCTCATCAATTAATTTAGGGCCAATGCCAGTATCTACTGCAAATTGAGCAGCTGTGGTATCCTGACTAGTTACATTTGGATAGAATTTATAATTCATTAAGGACAAACCATAACCTTGCACACCTTCTATAAGCACTTTCTTTTTATCACAAGAAGCTTCAATTACTTCCTGAGAAACATCAGTTATATACTTTCTTAGCAAGTCTACATCTTTAGCTAATTTAGCACATCTCATCACCCTATCACGTCTAGCAGGTCCTGTTCCAGTTCCAACACTTCCTATCCTCTCAACAAGTTCTTTTTCTTCAACAATGTGCTTATCTTCAATAACAGTACATCCATAATCTATACCAATTCTGTTAGAAACCCCATATTTTTCAATTTCATTTAGAATTTTAATGGGACTAATCACAGTACCTCTACCTACCAATAATCTAGAATTTTTATTGACGAATCCTGATGGAATCTGAGTAACTGCCATGCCATCAGTTACAGTATGTCCTGCTTGAGGCCCACCCCCAGCCCTAACCACATAATCATATTTATCTTTGAAAGCTAGATATCCAACAATTTTGCCCTTTCCCTCATCACCATAAAATCCCCCTACAACAATATCTACCATATTTAAAAGTAAAAATGGTTTTCTTAAAAGATTTTGTATGGTGTAATAAGTAAGTTACTTTATATTGATTATTGAAATCTGCTTACTAAAATAAACTATTTTAAAGTGGTAATTATAGAAAAGTTTAAATAATTAAAAATCTACTAATTAGTGATAAAAATGAATAAAATAATCTTAACACTTGTTATTTTAATCGCATTTTTTTCAGGTTTCTTAGTAGATTCCCTATTTTTTCGCCTAAATTCACCCAAGGAACTGCCATTTAACTCTCTTTTTTCTGTTAATTATGAAAAAGTAAGTCCCAGTGACTCCATTAGTGAAAAAGATATTGAAATTTTCCCAAATAAAGTTATCATAAACATTGAAAACTCTCGTTTGTCTTCCTTCGAAGACACAAATTCCATGGATCCACTATTTGATATAAACCATAATGGTCTTGAAGTAAAAGCAGAATGCTCTCAGCTTAGCCTCGGAGATATAATCTCATATAAAGCAAACTGGATAGATGGAATTGTGATTCATCGTATTATAGATATAAAAGAAGACAAACAAGGAGCATATTTTTTAACAAAAGGAGATAATTCTAATAGGATTGATCCACAAAAAATTAGGTGTAATGAAATACAAAATAAACTAATAGGAGTGTTATATTAGAATGGTTGAAGCAATTTGTGAGCAATGTGGAGCAGTTTATATCGTCAGAGATAAACTTCCCTCCAATATTGAATGTTTATGTAAAGAAAGTAAATTTAAATTAGTTGAACCAGTTTTAACTAAAATTTAAGGCCTACATTTTCCCTAATCAGGCAAAGAAATAATAAAAAAAGTAAATAATTCCATATTTTTATAACCTCATCAATAAATTACTAATAACAAAATTTAAAAACACATTAGCAGATTCAAAAAGTAATGAAACACTCATTACCAGTCACTATTTCCTTAGTTATTTTATTTCTGGCTGCTCAGATAGTAGGTTTAATAGTTACAAAACAATATATCAAAGGTGAAGAATTACCTCTAAACATCGAAAGACCACAAGTAGAGGAAAGCCAATCATATCTACCAATTGTTGTGGCAATAATAGTTTCAACAATAATCGCATTGATTCTTATAAAATATAAATCAGTAAAAATTTGGAAAACCTGGTTTTTTTTCAGTATAGTTCTATGTTTAACAATCTCATTTTCAGCATTTATTAATCAAATATTTGCAATTATTATTGCAATAATTTTAACCTACTTAAAGATGTTCAAAACCAATGTGTACACATATAATCTATCAGAAATATTTATTTATGGTGGACTAAGTGGTCTTTTTGTACCTATTTTAGGATTGTCTGCAGTTTTTATTTTATTAATCTTAATATCTCTTTACGATATGATTGCCGTCTGGAAAACAAAGCATATGGTTAAATTAGCTAAATTTCAGAGTGAGTCAAACATATTTGCAGGGTTGTATATTCCTTATTCAAAAAATAGGGAAGCTATTCTAGGAGGAGGAGATATAGGTTTTCCTCTTTTATTTGCAGGAGTTATTCTAAAAAAATTCGATTTTACAAGTGCTATAATAGTATCAATCTGTGCAACAATAGCCCTATTAGCATTATTTATGTATGCAAAAAAGAATAAATTCTATCCCGCGATGCCATTTTTGACAGTGGGATGTTTTATTGGTTACTTAGTTGCAGTGCTTCTATTGTGATTTTGTCTACTATGTTTTATACCACGAACTAATTCTGCTGGGATATATCTATTTTCCAGTTCTGCTCGGTAATCCTCCAGATCCCAGTCATCCCAAGATGCACTTCGGTCTTCATCAATACAAGAAGGTTCTGTAGGAATAGGCATGTCAAATGTTAGAATAGCATAATTCCTAGCTTCAGAATTTCTTAGTAATAGTTCATGTGCCACATTTTGAGCAGCAGTGTAATTTCTCTGTGCCAATGCAGTTTCATATTAAAAATAGGAAAGATATAGAATAAAAGTTAAATATTTAAATAAAACTTATCCTGCAACTATGATGAAAAAGGAGTTCATAGTAACACCTTGGGAAACTAAAGGTAAAATAGATTATAATAAATTAGTTAAAGAATTTGGACTTCAATATCTAAAGAATTTACCTCAATCTTTAAAGGAATCTCTTTTATTCAGGAGAGATATTATATTCGCCCATCGTGATTTTAATAGGATCATAGATTGTATTCAAAATAAAAAACCATTTATCATGATGACTGGTTTAATGCCTTCTGGTAAATTCCATTTTGGCCACAAAATAATTGCAGATCAGATTATCCTATATCAAAAATTAGGTGCTAAAATATATTTAGCAGTAGCTGACTTAGAAGCTTATAATTCCAGAAATCCAAATCTGCAAGAATTAAGGAAAATAGCAATTGAAGAGTATTTACTAAATTATATTGCTCTTGGGCTTAACATAAAAAAATGTGATTTTTACTTTCAATCAGCCAGATCAAAAAATGCTGAAAAATCCAACTCATATTATCGCTTGATTGGCATGTTATCCAGACATGCAACATTTAATGAATTTAAGGCAATTTATGGGGACATAAATCCTGGAAAAATGATATCTTCTCTAATACAGGCTTCTGATATGCTTCACCCACAACTAAGTCAATTTGAAGGTCCACTACCCACACTTATTCCTGTAGGGGCGGATCAAGACCCACATTTAAGATTGGCTCGAGACCTTTCTCAAAGAATCAAGGAATTCAAATTTATTCAATTGAGCTCTACTTGCAATAAATTTATTCCTGCTTTAAATGGTGATAAAATGTCTTCCTCAGACCCAACGTCATATATTGCATTAACTGATTCTCCTGAAGAAGCTGCAATGAAAATCAAAAAATATGCATTTTCTGGTGGACAACCCACAATAGAAGAACACCGAAATAAAGGTGGCAATCCAGATATAGATTCAAGCTTTCAACTATTGAAATTTGGCCTTGAAGAAAGTGATCACAAACTCGAAGAAATTTACTCTAATTATAAAAATGGTTCCTTGCTAACATCAGAGCTAAAAGCAATTGTTATAGAGAAGCTGGCATCATTCTTAAAAAATCATCAAAAAAATAGAGAAAGGGCCAAAAAAGAGCTTACTAACCTTGATCTCTAAATTTTTGGTTTATATTCTATTTTCACTACTTTAAGATAGTTAAAATAGAAAGATTTATATATAAGTAGTTCTCACTATATAGTGATTTAAAATGATAATGAATGAAGATTTTTTAAAAAAATTAAGATCAGCATTTGATTTAAATATTTATGAAGTAAAGATATGGACAGCACTCCTTAGTAAAGGCGTCGCTACAGCTGGTGAACTAAGCGATATAGGTGCCGTTCCAAGATCTAGAAGTTATGATGTTCTAGAAAGTCTTGAAAAAAAGGGTTTTGTTATTATGAAACTTGGCAAACCTATTAGATATTTAGCTGTGGACCCAAATGAAATCATAAAAAGAGTCAAAAGATTTTTAGTGGACAAAGCTAATAACCATGTTAAAAGCCTTGAAGTTATCGAGAAAGAGCAATTCTTTAACGAATTAAATTTATTGTATAAAAATGGCATTAGTCATGTTGACCCAACCAATATCTCTGGCTCCATGAGAGGCAGAAATAATATATATAATCATATTGAATCTTTGCTTGACAATGCTCAAGCTAGCGTCACAATTATTACTAGTGCTAAGGGTTTAAAGAGAAAAATTGACAGATTTTCAGATTCGTTCAAAAAATTAAATAGTAAAGGTGTCAAAATAAGAATGGCTGCCCCAATACCTAAAGATTCTGATAAATTACTAGAAAAAGCAAAAAACTATGTAGAATTCAGAAATATTGGGAAAATTAATGCAAGATTTATATTGATAGATGGAAAAGAATTAGTTTTTATGGTAAGTGACGATCAAGATATGCATGAGAGCTATGATGTAGCTATTTGGGTAAAATCACCATTCTTTGTTAATGCAGTAGACAATCTTGTAGGTATGAGTTGGAGTAAACTAGTTAAAATTGCTTAGACTTAAAAATTTTTTATTTAAATAATAACCTTTATTTATTAGATAATTTCATAAAACATGAGAACTGCAACTATGCCAAAATATAGAGTAAGTAGAAACAATGAATACACTCCAGTTAATAAAAAAGATCAACTACTGAGATTTGCAAACACAAAGACTGGAAGCGGTTTTATAGAATATATAAAAATTCATTACCTTTCTGTTAATGGTACTGGTATTCCTGTTAGATATAATCAAGCAGGCAATCCAGTTAAAAATGAGTTCTGTAAAATTCGACAGAAAGAATATGAAAAAAATATTGTTATTCATGATATTTTTCTACCAAACAAAGGATGGTATCCTCTAATTAACTTAATTCAAGATCAGTTACAAGCATATTATCAGGCCAAAACACAACGGGCTAGAAAAGCTAAGAGAATTTATCATCCATATCTTCTTATACCAGTTTCACCAGATACATTGAGCTCTAAATTGATTCAATTTATTGAGAATCATCCAAAAGGTGAAGGTATCACCAAACCAAGAAATTTTAGTAAGAAATTTAAATTTCAGTTTACTAAGAAAGCTATTAAGAAAAAGCCTGAAAAGAACTTAATTGATATTATTGAAGAAAGTATTGAATAAAATCCCTTTGGTTCTATAAATAATGTTTTTAAGTTTTTTAAATATAACTATACAATTAATCAATCAAAATTCCCAGATTTAACTGTCTTAATTATTTTATTCCCGTAGGGCAAAAAGTTTAAATAGCACATCCCCGAAAAAACTTTATGGATATTAATTCAATAATTAATTCACTCAGCCCTGTAGAAAGGAAAGTTATCCCATATTTAAAAGACAATATTTCAGTAAAAGAAATAGTTTCTAATTCTAATCTACTAGAAATTGAAGTAATAAGAGCACTCCAATGGCTGGAAAACAAAAAAATCGTAAAGATAAATATTGATCATCGTTCTACAGTCAAGTTAGATAAAAATGGAATATTATATTTAAGTAAGGAGATTCCAGAAAAAAGATTATTGAAAATATTAAAAAAAAGATCCTCAAGCATAGAAGAATTTAGAAAATTTAAAGAATTTGAACCAGAAGAGCTCAATTATGCTATCGGATCTCTTAAAAAAAATGGAGCGATAATCTTTGAAAATAAGTCCATTAAAATTACTGATAAAGGAATTGCTTTAGTTGAAACCAATTTTAATGAGGAATTATTACTCAAAAAAATTGGAGAAAATACAAAATTTTTAGATGAATTCTCGAAGATAGAAAAACTAACCTTAGAAGGATTAAAGAAAAGAACACTTTTTGTTAAACTAGATGTTACTAAAGTTAGAAATATTCAGTTAACAGATTTAGGAAAATCACTAATAAAACATTCTTCAAAATTAAAACAAGAATTTATTGAATCTCTAACATCTTCTATGATAATCAGCAAAAACTACATTGGAAAAACATTCAGGCATTATGACATAAAAGGAATAGTTCCCAAAGTTTTTCCAGGAAAAAAACATTTTGTTAATGAGACAATAGAATATATTAAAAGGATTTGGCTTGATCTTGGATTTAAGGAAATGACAGGAAATCATATAGACTCATGCTTCTGGAATTTTGATGCATTATTTACACCGCAAGACCACCCTGCAAGGGACATGCAAGATACATTATTTGTAGAAGGGTATGATAATCTCGAAAATTCAGAATTATTAAAGAGAATTAAAACAACACATGAAAATGGTTGGACAACTGGAAGTCTGGGATGGCGTTATAAATGGGATATTGAACAAGCAAAAAAATTAGTTGCTAGGACCCATACAACTGTTTTAAGTTCAAGGACAATAGCAAACTTAAAGAAAGAAGATATCCCAATAAAATTTTTTGCAGTTGGTAAGGTATTTAGAAATGAAACATTAGATAAAACACATTTATTTGAATTCTATCAAACTGAAGGTATAGTAATAGATAAAAATGCAAATTTCAAAAATTTAGTAGGATATTTAAAAACTTATTTTAGTAAAATGGGTTTTAATCAAATAAGGTTAAGACCTGCATATTTCCCGTATACAGAACCAAGTCTAGAAATAGATATATTTCATCCAGTGCATAAAAAATGGATAGAACTTGGAGGATCAGGAATTTTTAGGCCTGAAGTAGTCAAACCACTTTTAGGTATTGAGATTCCAGTTTTAGCATGGGGCCTAAGTGTTGAGAGGTTAATTACAGACTATTATGGATTCACAGATCTTAGAGATTTATATTCAAATGACCTCAAAAAATTAAGGAGTACAAAAGTATGGATCAAATAATTTTACAATATTTTTCAAATAAGGAATATTTAATGTATAGGATTGATTGAAAAATGCCAACTGTTACTCTAAATAGAAATGTAGTTGAATCATTAATAGGTAAAAAAACACCAATAGAAAAGCTAAGAGATAGAATATCTATGCTTGGAACAGATCTTGAAAGCATTTCTGATACAGAAATAGTAGTTGAAATTTTTCCAAACAGGCCAGACATGCTATGTGAACAAGGTTTTGCAAGAGCTTTAAGTTCATTTCTTAATATAAAGACTGGTCTTAAAAATTATACTGTCCAAAAATCTGGTTATTTTTGCAAAGTAGAAAAAACACTGGAAGTTTGGCCATATACAGTAAATGCAATTGTAAAAAATCTGAAATTTGATGATGAAAGCATCCGAGAAGTTATGCAACTTCAAGAAAAACTTGGAACAACATTAACAAGGCATAGGAAAAAAGGGGGAATAGGAATTTATCCATTAGATAAAATAAAATTCCCTATAAGATTCACAACTATGAAATTAAATGAAATTAAATTCAGGCCTTTAGATTCAAGCAAAGAAATGTATGCTGATGAAATATTAGAAAAACATCCAGCAGGTATTAAATATTCAAATATATTACAAAATCAAAAAGAACAGCCAGTTTTTATAGACGCGAATAATCAAATTCTTTCAATACCACCCATTATTAATAGTTATGATACTGGAAGAATAACTCAGAGCACTAAAGATGTCTTTATTGAATGCAGTGGTCCAGATCTAAACATATTAAATGTTGCTTTAAACATCATTGTAACTTCATTAGCAGATATGGGAGGTAAAATATTTTCCATAGATGTAATAAATAAAAACAAAAAAATAACAACCCCTGATTTAAGCCCAAAAACAATGAACTTAGATGTTAAATATGTCAATAAAATTTTAGGTTTGAATTTAAAAGAAAAGGAAATAAAAAAATACTTGATGATGATGGGGTTTGATTATAAAAATAAGAATGCCTTAGTACCTTCATATAGAAATGATATACTTCATCAAATAGATCTGATTGAAGAAATAGCAATTGCATTCGGCTATGAACATTTTCCAACTGAAATAACTTCTTTTGGGTCAATTGCAGAAGAAGACCAATTCGAGAAATTTAAAAGGAAAATACAAGATATATTAGTATCTCTATCTTTCATTCAAGTTAATGCATTCTGCCTAACTAATGAAGATAAAATTAACAAAAAAATGAATACAAATTATGATACTGTTAAATTACTTAATTCAATCAACCAAGAATATAATGCCTTCAGATACTGGCTTTTAATAGGCAGAACATTTAACTCTAAAAATGAATTAGATCATCTATGTGTAGTGATCTCCAATTCAAAAACTAACTTCACAGAATTAAAACAGATTCTTGACGCTTTATTTACTGCACTGGGTATTGAATACAAATTAGACGTACTTACTCATCCTTCTTTTATTGAGGGAAGAACAGGATCAATTATAATTAAAGACAAGGCTATTGGTTTCATTGGCGAAGTTCATCCAGATGTTATTTTAAATTGGGATCTGGAAAATCCAATAGTAGCTTTAGAATTAAATGTAAATGAATTATTTGAAAAGCTTTAATTTTAGTTATATTTTTAAATTTTCTTAGTAGTGTAATAATATGCCAAAAGAATATAAAACACAATTAGAATTAGCGTTAGAACTTTCCCTTGAATCAATAGGGTATCCTCTAAGTAAAAGGCAGTACTTTTTTGACATTGCCATGAAAGATTTCCTCACTAGAAGAAATTTTGAACGTGAAATCAAAGCTAAATTTGGCGAGCAATTTTATCATAGACTAGTTAATGTGGGACATTCTAAGCAAATAACTGGAGAAGATAGAGTACTACTAAGTTTCTTAGAAGATGGGATTTTTTTGACAGACTTTCCCCTTCCAATAATAAGCAGAACTTCTGATGTTTCTCAGACAGGTTTAAGGATTAATTACAGTGTCTATGCTCAGGATGAGGACGAAAAGAAATTTCCTTCTCTAACACAGGAAGAATATTTAGAATTCGCAGATTCCTTATTAAGACAAAATAGTCATTCAGGTGAATCGATTTTTTTACTGACTATGGATCAAAGTGAAGCCACATTTACAACAAAACTTGCATTATGCATAAAAGATAGAATAATAATTGATGACTATGCAAGCATGAAACTAATGAGAAAATTCGAAGATTTGCATGGTAGAACTCAAATAGGTGAATTAGTTGCAAGAATATGTCAAGTAATGAAGAATTACTAAAGTTAAGTCTTAATTTTCTCTATCAATGTTTCTTGGTATCGCCTTTAAAAACATAGGACTTCCACTTCCACCCCTTGGTTCACTAACCACATTAATTACAACATCATCATTATCATCATATAGCCAATCACCACAAAAAGTTCCTAAATCAGTATAATCTCCAACAAGTGCCCTAATTACATGATATCCCTCTCTGTCATCTAAATTAAATGTAGTACTATAGTTATAGAATTGATTTTGAACTCCATAACAATAAGTTCTTGCCTCTTGTACCCAAGTTGGGTTATTAGGATCAGCCATATAAGCTATTACCAGTTGATCGCTTAACTGACCACACCAAATTCTCATAGTTACCTGAACAAGGTCTCCCTTTAGAAATACAGGAACGCCTCCAATTTGTGAATTATCTAAGTTCTCTACTTTTATCTCTTCAACAGATTGCTCTACCAAGTATTGACCAAAATTTCCATCAGTACATTCATCAACAGTATTAGGATATCTGTATTCAGGAATATCTATAAATCCCCTGCTCCTTATTAAATCAGAAGAAGCAATACAGGGATGTGAATCACATGTAATAGCGGCATCATCTAAATTCACATCAAACAGATTTACCATTATTCTATAAGTTTGAACAACATTATTCTGTGTTCTAGTTGTTAAAATTAATTTATATTCACCTTGTGGTAAATTTGAAATATTCCAGTTTGTTAAAATCCCATTTATAAGTGGTGTATTGCCTTCAGCAATTAAAACTGGAGGATCATTGTAAAATTGATATTCAATCTTATAATAATTTAATGGACTTGTCCTGCTTCCCCAAACTGTTCCAGCAATATACAACTCATTTTGTCCAAGGAATACTCGTTGATCATGCAATGGATATGTTAAATGAGCAATTGGGCCATTAGTTCTACCTCTGCAATATTCACTGTAAATTGTATGTCTATCATAAAATGCATTACATATTGCATTAATATTAGGTGTTCCATCATTTAAATTCCCATTATTGTCATCAGCAATTAGCACATCTATTAAAAATTGTTCGTATGTACTAGGTTCTAATCTTAAGGCTTCTCCCATTAAATTATCAGTTAATGTCATTCCTAATGTTTGTCTTAGATCCCACCAAGCTCCACTTATTATATAACCATCTTGATGTGCTTCTCCCATTAGATCAATTGGATAAAATAAATCAGTATCAATAGTTCTTCCTCCCGGAAGTCCATAATATACTTCTTCAGCAATTATTGGATTTCCATTTACCGAAGCTGCAAAATAATCTGCAAGAGCTTCATTTAATGAACCTCCTTCTGGGCCAGGAATATTAAAAATCCCATATACACCGTAAACCAAATTATGAGTGTATTCATGATATATAATATCACTTGATAATGCTAGACTATTACAAACTCCAGGATATAATCTTGAAAAAGTTATAGTTATTCCATTTGAAAATGCCCCACAATAACTTGGTCCAAAACCAACATTTGCAGTACTCACAAAATCTAATTCATTAAAATTAAGAGCACCGCCACTATTAAAATAATCTCTTAATTTATTTACATGATAATAAACATTGCTTTCTTCCTTTTGATAGCTTATGTCATAGTTATTCCAATTTACATTATATGTATTTGGAACAGTTATACTTCTACTATGACTTGATTCAGTCCTTTCTAAATTATTTACATCTACATATCTTCCTTTTAGCTTAAACAACAAATTTACTGTACCACTTAATCCATCTCTGTAATAAGCTCCAGTTTCATTTGTAAATACAGAAAAAGTATTTACTCTAACTTCCTCATCTTCAAATCCAGTAGTAGTATATCCTTGGCTTGGATATTCGCGAATATAAGGGCCTGTTACAGATCCCTGAATTGCAGCCTCTCTAATAGCATTCTCTATTTTAAACAATTCTTTGGATTTTGCATCAATAAAATAAACATATTTTACAGGTTTTTCTTCAAACATATCTGAAAAAACAACCCTATAAGCAAGTCTGAAAAAATTATTTCCCTTTTCAGTTATTGGATAAACAAATAATTGTATATCTTCAACTTGTGCTTTCTTTCCTAGGTAATTTAAAGCTAAATTTTTTACTTCTTTTTTAGAAATACTAGGCTTAGTATCAATATTGATATTATTATAGAAACTTGATTTTATTTTTACAATATTGTTGTTTTTAATACTTATAATTACTTTACTATTATATACCTTTACTCCATTATGTTCCTGTTCAAATTTTAAATTCCATTCATCATTATTATTTACAACTCTAGTAGTTTTCAATTCATTTTCATTTATCTTCAGTAAATTTCCATTATCATCTATAAAATTTCTTACACTACTTTCAATTATTTCTTTATTTATTTCCTTGTTCAAGCTCAAAGGAATATTTTGTCCTTGCAAGTTTACACTATTAAAATCATCTGTTAACTGCCAATCTCCATATTTATTTTTAAATAAATTAAAATCTTCCTGAGTAAAAGTAAAAGAATTTTCAGCACTTCCGATAGCATTTAAACTAATAAATAAGATACCTAAAAAGACCATTAAGAAATATTTGAGTTTAATCATTTTATTCCATCACCTTATATTGATCTTTATCTTTATAAACAATTGTCCCAACATATTCTTCACCAGGTTCATAAAAATAGGTTTGATATAATTGGTACATTGCTACGCTTAAATCCTTCGCTGCTGCTTCATTAGTGCCCTCTTTTCTAGCAATTAAAGCATATCTACCACTCTCTCCATGTGCAATATTTACTACCTGTTCAAGCCTTGCTAATCTAGATGCCAACAACCTTAATCCTGATTCATCATGATACTCCTCAGCATGTTCAATAAGATCCTTAGTAATTTGAAGTTGATTCCTAAAATCTTCTCCTTCAATTGTCTTCCTAGCATAATTTCTTAATTGAATATCTGGATTCTCAACTAAAGTAAATTCTAGACCATGTAATTCTTTAAACTTCTTAATAACTGGTAATTCAGCCTCTATCTCTTCTTTTGAAGCCCTACAGTCAAAATATCCAATTGCATGCCCAGTTTTCATGCCTTTTAAGTAGTTCTTCTACTATATAAACCTTTCTATTTGTAGTATCTAATAAGTAGTAACAAATGAAAAGCTTTATATAATAGATAAATCTTACAAATTTATGTCAATAATCTATTTAGTAGGAGAAAACTATTGGTCTTTAAGGCTATTTAGAACAAAAATTCCTGAGATGGACTGATTTTGAAAATGAGAAAAACACTTTATAAAGAATTTCTACCAACACCTCAAAGAAAAAGAAAGGCTTTCTTGGACAAAGTAAGACAGAAAGTAAATTATTTCAAACCTAAAATTGAAGAAAGGTGTAATATAAAATTAGGACAAATACAAGTCAAAGACAATAAAGACTGGTTAGCTGATGTTCTTTATAGTAGGGCACAAGAAAATGCAATCAATAACGCGTGGACACAAGGTAGAATTCCAACAGAACTTGACTATCTCGCGAGTTTCACAATAGCATCCACAGTGGAAGTTCTAGCAACGGTTCCAATTTGGTTATATAACACTCTTGCAGGTGCTGATTTTCGACATCATAACAATACAATATATGTTCCATTTTATTTTATGAATAAATTTATGGATATAGATTTTAAAGAAAGAAGCAAACACTTGGATTATGGAGTAGTTCATGAGTTATCACACAGCTTATGGGATAAAATATCGGGAAATAGTGTAGACCCCTCAAGACTTTGGTTTGAAGGTTTTGCCACATATTGTACTGAATGTTTTTTCACTGATCTATTTCCACCAGGAATTGAGAATACTTCAGATGGATTGCCAAGTGTTTACATAGAAGGTAAAAGAAAAATTGAAACACTAGTTGAACGTTATGGAAAAGAAATTGTTTTAGAAATTCCAAAGATATGGAAAGAATTTTAATATTAATTTCTGCCTAACTCTAAAGCAGCACTATAATCAGTTCTTTCTTCAAGTTTTCTAATGCCTACTCTAAATCCAAGCCCTTTTACGTTTCCAATAGGCTCAAAATAAAATCCACTTTCTGCATATAAAGTAAGTGTAGCTTTAGCACCATCACTAAAATCCCTTAAAATATAAGGACCCATACCAAAATCCCAATTAAATTTTTCTAATAAATCAAGACTAAGTCTAAATCCTAAGAACTGACCAGTATCTCTACCTTCAAAAACATTAAATCCACCTTCTACTGCAGTATCAATTATATTACTTTGACCTAATGACTTGGATATTGTTAAACCACCAGAATTATCTCCATTTTTTACATAATAATTAAACCTAGTACTTATACCTCCAGGTAACTTAATAACTTGAGGCTTACTTTCTTCGGGTATACTTATAAACCTAGTAATCTCATCTTGGGATTCTTGTAGTTTTAAATCATAAACCTTGATTTGTTCATTTAAAGTACCAACAGAATCTTCAAGTGCTTGCCACTTATCATTAGCTCCATCCAACAACATCGTCAAAACAGAATTTTCAGTGACCACAGAATCTACCTTATTCATATAAAACGTTTGTTCTCCAATCAAAGTCGCAATGTAAGTAGTTTGCTCTCCTATACCTACTCTTAAATTTCTAGTAACTGATTTTAAACTATCAATTGCAGCATTTCTTAAGTATAAAGAATCACTTAAACTTGCAGTATAATTTATTGCAGCTTCATTAGCTGTCTTTTGCTCTTCTAATTTACCTTCTAATTGACTTATTTCTTGTTTGGCGCTAGTTACTTCCCTATCTCTAGAAAAATATCCCAAAAAACCTCCAAGACCTAAAACTAACAAGGCAGAACTCCCATATAACACTAATTTCTTAAGAAGTCTATTAGTTCTTTCTTCTTTATCCCATTGTTCTTCCAATTTATTTGGTGTTTGTGTCATTTCTGCAAGAGATTTTATCTCACATAAAATATTTAAAGCTATTTAATTAATATAATTAAATGGAAATCTATCCTATCGAACTTTATCACAAAATAAATAGAAAGCAAAGCATGTTTCTTCTTGATGTCAGAACAGAAGAAGAATATAAACAAGATTGTATAGAAGGAGTTCATTTAATTCCAATAAATGAATTACCTCTAAGAACAGAAGAAATTCCACGAAACAAAATAATAATTACTATTTGTGCCCATGGAAATAGATCAATGAGGGCAGCAATTTATTTAAAAGAAAAAAAATATGATGTATTTTCATTAAAAGGCGGAATGGAAGCCTGGAATGATTTTATCAAAAATAAAAAAGAAAATTAGAAATTGTAACTAGTTCCTACTGACACTTCTGAATTGTTTTCTGCCCCATTAAATCCTTTTTGGATTTTAACAGCAGGAGTAATTTTAAATTCATTTACCCCAAATGGTGTGCTAACTTTTACAGTTGATACTGATAATTCTGTATTTGGGATATAATACCCATCATTAACCATCACACTAGCATCAATTGTTACAGGTACTCTTAATACATTTCTTGAGTAAGTCATTCCTGTTTCAAACATTCTTCCACGTTCATTTGGAAATGTATCTCCATCTAAGTTTTGAGTTACCTTAATTCTTGGGGTCACAGACATTTTTCTAGTGGGAGTTGCGCTAACCACAAGATCTTGCAAATTATCATTTAATGAAAATTCTCCAAGTTCTCTTAAATCATAAAATGCATAAGATAAATCAATATTCACTTCACCTACTTGTCTTTGCACTCCAGCTATGTAATCTATTTCAGACAATCCAGTTCTTCTATTAAAATTAGTCCATAAAGTTCCATAAAGTCCATTTGAATTTGCACTTACCCATGATTGTGCTACAGGCTCTCGCTCAAATTCAATACCTACTGCACCCAAATACTTATTCTTAAAATCAGCTCCGGCGCTCACTTCCACTTTTTGAGCTTGTGCGCTTACAGCAGGTAATAAAGCTACTAAGCCTATTCCTAAGATTTTTCTAATTGATTTCATTTTACCCACTTCCATAATAATTATGATAAAGTAGTTACACTTATTTAAATATATAAATATTACTACACCTGTACAGGATATATAAATGATAGACTCTTATTTACAAGATTTATTAAGAATAGGACTCACAGAAGGAGAATCAAAAGTTTATCTCTCATTAATAAAATTAGGATCATCAACTGTTGGCCCAATAGTTAAAGATTCTGGAGTAGCTTATTCTAATGTTTATTCAATTTTACAGAGACTAATAGAAAAGGGCATTGTTGGTTACATAACAAAAAACAAGACAAGGTATTACCAAGCAGTTTCACCATCTAATTTATACCTTTATCTTGAAAAAAAAGAAAAGGAAATTACTCAACAAAAGAAAGATTTAAAGTTGATAATTGAAAAGTTAAACAAACTAAAGATAATTAAGCCAACTCAAGAAGCAAAAATCTTTTTAGGAAAAAAAGGATTAAGAGGTGCTTATGAAGAATTATTTTTTGGTGCAACAAAAAGAGATGAGAATTTATTTTTCTATATTCATGAAGAAGAATATGCTCAAGAAGCAGATTTGTTTTATTTTAGTATGTTAGAACTTTCTAAATCTATAAAACTTAGAGGTATCTGCAATGAGGAAGGTAGAAATTCAGAATTCAATAAGAAAGCCACTTTCATGAAAATAAAATATGTTAATTTTCCTATTCCAGGGAATATAGAAATTTGTAAAGACAAGTTATTATTAGTCTCTTGGGAAAAACCAATTATTGGGGTATTAATTCATTCAAAAAGCCTTGCTGAGAATTTTAGAAAGTATTTCAATTCTGTCTGGAACAAAGCTAAAACTTAAACAAAACTTTTTCAAAATCAATAATCCTATTGTTCTTAATTTTAATTCCTTCTTTTTCTAGCATTTTAATTTTTGCCTTAACTCCACCTTCTCCACTAAAGTTTCCAATTTCTCCAGAACTTTTAACTACCCGATGGCACGGAATTACTGGTGCATTTTTATTTTTTCTCATTGCACTTCCAACAGCCCTATAAGCTTTTGAATTTAATACTTCAGCAAGGATTTTATATGTAACAACTCTACCACTTGGCACTTTCCTCAATTTTTCATAAACTTTTTCGTAAAACATAATTTTTTAAATCATGCTTAATATTTAATATTTATGGATTTAGACTTAGAAGTAAATAAAGCTATAGAAAAGATAAAAGAAGAAAAAGCTAAATTAGTATGCTTACAATTTCCAGATGGTTTAAAACCACAAGCAACTAAAATAGCAAGAGAAATAGAAGAAAAAACTAATGCAAAAGTAATAATTTGGCTTGGATCTTGTTGGGGTGCTTGTGATCTTCCAGTAGGAATAGACAAATTAAAAGTAGATCTATTGATTCAATGGGGCCATTCTAAGTTTGGATTTGAGAAAGCAATAAGTGAATACGAAAAAAGCCTAAAATAATTCTCTATATTTATAGGTAAGTATTTAAGTGCCAGTTATTCATAATAATTTATGAACAAAAAAAATAGCACTAGTAAACTTGCTATTACAGCCTTAATTCTATCAATATTAATAGGCCCTGTTGGTCTAATCCTTTCAATAGTTGCGTTTTTTAAAATCAGAAAATCCAAAGAAAAGGGGAGATCAATTTCAATTGCAGGGATAATCATTGGATTGATAAGTACGTTATTACTGCTTCCATTAATAATATCATTAGTCGCGATTTTCGGACCACAGAAAACCACTAAATTTGGGGAGCTTGACAAATTTAGATTAGCAAATTCTCAAATAACTGATTATGTATATGAAGTAAAAAGAATTAGTAATGTTACTTACAGCGATGGGTCTAATGACCAATACTTAAGTAACAAGATATGTGAGATTGATAGAAACCCAAGAATATCCAAATGTGTTACAACTTCAAATCGTTTCTTGCCCTCAGAGTTTATTCATACAGATAAAGGACATTATGTATTAAGAAACAACAAATGGGACAAAGTTTTTGGAGGTTCAAATCCAGATATACTAGAAGAAATAGAAAATGGAATTAGTTTCAAATCAATTGAACAGCTTTCAAATGAAAATATCAAAGGAGAAGATTTCACTGTTTTCAAGATTCAGAAAGTTGATTTTAGAGACTCACTAAAGATTTTTGGATATAAATCAAACCGTGAATTGAAATTATGGATCCGTGAAGAAGATAACTTAATAATCTCTGCAGAAGAAACATTCTTATCTACCGACCATTTTGAAAAGGAAGAATATACATTTTCTAACTTTAATTCAGGGTTCAGTATAGATGCCCCAGAATAACCTTTATCAATTTTAAAATATAGTTAAAAATAAAAAATGAGGTGATAATTTTTGGAAAAAGAATCAATTGAATTATCTAAAGATCTTTTAGACAATATAAGACTAATAGTAAGTAAAACACAATTATACTCTGATGAGAGAGATTTTATTGAACAAGCAATAATTAAGCAAATAAGTAAAATGAAACCTTAACAAAAATTTTTTATTTGAATTTTTATATACCCTAAATAATCTATTAGCTGATGTCTAGAATATATTCCTGCTAATGTTTCATAGCTTTCTTGATCCTTTAGCGAATCCAGTAACATACAAATGTTTTCAAGCCTACTTAGTCTTTTTGAATCGCAAGGCAAATGCCTATCCAAAGAACTCATAAT
>JAGVZD010000016.1 GCA_018302805.1 Candidatus Woesearchaeota archaeon | reverse complement strand
AGGATTAAACATGTCAAAAATCAAACCAGAACTTGCAGAAATTCTAGGATTATTATGCGCAGAAGGTTGTCATGTCATTCAATTTTCAAGTTTTTGGGGGACAGATAAAGGAAGACTTCGATATTACAAAAATCACAAATCAGAAAGAATTGAATTTTTTAACAATGATTTAAAGTTATTAGAAAGATTGCAGATACTATTAAGTATAGAATTCAACTATTATCCAAAAATTACAAAGGATAACAAAATCAATATTTGCAAGAGAACTGTAATAAGGAAAGTCATAAAATCTACTAAATTAGGTCATCTTTCTTGGAAAGTGCCAAAGAGCGTTAGAATTTCTTCAAAAAAAGTAAAAATATCTTTTATCAGAGGATTTTTTGATGGAGATGGTAGTGCTAGCACTTCAATTAGGTTCTTCTCAACAAATAGAATAGGACTTATTCAAATTTCAAAATTGCTAAATGATCTAAAACTTCTTCATACCTTTGAGGGACCACATTTTAGAGAAGGTAAGAAGCCATCATATGTAATCCAGGTTAGTAGAAGAGAAGAAGAAAGATTTTTAAATATAATCCAACCTATTTCAAAAGTACCGGGCATGCGGGGATAACATAAGATAAAAAATCTTAGTTCCTCAGAGCAAAGCCTGGTCAAATTTCCTTACTTGGGAAAGACTAGATGCGCAGGAACTTTATTGCGAAACTCAGATTTCGTATTTTGCGAAACTTAAGTGACCAGAATTGGTAGGAGAAATCCTGTCTTTTAGTAAGTTCGCAGGTTCAAATCCTGCTCCCCGCATTTATTATCAATATGATTATAAATATGAAAAAGCTGATTAGAATTCTTATATTTACTGAAGGGACAATACTCATGCATAAGGGTGCTTTAGGACATAAAAGGGAAGAAATCGTGGTACAAATAAAAAATAAAGAAAAAACAGTGAACAAGTACGAGTCCTACATCCCCATAAAAAATGCAGTAAAAAAATTAAATATCTGGAAAGATGAAGGTGCAGAAATATTTTATCTAACTTCATGTAAAAAATCTGAAGATATTTCACAAATTCAAAAAGTTCTTCAAAACCACGGATTTCCTAAAGGGAAGTTGTTGTATAGACAAAAAAATGAAGAATATAGAGATGTAGCTGAAAAACTTAATCCTAATATTTTAATTGAAGATGACTGCGAAAGTATTGGCGGGGCTGATGAGATGACAATTACCCATATTAAACCCGATATCAAGAAAAAAATTAAATCAATCTCAGTTAAGGAATTTGGAGGTATTGATCATCTGCCAGAAAACATCCAGAATTTATTAAGTTATAATAATATTAGCTAATTTCTCGCTCTAGATCAAATATTATATGCAACATTTATTATCAAAAAGTCTTACCTTCATTATTAAGTATTTGTATTTGTTGCATTATCTCTAATTTAGCTTTCCCTCTATCACCTTGCAGTTCTTCAGGTGTGTATTCGCCAGCCCAGATAGGATGTTTAGAACTTCTAGAGCTCATAACAATTTTAAATTTTCCATTTCTTTCAACAAAAGATGTAAAACCAATACTAATTTTGTCATTAGAAAGAATATAAGCTGCCCTTGTCTTTCCAAATTGAAATCCTAATTCTCGTGCAACATCAACCAATAATTGCCTAAATAAATTTTCAAGTTCTTCTAAACGCATAGTTAAAAATAAAGACTACTTATATTTAAATTTATATAATTTCTAATGTATAGAAACCTATGTTTTACCTACTTCAAAATCTTTAAGAATTTTTGCATTATACTACATAAAATGTCAAAAATATGTGTATTTTGCTCTTCAGCAGAAGTAGATGGTTCATATAAAGAAACAGCTCATGAATTAGGTAGAATACTAGCTCAAAATAACCACACCTTAGTTTATGGTGGTATTAATCAAGGATTAATGGGAATAGTTGCTAGTTCTGCAAGAAACCAAGGGGGTAAAATAATAGGTATTGTACCAAATATATTATCAAATCGTCCTCAACTTTACGATGAGGCTATTAATGTAAAAGACTTACAAGACAGAAAATCAACAATGACAAAAATTTCAGATGCGTTTATTGCACTTCCCGGAGGTATTGGAACACTTGATGAAATAACAACAGTACTCGCAGACCAAGCAATTGGACATCACAATAAACCGATGGCTATAATTAATACCAACAGATATTACGAATATTTAGCAGCACTTTTAAGCAGAGGGCTTAAAGAAAGGTTCATCAAAGCTAAATCTATAAATCTCCTTTATCTAGCTCCTGATGCACAAAGGGCAATAACATTCTTGGAATCAAATAGACTTTGCAAAAGATAATATTCGAACAGGTTTTCTATACATTTACTTTTTACCATAAACATTAAATAGAAATATAAATCAACAAACCTAAATCAAAAGATTTATAAGAGATATAAAAACAAAATTCTTAACGCGAAATGGTATTGCCAGAGATAAAAAAATTCCATAGTAAGGAAGAAATTCTAAGTTATATTAAAAATATTTTTAAATATCATAATGTAATTATTATTCATGGTTCTGCTGCAAAAAATAAATTGAAAAAATATGGAGATATAGACATAGAAGTATATTCTCAAAAATTAAAAAAACCATATTACGAAATAGTTTTCCAAAATAAAAAAGTAATCCTGTTATCAGTTTACTTTTATAAATTCAAGGAAGGCAAAAAAACAAAAGTACCAAAAGATATAAGAATAATTAAAGGTGTCTATAACAATCAACTAAAAGCAAAATCCACAAAAGAAAGCTACGACTCCAAAGAAAATCTTAAAAGACAATGCCAACTAGTTGTGGATTTTGCTTTTAAACATTTTAGATCCAAGAATGATATATATTTAAAATACATTCAAAAAAGAATAAAATAAATCCTTTCCTCCCAATAATAATTCAAAAATTAAATTTAAAGCATAAATTACTTGTTTCACATTCTGGTATAAGACGAATTTGAGCTGTATTAATCAAATTTTGAATTTCATTTTTATTAATTGGAGGTTGATTAAATTCAGAAATCTCACAGCTATTTCCATTATTTGTATTAACCCAAATCAATTTTTTAATGTCTAGCTTGCACTCTTTAATCCTTCTATCTCCAGAAGTCGGCCATGTATCAGAAGTCAATGTACCAGAAATTAAGTTTTCTCCACTAAAAGTGAGGACTGAATTATAAGTCCTTGAAGCTCCTGAACTACTACTATCTCTACTAAACTCTATAGTGACATCTTTCGGTAATTGAACAGGATTATATGTTTCAATGAAATAACAAGGATGTTTATCGTTTGTATTATATGGCATTATATAAACATCAATATTATCACAAGGAACTAGTTCTCCTTTATTTATTACAGTTTGAAGTTTTTCCCTACTAAAATCTCTCAAACTTTTATCAGAAGTATGCACAATTTTGTTGTTATTATAAATAATATTTGAGGATTCCATCCCCATCCAATTTCCAGCAATAAGCCAAAAAGTAAATGGTAATTCCATTGGTGGTGTTGGTAACTTTATTTCATAACACAGTGTACCAGATTCAAGATCGTTTGTGCATTCAACAATTTCCGAATTATCAATCATTGTCAGTTAGATCATAAACACAATCGTAATTTTTTATGATACCAATACCATCACTCAACTCATAACGCTGTGTTCCAATATATAATTCATCAAATTTATAGTAAAGTGAAGCCCAGTAATAATCCCCATTTTGACACCCATCGCAATTAGGAGTAAAATCACGCTTTAGTTCTACCTTAAATTTTGAAGGTAGTTTCTGGCTTTGCTGCCAAGCATTTATTTCTTTTTCTGATAGAAAAATATTTTTCTTACCTTGATCAAGAGCAATACTACATCCGCTTATTAGAAGTAAGATAGTGAATATCAAATATATAGAACATCGCATATTATAAATATGGTATGGTAATATTTATACCTTTCCAAAACCTTTAAAAAACTATTAAAGAAGCTAATTCTATGCCTCAGTGGCTCAGCCTGGTAGAGCACAAGTTAAAACTGCTTAAGTCCTTGGTAAGCCAGTCCTAAGAGGACGGGGTCGCGAGTTCAAATCTCGTCTGAGGCTTATTTTACAAACGAAATATTTATATACTATAACCAATTATATAGTTACTATGGATACAACAATACAAATCAGTAAAAAATTGCAAGAGGAACTCCAAAAAAGAAAAATAACTGATAAAGAGAGTTATGAAGAAGTTATATGGGATTTATTAGAAGACGCTATGGAAATATCTGAACAAACAAAAAAGGAAATAGAAGAAGCTCGTTTAGAAGTGAAAAAAGGATTAGTCAAACCACTGTCTCAAATTAAAACGGAATTGAAACTATAATGTTTGAAATTTTCTTTACTAATAAGGCAGAAAATCAATTAAAGAAACTTGAAAAGAATGTGCAACAAAGGATAATTGCAGTTTTAGAAAGATCCAGAATCAGACCTGAAGATCACTTTGAAAGGCTAGTAGGAGAAAAAGCTTATAAATTAAGAGTTGGTGATTATAGAATAATAGCAGATATTGATAATAATAAATTAGTGATCTTAGTCTTAAAATTAGGACATAGAAAGAATATTTATGAAAGATAAATAGGTTTAAATATCGAGATTATATAAGTGACTAAAGATATTAAAACATGTCACAAAAAAGGATAATGCCAAAGGACATTTTAAAAGTGAAAATAGAAAAAACTTCAGATATAAATTTTTTATGGGGGAAATTTGAAGACATCAAAAAACCAACAGATAAAATTATGAAAGACATAAATGAAGCAGAGGAAAATTGAGAATCAATGAATATGGAAAACGTAGAGTTTGTAAAATAGAAAATAAAGTCATAAAATTTATATACCTTACTATCTAGTTATATCTTATAGGAGGTTCTAAAATGGCAAACTCAAATAGATTCGCTGCAGACTGCAGACTTTTTCCAAGTGATAAGAATTGCTCTTTATATATAGCGGGAACAGAAGAAGAAGTTTTACAAGTTGCAGTAAGACACGCAGTTGAAGAACACGGTCATGAAGAAAGTGAAGAATTAAGAAATCAAATTAAATCTTTATTAAAACCAGAATAAAAATTTTTTTTAATTTCAATAAATAAAAATAGACTTAAGCAAAAAACTTAAAAAATAGTCAAATAATCAATATATTATGTATTATGATCCAAGAACTACAAAACCTTTCATAATTTCTTTTCTTATCTTATCTCTAATTCCTTACTACCCTTTTATTTCATGTTCAAGTTTTGAACTTAGTTATTACAATAGTATTTTCTGGGGTTCATTAATATCATTATTTGATGGTGAATGTTTTATTCTTAAAATGCTCTTTTTATTCACAATAGAATATTTAATTTTAATAGTTTGTTCTGCAATAATTGCTCTATTGTTTGTTAAGCTAAAATATGGTAAAATAGTGCTCAGGAAGAAATCTCATTAGCATCTTCTAAATTCTTCTTTCATGTCATAAAACATCTCAATAAATTTTGCATTTGCAATTTCTACCTCTTTAACTCCCCTTCTAGTAATCTTATACTTCTTTTCTCTACCGCCATCTTTAATTTCTTCTATTAACCCTTTCTCGCTTAACACCTTTAAAACAGGATAAATGGTTCCAGGACTTGGCCTATTACCTCTTCGTTTTAATAATTCTTGCCTTATTTCTTCTCCAGATATATTTTTTTGGTTAATTAATCTCAATACTAAAAAGCTCAAGAATCCCTTCATATCACAACAATTATCCATAAATATAACATTAAATAATTACTATTTATAATTTCTTATTGTTAATATATATGTATCGCAAAACCGATATATTTAAATATTAGTATCGTATATACGATATAAAATTAGTGGGTAACTAACATGAGAAATGAATGTTGCAGCAACGTCTGTGAACCCAGAAGCTTTTTTACTAAAGATGAAAAAATAGAGATGCTTAAAGAATATAAAGAGGCTTTAGAAAAAGAAGCCAAAGGCGTAGCAGAAGAGATAAAAGAATTAGAAGAGGCTAAATAAGCTTTTTTTTGGAGGAAAAAATGATTAATGACATAAAAGTCCAAGTTATACTTGGAAGCACTAGAGAGGGTAGGGCAGGAGAAGCAGTAGCCAGATGGGTACTTGCACAAATAGAAAATAGAAACGATTTCAATTTCGAATTCATTGACCTAAAAGATTGGAACTTGCCCTTAATCCATGATGCAATTCCACCTGGAGCTATAAAAGATAAATATTCTGACCCCTTGATTCAAAAATGGGCAGAAAAAATATCAGAAGCAGATGCTTACTTGATTGTAACTCCTGAATATAATCATGGTTATTCAGCTGTATTAAAAAATGGCTTAGACGTAATTTACAAAGAATGGAATAACAAACCTATTGCATTTGTATCATATGGTAATATTGCAGGTGGTTCAAGATCTGTCGAGCAATTAAGATTGGTTTCAGTTGAATTGCAAATGGCCCCAATCAGAGAAGCAGTTCATATTCCATTAATATGGCAAGCTTTTGAAAATAATGAATTAAAAAATAAACTTGATTTTGATAAAAAACTAGATTCTATGCTTGCTCAATTAATCTGGTGGGCAAAAGCTTTGAAATCAGCTCGTCTATAATTATTAATTAAGTTAAAAGGAGATAATTATAATGGATTACGTATTAGAGATAGAAAGATCAAAAAACATTGCCGATATTTTTGAGATTGTAAAAAAAATTGTTAGAGATTATACTGGTAATGATCAAGCCGGTCTTTTAGTAGGTTTAACTGATCTAGGTATCAGTAATCGAGGATTTATTGGGGCATTTTATTCATTAAACGCAAATATGATTGTAATCAACAAAAGACCACTAAATAGGATCCTTCAAACAAATCCTGCAATTTACAAATACTATTTATTTCATGTTCTTCTTCACGAGTATATACATTCAATAGGTTACTATGATGAAAACGATGCAAGGCAGATAGTCATAGACATCAGCAGAAATTATTTTGGAGATGATCATATTATATCAGAATTTGCTCAGGATATAAAAAAATTTCTACTCAATTTAACCTACCCAAACACAGAAATTCAACCAAAAGAAATATATATTGATTTTATTAGAGGTATCGATAGAAAGAATACTAATTATATAGGTTAAATTCAAATTTTTAAAATTGATTACTGATCCAGATGATAATAACTCAATATATTAAAAAACATAAAAGAATTTTAATAATTGCGCTAGTACTTGCAGCAATAAATCAAACCTTCTCATTACTTGATCCACAAATATTCAGACTTTTAATAGATAACTATGCTACAAAAGCAACAGAAATTCCAAGAGACATTTTTATTAAAGGTATTGTTCTTTTGCTTCTGGGATCAGTTTCCATCGCTTTAATATCCAGGATTGCAAAAAATTTTCAGGATTATTATGCAAATGTGATAACTCAAAAAGTTGGAACCTCTATGTATTCCGATAGTGTAGCCCATACTCTCTCACTTCCATATAACATTTTCGAAGATCAAAGTTCTGGCCAGATTCTTCAAAAACTGCAGAAAGCTCGAACAGATACGCAACTTGCTCTTCAAAGTTTTATTAATGTAATATTTCTCTCAGTAGTAGGTATAGTATTTGTAATAATCTATGCATTTACAGTTCATTGGCTTATCGGTTTATCATACTTCTTGTTAATACCAATTATGGGTATATTTACATTTTCAATTAGTAAAAAAATTAAGGGAGCACAAAAGAGTATTGTAACTGAATCAGCAAGTTTGGCAGGTAGCACAACAGAAACATTAAGGAATGTTGAATTAGTAAAAAGTCTTGGTTTGGAAAATCAGGAAATTAATCGCCTAAATAATGTTAATGAAAAAATTTTAAATCTGGAGTTAAATAAAGTTAAACTAATCAGAAAAATGAGTTTTTTTCAAGGTACATTAGTAAATGCAATGCGATCTTTATTGCTATTATTAATGCTCTATCTAATCTTCCAAAACAAAATTACACTTGGAGAATTCTTTAGTCTTTTTGTTTACTCCTTTTTTATATTCACACCTATTCAGGAGTTTGGAAATATTGCTTCACAATATCAACAAGCCAAAGCCAGTAATGAGCAACTAGAAGAAATATTGAAAATTAAGCCTCAAAAAAAACCAAGTAATCCCAAGGATATAGGATCTCTAAAGAAAATTATCTTTAAAGACCTATCTTTTAAATATGATTCGGGAGACATTCCATCTGTCCAGCATATTAATCTGGAGATACATGAAGGTGAAACAGTTGCCTTTGTAGGCCTATCAGGTAGCGGAAAAACAACCCTAGTAAAATTAATCTTAGGCTTATATCAACCTACCTTGGGAAAACTTCAATTCAATGATCGAGATTCAAAAGATATTGATTTCGACAAGTTTAGAAATAAGATTGGTTTAGTTTCCCAAGAAACTCAATTATTTTCTGGAACAATTAAGGAAAATTTACTTTTTGTAAAACCAACTGCCTCAGATAAGGATTGCTTAAGAGCTCTTGAACAAGCAGCTGTTCTTTCCCTTACTCAAAGAAATAATTCAGGATTGAACACAAAAATTGGGGAAGGTGGTATTAAAATATCCGGTGGTGAAAGACAAAGATTAGCAATTGCCAGAGCTCTTTTGAGAAATCCAGAGCTAATTATATTTGATGAAGCAACAAGTAATTTAGATTCATTAACCGAGAAATCAATTACAAATACTATTAATAATATAATAAATTCCAACTCAAGTATAATCACAATTCTTGTCGCCCACAGATTAAGTACTATAACTCATGCCAATAAAATCTTTGTATTTGAGCAAGGTAAAATAATAGAAGAAGGCAATCATAAATCTTTATTAAATAAAAAAGGTCTTTATGCAGCAATGTGGAGAGAGCAAAGTTCTACTGAAGATAAGATTTTTAAATAAAATTCATCAGTTAGGTTTTTAAACCTATCTTTCATGTCCTATATTATGAAGGATCCAGATAAACTAAAGCAGGAAATTATACTTACTATTAAGAAATTTAATTTACCCAATTATAAAGACTTAGATATAGAATTTGAAATATCTAATATTGAGCATGATGGTCACATACTAAGAGCTATAAGAAGGAAGATTGTTGAAAAGCTTGAATTTTTCTGCAAGATAATTGAAAATGTTATTTTCCCTGATGCTTCATCATTTGCTTCATTTCAGGAAAGTAAATCTTTTGATGAATCAGAAAGAGCCGACTTAGTTAAATTATATAAAAAGTTAATGATTTACGATAGAATTTCACTAAGCTTAGAAATAGAAAATGATGATAAAAAAAGTGTAAAGTTAATTAATGAACTATTTTCTGAATGGAAAAACATCAAACCTCAGTTATTAACCTTAGTTAAAACAATGACAGATTCATGGAACAAGGATGATGAAGCTTTAGAAGAGCGATATTTCGGATAGAAAGTAATAAAAGTTAGTTCATATTCTAATAATTAAGAGGTGTATGAATGAAATCAGAAATACTTGTATTTTTATTTGTCTTAATTCTTACTGTAAATTTTTCTTTTGCAGCGACAACTGATTCAAGTCAGGCAAGTTGCGAAGACTCAGATCATGGTATTGACTATATAGTAAAAGGTAGCTTAAATTATAAGTTAAATATTTATTCAGATACCTGTGAAAATAATTACATTATCAAGGAATATTATTGTTCAAAATCAGGCCCTATTTTCCAATTTTATAAATGCTCTGGAAGTTGCGTAAATGGGGCATGTTCTACCCAAGCAATAAATATTAAAAAATCCCCAGTAAATACTCCCCCTCAAAAACAAGAAGTTACTCCTAATAATTGTGCTGATTCAGATAATGGTATTAACATTTATAGCCAAGGCTCAGCCGAACTGAAAAATAATAATAATCAAATTAATTCAAAGGCAGATTTCTGCGCTTCAGATCAAACTCTTTATGAACAGTACTGTAAATATTCTACTTCAACTAAAACATGGACAATAGAACAATTAAACTATAAGTGCAGCTCAGGGTGCACTAATGGTAGGTGTCTCCAACCAAGTAACATTCAAAAAGCACCTATTTCAGAATCACAAAAAATCAATCCACAAAAAAATAATTTTTTTACTAACCTTTTCGGATTTTTCAGTATTTCTGGAAGGGCTGTTCAACAAACACAAAAAAATACTTCTGTACCAAGTGCTCTTATTTTATTAGCTATAATAGTAATTGCCCTAATATATTTAAGAAAGATCTATGATGAACCTCAACCAAGAAATCAAAGCAAAAGACTTTTAAATAATAGAAAAAAATAAAATTTATGAATAAAAGAGGTCAATTCTATATTATAATGGCAGTCATTATCGCTCTGGCAATTTATTCGCTTTATCTACCACAAAATAAAATTCAAACAGTTACTTTATTTGAAGACTTTAAGGATGTGGCAATTAACTTCCAAAGTGAGGCTCCAAAAGTGATTAATTATGCTCTTAATATTCAAGATGATCCAAAAGATTACATCGAACCATTTTCCCGCGATTTTCTAAAACAAGCACGCGAAACCAATCCAAATGTTCACTTAGCATTAGTTTATAGTGATGGTCAAAGAATCTATGTTAAGAATTTTTTTGATGAAGCAACAATAGCTTATTCGGGATGCGATGTAGTTGCAGATCCAGATTGTAATAAATATACAACAATCTTTGGAGAAGATCAATCCACAGTAAATTCAATAACACTAAACGTTTCAGGTAAAAATTTTGAACATGATGTTCCTGTTAAGATAAGAAACTTTGGCGAAGAATTTTCCTCTACTATAATTCCAAATCCTCCTGCTAATTTTATAGTCTTAGACATTGGAGGAGTCTTCCATAATTTTGATTTATCAGGAGCAGGCCCAAGACTCGAATTTATAATGGAGCTTGAAAATAATCCTCAAGATTACATAGAAGTAATTCAGCGAAACACAAATCCCTATCAAGTAAGGTTTTAAAAATGAAAAAAGCAATATCAGTCTTATTATCTTGGGTATTAATAGTCGGATTTGCAGTAGCAATGTCAGCCATTATTTTTGGCTGGGCAATTCCATTTGTTGAAAAAATAGTTAAAAATTTAGATAGGTCAGAATCTCCTGAAATTTACTGCGACAATACAGCATTGAAATTAAATGATTTTGGAATTTGTAGGGTTAATGATGAAAAATTAAAGATTCAATTACTTAATTCAGGTTCATATAATATAAAAAGGCTAACAATTGCCAGAGAAACATCTGCGAACTCATTACAATCTTGTTTTAGATATAATTTGGAGGATACAGTTAATCCTAACGGTCCACCTGAGCCAGGAAAAATTATGAACCTTGAATTAGCTATGAAAGCTGCCTTTGAAGATGCAGAAGGAAATAGTATTGATTGTCCATCTACTGATCTTGGGGGACCTATCTTAGGACCTTGTACATTAGCTCAACCAGATGATTGTGTAACATTAATAGAAGTAACTCCTTGGATTAATGTTGAAGGAAAAGATATAGCCTGTCCAAATTCAAGATTAACCATAAAGAATATAAATATGCTAAACTTCCAGTGTAGTTAATAGAGGTGATAAATAATTGATAAATAAAAAAGGTATAAGTCCTTTAATCGCAACAATACTTCTTATTGCACTTGTAATTGCTATAGCTCTTATTGTCTGGTTTTGGTATGCAGAATTCCTAAAACAGGAAATAGAAAAGGGTGGTCAGAAAGCTATTGCAGAGGGTGAATGTACTTTAGCTGCAGAATTTAGTGTTTCAAGTGCAGAATGTTTTGTAGATAATAGCGATCCCGATCCCAGTAAATGGAAATATAATGTTCTAATTAATATAAGAAATGAAGGTAAAATAGATATTGAAGACTTTAGAGTCCGAATTTATGGTGATACTGGAAGTCAAGCTGTTCTGGCAAGTAAAGGATTACTAGAAACTCACTCAGAACAAACTAGTATTAGATATGATAGAACTGAAGTGGGAATACCTAATAAATTAGAAATTATGCCTGTTATCACAACTGATGGAATTACAAAAACTTGTACTAATAAGGCAGTAGAAGTCCAACCAACTGGTTGTACCTGAAATGAAAAAAGGAGTCTCTTCACTTCTTGTTACTGTTCTTTTAGTTGGATTTACAATAGCACTAGGATATATTTTCTTTGCCTGGATCTCTGAATTATTTAAAGAAGATAAATCTACATCTAATTGTGAAGCAGAGCTCCTTAAGTTATGTCAACAAAATTCCTTAGAAATTCTAAATGTTAAGGTAAATGACACTGGAGCAATAAATATATCTATACAAAATACAGGCAGATATGAAGTCAAATCATTAAGAACCTTAACCTATCTGGAAGATGATACCATTTATGCAGGAATTATAAATTTTTCAAGGCCCTTACTTCCATGGCTTCCTGTGAACTTTACTCTTAATTATGTAAATGCAGGATCTAATTATAAAAGTCTGGAAGTATTAAGCATATTAAGTGCTGCTTTTGCAGAAGAGACTTGTGAAACAATTTGTTATAATAAGGCAACATATAGTTTTACTACTTAGTAGAAACCTTTAAATATTAGCTTTTCAAAATATTTATTATATGAAAGGAGGTGCAATAGGTGATAAATAAAAAAGGTATAAGTCCTTTAATCGCTACTGTTCTTTTAATTGGTTTCACAATTGTTTTAGCTGCTTTAGTTATAAGATGGGGTTCTGAGCTTGTTACTGGTTTAACAAAAGAGGAACAATGTAATAATGAAGGCCTAATTGAATGTACTAGCAATGTTGATTTAATTATAAATACCGCTGATCTCGATAGCACATCAAATCCTCAAAATGTTGATCTAAGTTTAACAAGCAACGGAAAAAAAGATATCACAGAAGGTTGGATTGTTAGAATTCATAAAGATTCAGGAGAAGTTATTGCTGAAAATTTAGCAGGAATAATAGCCGGGCAACCAGGTGCAAATCAATTACTAAAGTATTCTACAGTTGGTTTTGAAGTGGCAGAAGATCCTGTGGGTGATCCCTGGGGAATTATTCGTGCAGATGCGACCGCAATCCCACCTATACCTCTAGGTACAGATTTCGATGATTGTGATGATAAATTCTGTGGAATCTCAGTAATACCAAAAATAAAGCATACTACAGATAAAGGAGATTCTTGTATAATAACATGCGGTCAATCAGAAAAAAGAAAAACCTTTGATTCTATAACTTAATTTCTTTTCTTATTTTAAATATTAACAGTAGAAACCTTTAAATATTAGCTTTT
>JAGVZD010000015.1 GCA_018302805.1 Candidatus Woesearchaeota archaeon | reverse complement strand
CATTTAGATATAAAGTTGGGGTGATATATTATGCCAACAACAAGTGAAATGTATATTCTTTACTTACTTCTAGGTGCTGTTGCAGCTATGATATACTCTTTAAGGAGAATATATTTACTTGAAAATAAAATTGAGCTCATGGAAGAAAATATACTTTCAGCGCTTAAGAAAAGAAAATAATCTATTTTATATTATAAATGCTATCCACTCTTTGAATATCCTCATAGGATAATTTAATACTAATAGCCCCCATATTTTCTGTCAGATGCCTCGAATTCTTCGTACCCGGGATAGCTATCACATTCTCCCATTTATTTATTATCCAAGCTAAAGCAAGCTGACTCGGAGTAATTTCCAAATTACTCGCAATTAGTTGTAGCTTACCATTTCCAATTAACAAGCTTTGACCTAAGGGGAAATAAGCAATGTATGTAATTTTATTATCTCTTAAATAAGGTAATAATGTATGTTCATCTATTCTTCTTGAATAATTAAAAGGATTTTGAACACTAACAATCTCAGCATATTTCTGTGCTTCTTGCACTTCATTCAAATCAAAATTGCTAACACCAATATTTTTTATATATCCTTGTTCTTGCAGTTCTTTCAAAACTTTAATACTTTCACTAATTGGCACATTCCTATCAATTGCATGTAATTGATATAATTCTATTTGCTTAATTTGAAGTCTTTCTAAGCTTTCTTTAATGGCTCCCCTTATATGCTCAGGTCTTCCATCAACACCCCAATCAAAGCCTCTAGGTCGTGTACACCCACCTTTTGAAGCTATTAACACTTTATTTTTTTCTTCTTCAGATAATGCTTTTCCAAGTAGCGCTTCATTTCTTCCAAGACCATAGACATCAGCTGTGTCAAAAAAATCAACCCCTATTCCTATAGAATTTTTAAGAAATTCTATAGCCTCTTTATCTCTAGTTTTAGGTTTATATTCATCTAGAGCCATAACTCCCAAGCCAATTGCCTTTACAGTTTTTCGTCCAATTTTTCTGAAATGCATACTCTGTATAAGCATAATAATTATTTAAAAGTTCGCAATAATTCAACGCCGAAGCCAGGATTTGAACCTGGAAGTCTGTAAAGACGCAGTTTTCTATTCTCAGTTCGAGACTGCTGCCCGACCAGATTAGGCGACTTCGGCATCCGAAATACATTAAAATTTAACTGTTCTTTCTTTAAATATGTTACCAAAATATCATGTCTACTTTGGATTAATAGCATCAATAATGGTCTTTTTCCTATCTGGAATTCAAAATTCATTAATATTTCTGTTTGGGTCAATATTTATTGATGCAGATCATTATATCGCTTATATTTTTAAAAAGAGAGATTTATCTTTAAAGAAATCATATTATTATTGGAAAGATGAACATTATCCCTATGATTTTCATACAATTGAAATTTGGTTTTTGTTGTTAATTATTGGTTTAACAATAAAACCAGTATTATTCCTATTAGCAGGAATGCTTTATCATGAACTATTTGACATTTATGATATGAATAAAAGAAAATTATATGATGCAAGAGCCATTTCCTTATTTGCTTGGTCCATAAGAAATATTAGTTAAAATAGAAAAATATATAAAGGACAGTTATATAATTTGAAAAAACTAAGAGGTGAGAATGTGAAAAAGAAAAATAAGGTTCTACTGCTATTATCTATTTTTGTTTTCATAAGTTTTATTGCAATAAATGATAAAATTAATTACGTCACTGCAACAAACCATACAAATAATACTAATATCAGCCGTCCTGATTTAATCATTTCAGACTTAACTTGGAATCCTTCTTACCCAGTAATCGGACAACCAGTAACCTATTCATGGAAAGTTAGAAATATAGGATACGCATCGGCAGGAGCAAGTATAACTCGATTTTGGACAAATAATCCACAACCAGGCCCTGGTACCACAAGCTTTCTTAATGCGATAGCTATTCCAGTAGGAGGCTACTATTTGCAACAGAGAAGTCTTACCTACACAGGTTTACCTGGAGTCTACCAAGTTTCATTAAGAGCTGATTATTATAACATAGTACTTGAGTCAAATGAGGGTAATAATGAATTAATTAGGAATGTAAATTTTGGTGGAGTTTCTTATAATACTACATGTAATATGACTACCTATCCGAGCATAGGGGTAGGGCCATTTACAAGTCTTATCCAAGCAGTATTTTACAATTGGCCACCAGATGGTCAACCAGGTTCAAGTAGACAAGCAATAGTTAAATGTCACGAACAAGATCCAGGTTTAATTGTTAATTTAAGTGTTGGAATTCTTGCAGAAAGAAGTTGTACTTATCCACAAGTACAGTATCCAACATTTTTTATTCCAAGTGCCCGAGGACTTGGAATAGGATCTACAGGTAATTGTTCAGCATCTGTTAGAGATAATCCACCTTCAGGAAATCAAACAACTTGCACAGATACAGATGGAGGGATTAATTATCGAGTTAGAGGCTCAACTTATAATTATACACACAAATTCCAAGATCTTTGTCAAAGTACTACTATAATCAAAGAATATTATTGTTTGGGTAATGCTCCCGTTTATACACAATATAATTGTGCCAACATAAATTCAAGGTGTGATTTAGGGTCCTGTGTTTTAATTACCACCAATAATACACCTAATGATACTAAACAATCAGGTTTTTTTAGAAGTCCAAAATCTAGTAAAATGGCAATACCAAATAATTTCTGCAAAGATTCTGATGGTGGGCTCAGATATGATGTCTTCGGAATAACTACTAATAGAACTGGTAGTTTTAAGGACACTTGTCAACCCAATACAGATAATCAAGTGTTAGAAGAATACTATTGCTCAAACTTAGATTTGCTCAAAAGAGTTATTCGATGCAATGATTATGGTTATCTAAGATGCTACAGCGGAAGGTGTAGAACTGAGGGTTTTGTAGCACCAGAAGAAGCAACAAGAAGTAGATTTTTCTTATGGAAAATCTTTGATATCTTCAAAGTAAGACCTACTGGCAATGCTGTTAGGGAAACAGGAACTCCAAATTACCTATTTGGGTGGATAATTGTTGCAGGGATGTTATTCCTTGGAGTTACCTACTTGAATAGAAGAAATTCAAGTATCATAAAATCTTCTAATAGAGGCACTAATTCAAGGAAACGATCAGCTACTCGAAGAAGATAATTTTTTCTTTTTTCCTAATTCCTAACTATTTTAAATTTTTTGCATTAGTTATTATTATGCTTAGGTATATTAGTAAACTAATTCAGAGTATTACACTATGGGCAGATTTCATTATCTATATATTATTTAGTCCATTTAAATTTAAGAAATTCCCAATTAAAGTACAAAAAATACTAGTAGTCGAAGAAAGGTTAATAGGAGACTTAATTGTAATAATTCCAGTTCTTAGAGCTTTAAAATTCAAATATAAGGCAGATATTCACCTTTTAATTAATCCAAAAATGGCAGATGTTGCGGTCAATCTTCCTTATGTAGATGAAATAAAAACTTCTAAGAGAAGTATAGAAAAAGATTATGATTTAGGCATAATCCTTCATAAAGGTTCATTCTCCACATCATTCGTCTTGCTTAGAAATAATGTAAAATACAGAGTAGGTTGTGCCAAAGAAGGAGTCTTTACAGCAAAAGGTTTTTTTCTTAATAAAAAAACCTTCCCTAATACAAAGGAACAGCACAAAATTGAGGATAACTTAGATGTTATAAGAAGCATTGGAATTGATACACAAAATAAGTCACTTCAGTTAAAAACAAATGAAAAATCAGAACAAAAAATACTCAAACTCTTTAAAGACAAAAAAATTAAAGGCTTAAAAGTTGTTATTCATCCAGGAGCTAATTTCAAATCACATGAATGGATCAATGAAAGATACATTCCAGTAATAGATTATCTTTATAAAAAATACGCTGCCTCCATAATTCTAACTGGTAGTGAAAAAGACAAAAAAATCACACAGTCTATTGTTACAAATTCAAATGTACCTATCTTAGATCTAAGCGGTTCAACGACAATTTCTGAGTTTTTTTCAGTGATTAATAATGCAGATTTAGTTATAAGTGTTGACACTAGTGCAATGCACGTTGCAGCGGCATTTAACAAACCAACAATAGCAATTTTTGGTAATGGCCACCCAAAAATCTGGTATCCATTCACCAAGAAAAGGGTTGTTTTATTTAAAAATTATTCGACTAAAAACATAATGTCTATTGACGTTATTAAGGCAGTAGAGAATATTTTACAAAAATGAAAATCTTATATATAGTACCTTTTTTTTACCCAGTTAAGGGCGGAGCAGAAAATCATATCTATTACCTAGCTAAAGAATTAGTAAAAAAGGGCCACGATGTCCATGTAATCACTTCTAATTTAGATAGAAATAGTTTAATAAAAAAAGAATTTGAAATTATTGATGGGATAAAAATATATAGATTAAAATCATATTTCAGGATAAGTAATTTCGTTTCCTTTTTTCCAGCAGTTTTTACTAAGATAAACAAATTTGATTATGATATACTTCATATTCATGGATTTAGACATCCTCATAACTTAATTGTGTTCTTAACAAAAAAGCCTAAATTAATTACACCTCACTGGCCAGAATATCCTTCAAAAGTTAGAGGTTCATTTTTAGATTTCTTAACTAAGCTGTTTGACTTATTTCTTGCTAAAATAATTTTTCGAAACTGTGATTATATTTGTGCAGTTAACAAGCTTGAAATTGATTGGTATATCACATCATTATCAAGATTACATCAGAGTAAAGGTCTTGATTTAATAATTAAAGTTGCTCAATATTTCCCAAATACCTATTTCTTCATTGCTGGATCAAGAGCAGGATATGAAACCTATCTACACAAGCTAATAAAATCAAAAAATTTGAATAATGTTATTATTATTGAAGAACTCGAAGAAAAGTTAAAGTTAGATTATTTAAGTTCCTCAGATATTTTTATTCATCCCAGCTATTATGATGCTTTTGGAATATCAATTCTGGAAGCCTTCAGCCAGAAAAACGCGGTGATAGCTTCTAATGCAGGTGGAATTCCTTGGGTCATAGAAGGGGCAGGTTTATTGTTCAAAACAGGTTCAGAAAAAGATCTTAAATTTAAACTTACAATATTAATAAATGATAAGAAATACAGAAAAGAGTTATCAAAAAAAGGTTTTGAAAGGGCGAAACAATTTATTTGGGAAGACATAGCAGTGGATTTAGAAGACCTCTATAAGAGTCTACTTTAAATAAACCGAAGGATCTTGCACATTTGCCCAATAAAATGCTTTTTTTCTTTGAAGACAATTACTACATTGCCCACAATGGATGGGAATTTTTACTTTATTTCTTCTTTGAAAACCATTAGAAATATAGCAACTATACGTAAAGTGAAAAGGCAGTCCCAATTTATCACCAATTTTAATAATTTCATCTTTATCTTTATCGATAAATGGTGCAATAAATCTAAATTTACCAGAATTTACAGAATAATAAACCAATTTATTTATTTCTTCAATGAATTCTTGAGTTGTATCCTTCATTGGTGCACTTCCCTCAGATTTTAGGCCAATATAAATATCATTACACTTTCTTTTTTTAATAAATATAGATTCAGCTTTTGCAAGACTAGCTAATAAAAAAAGAGAATTTCTTGCGGGTACCCACCATATTTGATTACTATCCCTAGAATCCTTAACATTCTCTAAATTTTCTTTGTTAAATATTCCTTCTTTCCCACCAATATTATTGATCATGGATGTACTAAAATCAGACAAGAATCCAAAATCAACATAACTAACAGGTACTTTGAGAATTTGAGATATCATAGAAATACAATATCTTTCTTCTGGATATGCTCTTTGATTATAATCAAAAAAAATAATCTGAAGATCTTTTTTATGACTAACCTTCTTCAGATAATAAATTAAGGTAACACTGTCCAGTCCTCCTGAAACTAAAACTAAAGCCATATTATTTTAGTAAACCTATTAATTCAAAACCTTTTTAAATTGTTTTCTAATTTCAATTCTATGGTTAAAAAATTGGCAAAAGACATCAAAGTAGGAGATAAAATAAAAGTGTATAATGAAATATTTCTAATAGAAAAAATAGAACAGTCCGCCATTGCCAAGCATGGTAAATCTAAAGTCAGATTCGATACAGTTAATGAACAGACAAAGGATAAAGGAGTGATGATAATCCTTGCCACCGATGAATTTGAATTAATTACCTAATAATGATTCATATAATTATTACAAGTTATAACGAACCTTTATCTACTGAACGCGCAATCAATAAGTTACTAGCTCAAAAAATAGAGCAAAAATACAAAATAATTATCCTAGATCCATTTGAAGAAGTGAAAAGATTTATTGAAGAAAAGTTCAAAGATAAAAAACAAGTAGAATTTGAATTAGATGAAGGTTTGGGCAAATCATTTGCATTAAATACTCTTTTTAGAAAAATATATTCTAATAATTCTAATGATATAATAATATTGACTGATGGAGATGTCTATGTTGATCCAAGTGTAGTAAATGAAATTGTAAATGGTTTTAATAATAAAAAAGTGGGAGTAATTTGTGGGCATCCAATTTCTCTAAATAGTAGATCCACAAAATATGGATTCTGGGCTGCACTACAGTTTGAGGTTCTAAATAAATTAAGAAAAAACTTAAATACAGAAGGATTTATGGAAACATCAGGATACCTTTTTGCGATTAGAAATGGAACACTAAAAGGATTTCCAGTAGATTCTTCAGAAGATAGTATCATTCCATACTTATTTTATCAAAAAGGATATTTAATAAAATATTTAGAAGATGCCATTGTATATGTAAAAAATCCAACAAATTGGTCTGATTGGATAAATCAGAGAAAAAGGAATATTAAAGGGCATTCTACTATAAACAAAAATATAAAAGGTTTGAAGGATATTAGGCGAACTAAGACCATGTTCAATGAAATTAAATATGGGTTATTATTTTCTTTAACATATCCTAAGAATATTAAGGAGATTTTTTGGTTATTTCAATTCTATTTGGCTAGATTTTATGTTTGGACTTTAGCATTCTACGAAATTAAATTTAAAAAGAAAAAATATCAGGATGGCTGGCGAGAATCAGAAATAAAGTCTACAAGGACTCTAGATTAGAATAAATTTCTTGGCAAATCCTAGATACATTTTTGTTATCACAATTAATGACCTTAATCCTAGGATTATCAAGCTTAGAAATAACTTTAAACAATTTATCAACTTCTCTTAAAAATTCTCTTTCTTCTTGACTATATACCCTATTATCTCTTTTTTCTATTCTATCTATACAGATATCAACATCACCGATTAAAATAAAAGTTAAATCAGGAATTGCACCAATATTTTCTCTGATTTTTTGTAATTCCAGATATATCTCTAAAACATCTCTATTCAATTCTTGGCTTAGGGTAATCGCTGCATATACTGCTGTTGTATCTACCCCTCTATCTTGCAACACAATCCTATTCTGATTCAAAGCATTTTCAATTTTATTTTTATATTCTACTATATCAATAGCATACCAACAAAGAGCTTCTGCAAATGTATTTCCTGACCTAAAGAATGGATCATCATTATTAAGTGCTTCCATAATCCTTGCAGAAAAATTAGATAAATTTTCATCAACTAAAAAAAATCTATCAGATTGAAATAGCTTAATAAAATTACTTAATACAAAAGTTTTTCCTACACCATTAATACCCTCAAAAGTTACATATTTCCCTTTTTTTGGTTTTTTAATTAACATATTTAATTAATTCTTTTTTTAAATCTTCTAAATTTTTAACTATTTTTACTGATTTTTCTATCATCAAATTTAATTGTTCTTTATTAAAATATCTTATGTCATCCAAAACTCCTATAATTTTAATATCCTTAGAATAAGCAAAACCTATTTCAAAAGCTGTTCCGGCATCAATTTCTGGCATGGTTAAACAAACTACAACTAAATTAGATTTATTTAAATTTTTAATATCTTTTTGAAATACTTCATCAGAATTATTTTTATTCTTAATGCCACCATCCCTATGAGGCAGATAAGTACCTATGCCAATATTGGTACATATTTTATCAATATTTTCTAGATAATCCCTTTGGGATTTTGTAAAAATTGGGCCTGCAATATAAATTGTTTTTTTCATTGATTTATTAAATCTTATGTCCCCCTATTAGTATATAAAGTAAATAGGCAAACCTTTTAAAATTTTTAGTTTCTATTGATTATATGGAATATGAATATATTTGGAATAAAGATTGTAAGGAATTTCACAGTGATTATGCTTGCGATATTCTCGTAGCAAACGATTTAAGAAGTTGCGCGGAGTGCAATTTTTATAATCCATTTTCATTACGAATTTTAATATTAAAACTTGGACAAATAGGGGATGTTATTAGAACAACACCCATTGTTAATGCTTTGCATAAAAAGTATAAAAATCCTCAGATTACTTGGTTAGTTGATGAAAATTCTAAACCTCTATTACTCAATAATCCCAAGATAGATAGGATATTAGAATTTAATCTTAATTCAATTATAAAACTAAGATCTGAAGAATTCGATATATTGATTAACTTAGATATATCTCAACCAAGTACTGGCTTAGCCGAACAAATTAAATCAAAGGAAAAATTCGGTTTTTTTGCAGATAAAAACGGAAATACCACCACTTTCAACAAAGAATCAGAATATTACCTTAATTGTGCACTTTCTAATAAACAAAAAAGAGAAAATAGAAAATCCGTCGTAGATATGTTTTTCGAAATTGCAAACCTCCCTACTGAAGATAAGAACTACTTGATTAATCTCAATCCTAATAACATTGAATACATTGAAAAATTCAAATATAATCATGGAATAGAACCTAATGAAAAATTAATAGGGATTAACATTGGCTCTGCAGAAAGATGGCCTTCTAAAATGCTTCATTTAAACCATATAATAAAATTGGTTAAAATAATAGTCTCAAATACAGAATATGAACCATTAATATTAGTTGGACCTCTTGAGAAAAAATTAGGGAAAGATAAACAAATTGTCAAAGAGTTAAGCAAGGAGAATATCCATTTCTATATTAATGACTCTGATAATACACTAGATGAATTTGTAAGTATCATTAATCTATGTGAAATCGTTGTTACTGGAGATACAATGGCTATGCATATTGCAATGGCCTTAAATAAGAAAATCATTGCTTTATTTTACTGCACCCCTCCCTGGGAAATAGACCACAAAGAAAATTTTGTAAAATTAATGAGCCCATTATTAGAAAAATATCTATTTTCTAATGAGTATATCCCAGAACTAATAGAAAGTATTAGTATAGAAGAAATAACAAAACATCTCAATTCTTTCATTAAAAAGGAAAGTCTTTAATAATTAACCTAATCTTCAAAAATATGACCAAGATAGATGAGATAAAGAGCCAGATTAGGGATTCTATAAATACAAAAGAACTACTTTTAGTACAGCAATTGCAGAATATAGAACAGGTTGCAAATATCATAATAAATGCATATAATAATAACAAAAAAATCTTGATTTTTGGTAATGGAGGAAGCGCAGCCGACGCTCAGCATTTTGCAGCAGAATTAATTAATAAATTCAAAATAAAACGAAAACCACTGCCTGCAATTGCCTTAACAACAGATTCTTCAATAATTACTTCAATTGCTAACGACTCTGGTTTTGAAGAGATTTTTCAAAAACAGATAGAAGCCCTTTGCAATGAACAAGACATTGTGATAGCCATAACAACTAGTGATATATCTACAAATAAAAATGGCCATTCTTCAAATATCTATAATGGAATTATTGCTGCAAAATCTAAGAATGCAGTAGTTGTTGGACTCATCAGCTCTCGAGGTAAAGAAATAGGAAAATTAGTTGATTATTCTATCAACGTGCCATCTAATGATACTCAAAGAATCCAAGAAGCTCATATAATGATATTGCATGTCATTTGTGATCTTATCGAAAAGGAACTTTTTCAAGATGAAAAGTCTAGCTAATATAGTAACTGGATTTAAAGATAAAAAAGTTTTAATTATAGGGGATGTTATGTTAGATAAATATCTCTTTGGTAATGTGTCAAGGGTGGCGTCGGAAGCTCCGGTCCAAGTTGTAAATGCTCAATCTTCAAAATTTATTCCTGGTGGAGCAGCTAATTGTGCACTTAACATAGCTTCTTTAGGAGGTAAAGCATTCTTATGTTCTATAATAGGTTCTGATGAACACAGTAAAATCCTACAGAACATATTATATAGAAATAACATTGATTTAAGTGCAGTAAACTGCAATAGAAATTGTAAAACCATTGTTAAAGAAAGAATAATTAGTAACAATCAACAGTTAATTAGAATAGATTATGAAGACACCAAACCATATAATGACATCAACAAATCAGTTATATATAAAAAACTCAAGAGGGTAATCAGTAAAGTAGACTCTATTTTGATTTCTGATTATTGTAAGGGTCTAATCAACAAAGATTTAATTGATTTTATAAAGAAAAATAATGTAAATAAAATACCTATAATAGTAGATCCCAAACCTCAAAATAAATTATTCTATAAAGATATGACTCTTATTACACCTAATTATAATGAAGCTAAGGAGATGTCTAATGGCAATTCTAATCTAAGAGAGCTCGGACTAAAACTAGTACATGAATTAAATACAAATGTCTTAATAACTAGAGGCCCAGATGGTATGTCTTTATTTAATCTAGATGGTTCTATAGTTGATATAGCCACAGAAGCTAGAGAAATTAATGATGTTACTGGAGCAGGTGATACAGTAGCAGCAACTATAGCACTCTCACTAGCAAGTAAAACTAATATGAACCAAGCAATTATCCTGGCAAACCATGCCGCAAGTATTGTTTTAGCTAAATTTGGGACAGCTTCAGTTTCAGCTTCAGAGTTGTTGAGAAAAATATCTTTAGAAAATCAAAAAATTAAAACCATTAATGAATTAATTCAAATTTCCCAAAGTAGCAAAAAACTGCATCAAAAAATAGTTTTTACAAATGGCTGTTTTGATATAATACATCCAGGACATACAAGATTTTTAAAAGAAGCAAAACGTTTAGGGCATATCTTGATTGTTGCAATTAATAGCGATTCCTCAGTTAAGAAATTAAAAGGTAATACTAGACCATTAATTAATGAAAATGAAAGAGCAGAGGTACTATCTTCACTCGAGTATGTAGATTACGTTACTATATTCGATGAACTAGAACCTTCTAAAATTATCAGATTAATCAAACCAGACATATGTACCAAGGGTGGAGATACTAAGGTAATTAATATGCCAAAAAAAGAGAAGGAAGCTATAAATCAAGTTAAATGCAATCTCATGGTATTACCTAAATATGAAGAATATTCCACAAATCGTATCATAAATAAAATAAATAATATGTAATATGGATGAAAATTTAGTAAAAGAAGGATCTGAAGAAAAAATAGAGAACCCACAAAATGTAGTTAAAAAAAATAACGTAAATCCAAAGAAGAAAAATTTCTGGCCGACATTTATAATTATTGCAATAATTATATTTTCTTTTATCATCCGGATAGGGTATTTCATAGATACAAAGGACCAAGTAGTATGGTGGGACGAGGCAGAATATTTAGTAAAAGCTAAACACATTGCTTTTGGTACATCAGATGAAGGATGGAATCCGTTAAGAGAACCCTTAATGTCTATTTTTTGGGCTTTACTATACAAAATAGGAGCAACCGAATTAATTATTAGAATAACATCATTCCTTTTTGCAATACTTTCTATTTACCTTACATATTTAGTTGGAAAAGAATTGTTTAATGAGTGGATAGGTGTGATTTCATCATTTTTAATGTCAATCTATCACCAACACATTTTTTTTACATATAGAATGTTAATCGACATTCCAGCAACAGTTTTCTGGCTTTTGTCTATTTACTTTTTCTGGCGAGGTTTCGTTAAACAACAAGGCAAAAAATATATCTATCTAACCGCTTTATTTCTAGGTCTGGGTTTTCTTGCGCATTATTCATTATTATTTTTAGGAATAATACTATTTATTTTCCTATTAATTACTAGTAGATTCACAATATTTAAAAATAAAGATTTATGGATAGGGTTATTAATAATTATTTTAATAATTAGCCCATATATAATATGGTCCCTGATTAATTATAATACACCACTTCCAAGATATGCAACAGCATATCAATCAACTCAGACTGCAACAGTAACATTTTCTGCATGGAACCACTATTTAAAGTACATAGGAATACATCTTCAACCCCTTTTATTGTTCTTATTTATTTTCGGATCTATTCTATTCGTTACAAATATAATACTTAGCTTAGACCTTATTATTAAAAAGAAAGAAAAATCAACAATAAGTCAATTACTAATATTACTCTGGATATTGATTCCTCTAATTATATATACTTATGTTAGTATTTACGGTAGTGGTATCTCGGAACCAAGATACCTATTATTAATTCTGCCACCAATTAGTATTGTTATAGCCACATTACTACTGAAATCATATAATTTATTGATGAAGAGAAGTAAGCTTATTTCAATAGCTTTCATAATATTAGTAATAGTTTTAAGTTCTATATGGCAGATTAAAGCAGCAGACACTATCATTAATTCTAAAAAGGACGGTCTAACTCCTGCAATAAAACAAGCAGGCTTATATCTAAAAAGTAAAACAGTTCCTTCAGATACTGTTTCTATTAATAGTATGCAAATGGAACTCCAGTATTATTCTGAAAGGAGAGTAATTGGATTTTCTTCAAATGCTTCTGAACTACAAGATAAAATATCTTCAGAAAATATAAAATATCTTGTAATTAACGGATTATACAAAGCAGAAGATTGGACTTATGCATTTCCAGAACAACACAAGGATTTAGTAGAGGAAGATCAAGGGATATACGCAGATCCAGAGGGAAAACAATTGGTCTTATATATTTACAAAATAAAATGAAATTCTTTACAAGTTTGTATAGAAAAATTGTGAATGCACCTTTTAATGAACCTATATTTGTCTCGACTAACAAACCAATTAACTCAAAAATTATTAGATTTATCTATGATTCAATTTTAACAATATTCAAAGCCCAACAAAATTATGTTACTAGCGAAAGAATTGTTGAAATTCCATTTGTACTACAGAATTTAGACATACCAAAAGGTGGAAAAATTCTAGACTTTGGATGTGATGAAAGTAAAATTTCTCTAGAACTAGCTAGTCTGGGTTATTCTGTTACTGCAGTGGATTTCAGTGATTATAACTTCAGTCATCCTAATTTGAAATTTATTAAATCTGATATACTAAAAGTTGATATTGACAAAGCATCCTTTGATGTGATTGTTGCACTTTCTGCAATTGAACATTGTGGCATCGGTTTCTACGGTAATGATATGGGTGACGACTTAAAAATAATTAAATATCTTCATTCTTTGCTTAAAAAAGGAGGCAAATTACTAATAACAGTTCCCTTCGGAAAAAAAGATCAAAACAATCTGCATAGAATCTACGATTTTAGAGCATTAGAGAATTTATTAAAAGACTTTAATATAGTAAAAAAAGAATTTTATATAGGGATAGGAAGAAAACATTGGCTTCCTTGTACTGAAAAAGATTTAGAAAATACTGATTCAATAAAAGTTGGATTTGTTCAAGGGGTTGCGTGTATTGTCTGCAGAAAATCATAAATACTTAACAACTTCATGAACAACCTTATCAACATCCACATATTTTAAACAATTATAATGCCCAAACCTACATTTTAATGTTGCTCCAACTTTATAACAAGGCCTACATAATAAAGGCAAACAAACAATAGTAGTCTTTTCGGTGAGGGGTGCTGTTCTAATTGGATCGACAGGACCTTCAATAACAACTACGGGAATACCTATTGCAGCGGCAATATGCATTAAACCAGTATCATTTGTTAAAAAGGCACTGCATTTTGATATTAAGGCTGCAGTCCGAGATATATCATCAGTTATGACTATTATTGGTTTATTTTTCATAGCTTCATAAATATATTGTTTAAGTTGATTCTCATTTTTTCCGCCAAACAACAGAATCTTACATTTATGTTTCTCAGATAACACATCAGCAACTTTCACAAATTTATCTTTATCCCACCTTTTGTTGATCATTCCTGCTTGCTCACTAGAACCAGGATGCAATCCAACAATCCTATCATTCTTCTCGATATTTAAAGTTTTTATAAAATTATTAGCATATTTCATAGAATTAGCATCTATAAAAATATCTAAATTCTTATTTTTTTTAGTAGAATTAATACCTATTAATTTTATCAAATCCAAATTTTCTTCAATTTCATGTAACTTATCATTTATTGGAATTCTTCTGGTAAACAAATATCCTGCAGCCAGAAATTTATTAATAGGATACTTATGGGAAATTCTCTCCTTTCCCCCAATTAAAAAATTAACAATTGAATAATAAAATTTATTTGCAGGAAATGGTGTTATTGATACATCATAATTTTCTCTTCTTAACTTTAATGCATAGAAAAAGGACTTTATATGTCCTTTTTTTTGAAACTCCCATAAGATCAGTTTATCAATATTCGAATTATATTTTAAAATAT
>JAGVZD010000014.1 GCA_018302805.1 Candidatus Woesearchaeota archaeon | reverse complement strand
TTGCATAAAGGGTGAAGTAAGGAATTGGCAAAATTGCGTTAAATTTTTAGGATTTTTAGTAAAATAACATCTTTCAAAGTCAATAAATACTGGAGAATTGTTCTTATCAATTAATATATGTTTTTTTGGATTGTGAAATTCGAGTTTATTTATTTTTAATAAATCTAATTGAAAGCATTGTAGCATAATTTTTTTCAGAACAAAAATAATGGCTTCTTTAGAAGCAGAATTAACCCAATTACTAAATCTTTCACCACGGATAAAATTATAAACTATGAAATCATCTTGTAAAGAAAGGAATTTTGGACCTATATTTTTGCTATTTAACAGTTTCATAAAATAAGCTTCTTTCTTTGCTCTTGTTGTTGCATCCGAAGTTTTGTAAACTTTGACTCCCTTGTCAAGGTATTGTAATCTCTTAATTTGAGCGATTTGCATATATTATAATTAATAGAAACCTTTTTAAATTATTCATCATATTTAAGAATAAAAGAGGTATCTTGGATGGAATTTAGAACTGGGCTTATATTTGCAGTGTTAATATTTCTATTTGTGGATTCTGTTTTTGCTGACAATGATTTCAATCTTGATGCATCTTTGAAATGGATTAATAAGACTGTCTTGGAGAGGGATTGGAGTGGGAGTAACGATGAAATTTCTTATACAATATTAGCATTAAGTGCCAATGCTTATAATGTTGAAGAGGGTATAAATGAGCTAACCTCAAAGAGAAGTGGGGATGGTTCTTGGAATAATGATGTTTATGACACAAGTTTAGCTATTCTTGCCTTACACAGAAATAACAAAAATGTTGAAAGTAGCGTTAATTGGTTAATGCAGCAACAAATAAAAGCTCAAAATCAGGGTAGATGGCTAGTTCAAATTAGAACAGATCAGTTAGGCAGCTGTGGTTTAAGTTTAAGTGATTCAGAGCCAGTTTCATTTAACGTTAATAGCACTGGGGCAAGCTGTGATTTAGATCAGAATGGAGATGGTTGGGGCTCCTGGATAGATCTTGAGTCATGTGCTGGATTTAATTTAGATTATTATGAAGAAGTCCTAGTTAATTGCAATAATTTGGGAAATTCAGATATATCCTTGCTTTACAATACTGGTAATAACTATTATATTATGGACGATAAGCAAAATACAAATAGAGCTACTTTAATTGTCCAGAATGCATATTTTGGTGATTATGACAAGACAGCTTATGCATCATGGGTGTTAAGCGAAATTGGAAAACAAAATCAGGTATATACAACTTCTTACTTAAGGAGCAATGCTAGAAGAGATAATATTGTGGACAGATCAATTCTTTATATGATAACTAATGATAAAGTTTATTCTGACTGGCTTATAAGAAAACAGAGCAATTTCACTGGTAGTTGGGATGGCAATATTTTTAATACAGCTTTTGCTATTTTAGCTTTAGGAAAAAATTCCCCTAGTGGAACTAAGGGTATTCAATGGATAAAAGGAGAACAAAATACAAATAATAGGAGTAGTTCATTTGGTTCTTGGAATAGTGATTTAAGGGATACCTCATTTACTGTTTGGTCAGTATTTTCATCAGGTTCTGTCATAAATAGGCCAGGTAATGAAACAAGACCTTTTAATGAAACTAGACCCTCAAATACTACTACACCTTCTTCAAATATTTGCGGGAATGATATAAGAGAGACTGGGGAAGATTGTGATGCAAGGTACTCTGAATCAGGAACCAAGATTAGGGGTGATGATGATAGATGTGGTCCTGCTGAGAGATGTAGATCTCCAGATCAAGCAAATGAATGTACCTGTCAGAGCGTGTTACAAGAGGATAAACCATGTTCTAGCGATACGGAATGCGATGAAACAGAGGAATTTTGTGATCTTGATAATAATGTCTGTGTTAAGAAAGAATGTACTTCTGATAGTCAATGTAATCCTGGAGAAATATGTAATCTAGAATTATTTAGGTGCGAAATTGAAGATGATTCTCAATTTGAATGTACTATAGATGATAATTGTAATCCTGGGGAGGAATGTTTAAGTAATAAATGTGAAGCTATTGAAGGTTGGTGTGATAATGATAATAATTGTGATGAAGGATTTGAGTGTGATACTTCAGTTAATCGCTGTTTTGAGAAAAAATCAAGTTTTCCATGGTGGATTATTACAATAGTTGTATTAGCTATTGCAGGAGGAGTTTTATTTTTTGCATTGAAGAAAAGAGGTAGTCCTAAGAAATTCGAAAGCAAACCAGTATTAGATAAAAGAGAGAAACCTATTATGCGGCCCGCATTTAAAATGGATCAATATTCTAGTCAAAATTCTACTGAGAAAAGAGATATGTATGATGAAAGGATTGAATCAGAGCTAGATCAATCAATAAAAAGGGCTAAAGAATTATTAGGCAAAAAGTAATGAAATTTCTACTTTACATCTTAATAGGATTATTTGCAATGAATTATGTTTTTGCTGGGGAATTGGTAAATATTTCTATGTATAGAGAATCGTTTTCTAGTGAGGAAACTGTACAAGTAGATCTTGAATTCTATGGTGTTCTTGATGAAGACTTAAGTTATAGTAGTATAAATATTTACAATAATCAAAATAGAAAAATTAATGTTGCACTAAATATTGAGAAGGTTAGTGAAAGTAGATACTATGTTTATTTTGATTTACCTTCTAATTTAGAAAATGGGACTTATAAAATTAAGATTACTGGTGTAAATATATATTACAATTTTGATTTAATAACTCTTAATAAGGAAAAGATTTTTTTTGTAAATAGTTCCAATTCTAGTATATCAATTGATCCAGGGATATTTATAACTAGTTCCAAGTATAACACCTTAAAATTAAAAAATAACCTCCAAAAGAACCAAAATGTTTTTCTTTCTGCAGGTAACCTAACATTGGAAAAAAGTTATATTACCTTGGAAAGTAAAGAAGTTCAAGACATTCAATTTGTAATTACACAAAATCAGGTTAATGATATAATTAATGTGGAATATGGAAACAAAGTTTATAATATACCTGTATTAGTAAGCAACACTAATATAAATTACAATAATTCTAGTTATTCTAATATAAGTAAACCAGAGAATTTGACAAATAATAAAAGCATTAATGCAAAATTCTTTGAGGATTACGACTTAATCAATAAAACTTTATTTGTAAATGAAAGTATTGAGGCCCCTCTTAAATTTATTAATGATGGGCAAATCTCAATAGATCAGATAAAAATATGGGTTAGTGAAGATATTAAACCATTTATTAAAATAAATAAAACAGAATTTGAAAATATAAATGTTAATGAAATAAGATCTTTTTTATTATCAATAAATAAAAATAGGGCTGCAGAAAGCGGAGTTTATAGGGGCGAAATAAAATTAATTTCAAATCAGGAGTTGGATTCTCTGAGTGTAGAATTAAGATTTGACGAAATTACTAAATTACCTGATAATAAAACTCTAAGGGAAGATAAAACTGATAATTTAACTATACTTGACGAAAATGAACCTGACAAAAATAAAACTATGAATTATAAGCCATTATTCATCCTTGCTTTAGTTATTTTGATTCTCATTGTTGCTTTAATTTTGGTTAGAAAAAAAACTAAGTCAAAACAAATTAAGAATTTTTCTTATTATTTGAAGAGGTAGGTTCTAATTTCATTTTTAGGACTTTATTTTCAGCTTGTAAATTCCTAATAACAATATTATACTCATGTAATTTTAACATTAAATCATTAATAAAGCCAGCAAAATCTACTGATCTTTCATTTATATTTTCAGGTTGTATAATTTCAACTGAAGAGGGAAGATAATCAAAACAGAAGTTTAAAACACTTATGAGAATAACTTCTATTATTGTTCTAATAATTATCATTTTTTCCTCATGATTAATATAACTGAAATAAATACAGCTACAATTAATAAATAAATGGCATATTCTTTGCTTTTTAACTTTTTTGATTCATAATTTAAACTTTTTTGCGAATTAATTTCCTTTGAAGGGAAATCTGAATTTTGCAAACTGAGTTTCTCTCCTTTAGTAATATTATCATAATTTTCACTTTTAAGCTCTAGTTCTTTCACCTGCATATTAATATTATCTTCTGTGTCTAATCCCATAGCAATGATTTTAATATTTTCTGATGATTTTGTGTTTATGATTATTGGTATTGTTATTGTGTATTTTGTGTCCTTTTCTTTAATTTTTATTTTAGAGATCGGACCTATTCTTTTCTCATCTAATGAGGCAAATATTTCTATTACTTCCTTATTTGTATCTCCTTTATAAATTTCAAGAGAAACCATAATTAAATCTTTTTCTTCAAAAGAATCTACGATTTTAATTGAAGAATTATTTTGTGTCTCAGAAGATTCTAGGTTTTTTTCAAATTCTTTATTATTTTTTTCTCCTGGTGTGGGATCTGTAAGAATTAAACTATTTTCTAACCTTGAAAATGATAAACCTTCTTTTGCATTAGTATAACTAATAAAGTCAATTACTTTTTCATTAGACAACAATTCAATTATTTGCTCGTCTTTATTATTAAGAAAACCAGACTTAGAACCAGTATACACAATTAAATATTCATTTATAATAGTGCTTCCTAATGTGGAATCTTTATTTATTTCAATTTTTTTTCCAGAAGAATCTCTGAGTATCAAACCATTAATATCAATTTTTGGCCCTTTGTTATAGAGTTCAATCCATTCTCCACCAGGTAGCATGGAATCATCTCCAATAGGATTAGGCATTATTTCATTAATTATGATTGTTGGATTTAGATTATTAGTTTGCCCTGAATTATTTTCAATAATTGTGTTATTATTTCCTATTGTTGAATTTTGTGTATTGTTCTCTATATTAATAATTTCTATTTGATTTACTAGGCCTGGCGTTTGAATACATTCTTGCCAGTTTCCTGTTGATTCTGGAAATTTACATAAGGACTTATTGTTATTATTTGCACCTATTTCCGAAGTATATGTAAATGTTTCTATAATACTGCCATTTGAATCTTTTAAAGTTATTTGATCATTATCATTATTTAAGTTATTACCTATAGTAGGGCCAACAGTGTATATAGTAGCATCAATTTGAGTATGATCAAAATTTTCTTCGACAACTAAATAATATGAAGAATTTGACGATTTAACAAGAGTTAGAACATCTAAAGAAGATAAATCTTCAATCGTATAATTTGAAAGATTTATTGCCTCTTGGGAATAAATTTCTATATATTCTTTATTATTATCATCTCCTTGTGGATTATAGTTAACTTCACTAATAGAAATAGCTTGAACTAAATCTATTACTAGGATCATTACTATGAATAATGAAAATTTGCTCATTTTTTACCCTCACTGCAGTCACCCCCTAATTTTAGGTATTTGGAAAGAAATTTAAATTATAACTTTATCAACTGATCGAAACTGATGCCTTTTGATTTAGCTTCTGAAACAGAAATTGAGGGAGTACCTTTACTGCTTAGCTCTAATTTATCTGGCTGAAGAAAAAACCAACCTATATGGTCAAATCTAATTCCCACCCAGGCCTCAGCACCAAATTTTTTAGAAAATTCAAGCAATTCTGCCAGTTCTTGTTTCTTAAAGTACTTAATTGTGTTCCCTAAAGATTTACATTCAATAGCAAGTCTTCTTTTTCCGTTACCTACAATTATATCAGGACAAGGAAGGGGAATACTACCACTTCCGGCAGCTCTAACTGCTATCCATTCATTTGAATCGTAGAACATATGAATTAATTCACGTTCTGCTCTAGTACCTTTTCTTTTTGAACCCATTAAATTATTTGGCTTATTTTTCCTTATTAAACTTTGCTACTTAATTCAATAGATTTAAATAAGCAATTTTATGGTTATTTTTATGAGGGATTTTGATAGTATGTCTTTAGAACAGAGACTGTCTAATCGTAGTGTTATCCAAAGCGATCTAAACTGCTATGTCATATGTGGGAGATATAATAGGGAAAGCTGGGATAGATATTCTGACGTAAATATGATTAAAGAAATCTCTAGGTATTTTTTTAAGCTTTATATTAAACCGTATTATTATAAAATAAAGAAAAGAAGAAATTAGAGATCTCTTGCTTGTATGGTCTTCCTACCATTTGCTGCAGCTCTTTCACAAGCCTTAGCAATAAGATCTTCACAAACTTTGCTTAAAGCATCAGCAAAATCACCTGAAACATTCATGTCTTTGACATAGTCCTTAACTTTGCTTTTGACTATTAGTGAGTCACCCATTCTTGCACCTCCAAGCAATATTTTGATTATATGGCCTTTATAAGCCAATTTTTGAACAAAAGTTTAAGTATATAAAGCTTATGAGGTATTTTTTAAATTATTATCTCTGAAAAATAAAAAGAAAGATTTAAATAGTTAAATTATTGATTTTGTTAAAAGATGATATCAAAAAGAGGTTATCTATATGTATTACTATTGGTATTAGTAATAGGCTATATTTCTACATTACAAACTCAAGATACTTCTATAACTGGAAAAGCTTCGCAAGTTCAAACAGAGTCAAGAGCTACTATACAAAGATTTTTTGATATTGTTCCAAGTGAACAAATTGATGGGGATAATCCTAATGATGGTATAATTTGGTCTAATATTGATACTCAGGGTGGTCAAATCCCTGTTAATGATGCACCAGCTGATGGAAATGAAGCGGGTGATCCTCCGATGCCTGCTCCTGCAACAGCTTATTCAATAAAGGTCCACCAAGATTCAAATGTTAATCTTGATTTTTGTGCAAGGGCATCTGGTGATTTAATTAGTGGAGGATTTAATATTCCCATTGCTAATGAACGATTTGATGATGATTTATCTAGTGGTAGTATTCCTGGACAAGGCCCATTACTTATTGAGGCACAATCTTTAACTACAACTAATACCTTAGTGCAGACAGGAAGAAATGTTCCTCCAGGTATTTCAGATTTTTACAGATTTTGGTTGTCTGTTCCGGCACCAACTAGGGCAGGTACATATACAAATTCAGTATTTATAACAGCAATCCTTACTGGTAATGGATGTCCATAGTACTATGAAAAATATCTTGTTAATAATTATAGTTCTTATAGGTTTATTGCCTTTAGCTCATGCAGGAATTGTGATCAATACAGAGAGTGATTTTATAAATGAAGGCGAAACTAAGTGTATTAAATACGGTTTGTATAATCCTCAAGAAGAAGATAATAATGTAGCTTTATATGTAAGTGGAGATCTTGTGAAGATTAGTAATAGCTTTAAAAGTGATACTATATCTGTTAAGGGAAATACACTTCATGATCAAGCTGTAAATTCTGAAGTTTGCTTTTCTACGCCAAAAAATCTTTACGAAGAAGAATGTATTTTACCGACTATAGGATGTAAACAAACTTGCAGTCTCGGTAATGTAAAATATCAAGGAATTATTTCTGCCGTTGAAGAGCAAGGAGAGATAAATCAAGGCTCCAATGTTAAAATTGCTGAATCTGTACCCTTAGAATTGATTGTTAAGTGTCAACCGTCTGATAGGAATTATAACACATTATTTATTTACAGTTTTATCCTTGTTGTAGTTATAATTGCAGTAACTTATATGAGTTAATTGCATTCCTTCTAATTATTGGAACTATAAATGCATTTGAACTTCCAATCGAATCTAAGGCTACTGTTAATGGGATTTCAGAACCAGAACCTCAGCCAGGGGGTTCTCAAGGAGGCAGTGGTGGTGGAGGTGGTGGAGGTAAAGGTAGTAGGGGGATTGAATCACAACAAAACCAATCTATACCTGAAATAATCAATGATAGTGTTAAACTTGATTTTAGAGTTAAGGATAATTTTAAAATTAAAGCTAAAGAAAGATTGAATATAATTTTGGTATTCAATAACTCAACGTCAAAATATTCTAAAATTATAGCTTTGGATAATAATTATGTGGGGTATTTTGTTGAAGATTTAGGTGTTTACAGAATTGGGTCTGAACCAATTTTAATTAATATTTCAAATTTCAATCTGAATCTAAGTTATAATGATTTCTTAAATTTTAATCTGATAAAAGTAAAATTGGTGGGGCCTGAAAAACCAGTTATTCCCGAAGTCTATCAGTATGATACTTTTAGCTTTTTTATTATATTAGTCTTAATTTTACTTCTATTTATTTATATTATCCATGAAGCTAAAAAACGAAAATTTCTTAAGTAAGTTACCATCCTTAATATGTGTTTAATACTTATTTTGGATTAAAAAGCTTTATAAATTCATCCATAATATGTAATTTTTAATTATTATGGATGAAAAGGAGTTTATTGAGGGATTAAAGAAAATAGTTTGGCCTTCTAACTTAGGTTATCATGATCTCTTAAATATTATTTCTGCAGATATTAAAAATAAATTCGTACCAATAGAAATTTTTGCAGTTGACAATTTAAATCCTTTGGAAGCTGTTATAAAATATCTTAAGGAAAATAGAAAACTGAAGTATTCTCAAATTGCAGATTTGCTTGAAAGAGATGATAGAGTAATTTGGAATACTTACAATAAAATTAAAATTAAAATTTCTTTATCTGACAAATCAACATTATTAATCCCAATTAATACTTTTCAAAATAAAAAGCTGAGTATTCTTGAATCATTAATTATTCATCTAAAAAATAATTTACGTTTTAATTTTACAGAGATTGCTTTCAAATTGAGTAGAGATCCGAGAAATATTTGGAAAGTATATAACAATGGTATGAAAAAAATAAATGAAAAATATTAATCCATTTGTTGGAAAAAGAAAAATAATTGGAGACAAAGGAGATAGTTCTTTGATATCCATGGTATTGATAATTGGTTTGACTATATTAATGGGTGCTATGATATTTAGCTTTGGTAATTTTGAAGTCAATAAGCAAATAGTTGAATTTTCTAAACTTAAAGAAAGCTCACAAATACTAAACTTAAAGATAGCTGAGGTAAAGGTTGAAAATCTTGAAAGAGTAAGCTTATTATTAGAAAATAATGGAAAAATAAATATTGATGATGTAATGATTAGAGTAAATGGAGACCTGGGATCTACCACAATTGTGGCAGATGGTATTGAACCATACACAAGTAAGATTGTGACTGAACAAATTGAATTTGAAAAGATAGGTACTATTAAGTCAATTGATGCTATTCCGATAAGTTTAGAAAATAATCAGATTTACAGTATTAGTAAAGATACAACTATAAAAATAGAGCAAGAGATTACGGATGAAGCGTGTAATGCTGATACTGATAGAGATAATATTCCTGATTGTGCTGACAATTGTCTAGGTGGAAAATGCAAACCAAAAGAACCTTGTAAACTGATAAATGCATCTTGGTCAAGTTCGAAAGTATATAGTGGAATGCCAGTAAGTATTATTATTAACGGAACTAATTGTTTAGATGAGCTAGTGGATATTGAAATTTACGAAGTAGATACTTTTACATTTGATGATTTATTAGACCCCGTAATATTTGATATACCTACTAATGTTAATATTGAAAATGAAGTTGGAATTCGTGAACTTAAGTTACCTTTTGTGGAGGACTTAGATGGCAATGATAATATTCCTGAATATAGATTCATTGCTAAAATTGAAAATGAAAGAATTATATCTAATGAAGTAGAAGTTCTGAATTCTGATGAAATAGGAATAAAACCTTTGATAATACCCACGAAAACTAACTTTAACTCATTTGAGGATGCAACTTTTGAATATGTGTTCATTGATGATGAAGTCTTTGAGAACTTAATAAATAAAGGAGATAATATACAGAAATCTATGAAGAATAAATGGAAGTCTCAATATGATGATGTTGAAATTATTATTTACGATCCTTTAGGTATACCTATAATTAAAGATGTGGATATAACAAAATTAAGGGAAGGTAAATTCTCAATAAAAATTAATGATGATAGGCAAATAAGGCCAGGATTATACAAAATTAAAATAATTCTAAATAAGAATGGATTAGTGTTTGAAAATGAACGTGAATTTTCGTGGGGATTAATTGCCCTTAACACAGATAAAAGTATTTATCTTGAGAATGAAATTTCATTTATTGGAATGGCAGTTCTGGACAAAGAGGGTAATGTCATATGTGATGCAGATATAAAATTGGAAATAACAGATCCAGATAATATTACAACATTAATACAAGGAAGTGACATAATTATATCGGATCAGTGTAAGGTAATGGGGATTACAACAGAACCTGATTATTTTACCAAGTATGAGGTTAATGGGGAAGGGGAATATAAAATAAATATGGGTAGCATCATAAATAATACTTATGTGAGTATAAACGATTCATTCTATGTTGTCTCAAATATTGATTTCGATGTTCAGAGAAACGGACCAACAAGAATTTTCCCAACTGTAATGCAAACTATGAATTTAACAATAAAAGCTAATACTCGATATAATGGATTAATTAAAGAATATGTACCTCTTGATTTTAATGTTAGCGTTGCTGATGCAATCATAACCGAAGAGAATAATACAAAAGTGATATTATGGAATGTTAATTTAGAGAAGGGACAGACTATAAATTTAGGCTATCATTTTGATTCTCCTGACATTAGTCCCTATCTATATTTATTGGGAAAATTAAGAATAGATGGTTTTGAAGAAAGAAGATTTTGGCAAATTGCGGTAGATGCAATTTTAAAAAATAGAGTAGATATGATTACACCGTCATCAACGGTTATTTGTAATCCAGGACAACAATTTGCTATGTCGTGCATGTTTAGATATGTAAGTGGATCTGCCCCTGAAATTGAACTACGATGGCAATACTCAATAGACAATGGACAAACTTGGAGTTTAATCCCAGTATTATTAGATGGATTGCATATGCTTTGGGGATTCAATACAGTGCAGAATGCTTTGCCTTATGTTGTTTATAGTAAAGATGTTGTTTGCAGTACACCGGCACAGTATAGGGTTAGATGTGAAGCTTTTATTGGAAATTGGATGCAGATATATGATTCAAAAGATCAAATAGTCAGAGTAAGGGGTGTTGATGTAACTCTATCGCCAGTTTTAGTTAACGGGATTAGGTGGAGTGTCACACAACCAACTTTGCAATTAGGATCTATTGGAAACAATGGCTTAGGAAATACTGATTATTATGTTGATATTAATACATTATTTACAAATGCAGATCTGTATGTAAGAGCATCAGGTCCATTAGCATTTGGTGTGTTTACAATTCCTTTACAAAATGAGAAATATGATTTTGATTGGGCTAATCAAAATGTTCCGCTTCCTGGGCCTTGTGTTGGTGGGAGTTTATGCCCGTTAACACAAAATTATGTTAATGTAATGTCAAATATACCTACTGGAAGAAGGATATATTTCAAGTTTTATTTAGATGTTCCTAATTTAGGACAGAATATACCTCCAGGAGATTATGTTAACTTTGTTGATTTTAGAGTTGTTCCTACAGGAAGTCCACTACCTTAGGGATTAGGTGTATGTTTCTTAGCTAATAATTCTATTTTCTTCTTAAATTCTTGTTCTAAATTTGTGTTGAATAATTTAGCTAGGATTAAACATTCTAATATTATGTCTATAATTTCTTCTTTTAAATTTTCTTCATCATATAAGTCCGGACGCATCTGTTTGTTGGATAACTGCCTTGCTAACTCTCCAAATTCTTCTGTTAAATGTATGAATGAAATTTCTGGTGTTATTTCAATACCTTTCTTTTTAGCCCTATTATTTGCAATTTCAATAATTCTTGTTTGTATTTCATTAATTTCCATTGGTTATTCCGGTTTCATAAATGGGAAGAAAATTACGTCTCTAATCGATGGAGAATTTGTTAAGATCATTACTAATCTGTCTATACCAATTCCAAGACCACTTGCAGGGGGCATTCCATAACTTAGGGCTCTGATGAAATCCTTATCTATTTTTTGAGCTTCTTGATCCCCTTTTAATGATAATTGTTCTTGCTTTTTCCAATTTTCTAATAATATTTTGGGATTATTTAATTCTGAGTAAGAATTACCTATTTCCATTCCTAAAATATATGGTTCAAATCTTTCCGCAATTTTTGGGTTTTTATCTTTAGTCTTTGCAAGTACTGAAGTCTCGGAAGGATAATCATAAATTAAAGTAGGTTCTATAAGATTTTTTTCTATTAATTCACTAAAAATTAATTCTATTGCAGCCCCTCTTGAGAACTCTTGTTCTAGTTTTAAATTATGATTTTTTAATAGTGCTTTTAAATCTTTATCATCTAAGGAATCAATGTCTAGTTTTAAATATTTCTTAATTGCTTCCTGCATTGTAAACCTTTTCCATGGTCTTTTAACATCAATTTCTTTTCCCTGGAATTTGATTTTGGTGGTTCCAAGAACTTTTTTTGCTACATATTCAATCATTTCTTCGCAAAGGTCCATATTTGCTTTGTAATCAGCAAAAGTCCACATAGTTTCCATTTGAAGAAATTCTGGATTATGTGTTCTATCAATACCTTCATTTCTGAAATCCGGAGAGAATTCAAATATTTTTTCATAACCTCCGACCAATAATCTTTTTAGATAAAGTTCATTAGAAATTCTCATATAAACTTTCATGTTAAGTGCATTTAGTGTTGACTCAAATGGACGAGCATTTGTTCCACCGTAAATAGGTTGAATTATAGGAGTTTCTACTTCAATAAAACTATTTAATGTTAGAAATTCTCTAATACTAGCTATTATTTTTGATCTCTTGAGAAAAACTTCCTTAACTTCATCATTGACAATTAAGTCTACATATCTTTGTCTGTACCTAATTTCTGTGTCTTTTAATCCATGCCATTTATCTGGTAAGGGTAATAGAGATTTGGATAATAATGTTAATTTTTTTACATCAACTGTTATCTCTCCTGTTTTTGTTTTAAATACAGTTCCTTCAACTCCAATAATATCTCCTAGATCTATATAATTTTTAAGTAAATTATAATTTTCTTTTGAATTTGGTTCATTGAAATATATTTGAATACTTCCAGAGAAATCTTTCATATGAGCAAATGTTATTTTACCCATTGGTCGAGAAGTAATTAATCTTCCTGCAATACTAATAACTTTATTTGTCTTTTCTTCTTTGTTTAGGGTTTTAAACTCATTCAAGATTTCTGAAGCGTTATGAGATTTCTTAAATGAACTTGGAAAAGGATTTATTCCGAGTTTTTTAAGTTCTTCGAGCTTTTTTTCTCTCTGCTTTGTTAACTGTTCTTGGGGTTGCATGGTATTAAGTTTTTACATTAATTTTTAAGTTTTTGCTTTTTGAATAATGGGTTGAACCTAGGTAAATTTAAAAATTTTGTGAACTTGAGATTAAGATGCCCATTGATAAGTACCTGGAAAAATTAGAAGGCGTACGAAATTCAACTAAAGTTAAAACAAATCCCTATGAGGTAAATGGAGATGAAATCCAAAAATACATAATTCTAGAAGGGAAATCACATGGGAGTTATTCCTATCCGGACCTACTAGTTTCAATTGAAAGATCACATATTGGTGTGAATTGGTTTAATGCACATAAAGCTTTGCATGAAGAGAGTTCAACAATGTTAACTTTAAGGCAATATGTTGATTTTCTATATTTACTCCAGTCAGGTAAGGCTTTTTATGGAAATGGTATGCGCATTGATTACGGAAAGTTAATAGAGATTGCTTACAATATATTGGGCATAGATAAGCTCTGGAGGTCGGAGTGGTTAGATGCTTTTTTTAATTTTGAAAAAGTAGATAACTCATTACATATAAATTACAATCATATGTTCATTCATGGGCAATTACAAGCCCAAAACTCAGAAAAATTAGAGGATTATTTAGACAGAGATGAGAGGCCCGGAATTAATTTAGATGAATGGCTTACTAAAGCGACAGTTCAAGGGCTTCCACCAAAAGGAATAGATAAAGGAAATCTTTATTACTGGACACCTACAATATATAACAATTCTGTCGCTATGTTCTACACCGGTCCAAGAGGGCCTAATTTAAGTTGTGATGCAGTTCCATCTGATTCCGAACTCTTGCCTGGGATACGTGCAGCAAAAATTAAACCCTAATTTTTGTAAATTTTAAAAGGGAATATTCTAGCTTTCCACTGTAAACTTTTTTGCAATTTACTAATTTAAAATTATTGTTTTCTGATATGCCTATAAAATCATCGGATTTTGTTGAAATGACAATAATGCAACCTTTTTTGTTTAAGACAAAATTTGCCTGGTGAAAAAATTTTGAATACAGTGCTAAGGTGTCTTTATAATTTCTTTGTGAAGCTATTGGAAGATTAGAAATAATTATATCAAGTTCATTTTGACTAAATTTAGTATCGAGCCAATCTAAATCATAATTTTGATATTCAATACTTTCATAGACCTCTGCAACTTTTGCATTTATCCTTGATCTCTTTATGTTAAAATAAATTGGATCAAAACCGTATATCTTCAATTTTGTTTTATTTTCAATTTCTTTATCTAATTTATTAATTATGTTTTTTGGGATTTTGAGATTCTCTTTTTTATATAAATTTGGAATTTTTTTTGCATATAGAGCTGCTTCAATTACAATTGAGGAATTACCACAAAATGGATCGAGAAGTGATTTAGTTGTATCATAATCTGCAAATCTTAGGGCAGCAAAGGCAAGGCAAGAATTAATATCTGACCGAGAAGTTTTAACCTTATATAGTCTCTTGTTTAACTGTATGCCAATTAAGTCGACTGAGATAAAGCACTTATTTTCAAATATATTAATTGTTATGATTACAGATGGATTTTTGTAATTTACATTTATATTATATTTATTGCTGATTATTTTTACTGTAGTGTCTAAAATAGGTTTTGAGTTAAAATTATGGTTACCTTTTCTGATGCATGAAACAGAAAAATCATCGTTAAGATATTCTTTAAAATTAAAATTTCTTATATTTTCAATAATATTGTCAAGAGTTTCAAATTCAAAATTATTGATAAGTACTGTAACATTAATTATTGATCTTGAATAATACGCAATGGTATAATATTGGTTTTTTGTTACTTTATCAAGGACAAGCAATCCCGGGCATTGTATCCCGGGCTTTTTATTAGTAATTTCAACTATTTCTTGGATAGTTAGATCTTCCAAACCTATTAAAGTTGAAATAAGTAGTTTCATTTTATTTTAAAAGAATTAAATTCTCCTTTATATTCTTGATCTTCTAAAGTAATTTTTGTGACCTTTGATAAGGGTGGTCCCTGCCAACATTTTTCTATTAAAAGGTTAATTGCTTCTTCAGAACCTTCAACAAGAACTAGGACTGTATCGTCTTGATTATTTTTAGTAAATCCTTTCAACTTTAGGTAAGTAGCATTCTGTCTTACAAAGTTCCGAAAACCTACGCCCTGAACAATACCTTCAATTTGAATTTTAGCCCTTTTCATACAAAAATAAAAAAAGAAAGAGTTAATAAAAATTTACTTAGACTTAGCTAAGCTAAATACTGATTTTAGTGCTACAATTATTGTGGCTGGCACGAATAAGGTTAGCATATTTGTTAGGATATTTCCTAAGATAGCAACTGTGCCAAAGACCTCCCCACCAAGGCTGCTTGTAATTACAAGAACTACACCTGCCATTAAAAATGGAGTAACTTCTTTATCGGTAATATTTAGTAATCCGATTATAAGTCCTAATAGCACTAATACCCATGTTACCCATGGTGCCTGCGGTAGCAACCCAAACAAAACTGCTAGGATTACACCCAAAAGGAAAGCCCAGCTTCCTAGAGCAAATGCCATTTTTTCTCAACCCTCCTCAATTGTTATGAAGTAATTGTTAAGTAATCATTAAAATTTACTTATAAAGATTGTGTTATTACTATTCAGTAAAATAGAAGATAGTTTATTATTCTTTAGTATTTAAATTTTGATAAATAAGTAATGAATCAGGAAAATATGCTACTTGGTAACATTGTTGGAAAGGGAACAACTAAAGAATTTAAATTTTTAGTAAAAGGAAATGCCAAAAAGTTTGATTTTATACAAGTTTTTGATAATAATAAAGATGTTCTTGGGCAAATAATAGAAATTGAAAGAGATGAAAATCAAACTATTTCATATTGTAATATAATTGGTTATAAGGAAGAGGATAAATTAATGATGTTAAGGAGCCCTTTAGAACCAGGAAATGAGGTTTTTTATGCAAGTGATGAGCTTGTAAGTGGAATTTTAGGTTTAAAAGAGTTGAAGAATGGGGCTTGCATTGGCACTTTGTATGGTAGAGAAAACATTAAAGTATATCTAGATATAAATAAGCTACTCTCAAGACATGTTTCTATTATTGCTAAGAGCGGTTTTGGGAAAAGCTATACTGTATCAGTTTTGATTGAAGAATTAATGGAAAAGAAGGTTCCTGTTGTTATAATTGATCCACATGGTGAATATTCTAGCTTAAAATATGCAAATGAAAATAATCAAGACTTAGAGAAATTAAAGAAATTTGGGCTTCAAAAGAAGGGATTTATAGAAAGTGTTAAAGAATTCAGTCCTAATATAGAAGTTAACTCCGAAGCAGTTCCTCTAAAATTAAATAGCCAGGGAATCTATGGCAAGGAATTAATAAATCTGTTACCTACAAAATTATCTAATGTGCAGTTAGCAATTTTATATTCTTGTTTAAAAGATTTAAAACAGAATCCAAGTATTGATGAATTAATTTTAAGATTAGAATTAGAAGAAAGTAGCAATAAATGGACATTGGTTAATATTTTAGAGTATTTAAGGAATTTAGAAATATTAAGTGAAGCATTTACTCCATATCAAGAAATTGTGAAACAAGGTAGGTGCAGTATAATTAATCTTAGAGGTGTTAAGCCCGAAGTGCAAGAGGTTGTTGTATTTAAATTACTTTATGATCTTTTTAATCAAAGAAAGATTCAAAACATTCCTCCTTTTTTCTTAGTTATTGAAGAAGCACATAATTTTGTTCCGGAAAGAGGTTTTGGTGAAGCAAGAAGTTTACAAATTATTAGGCAGATATTTTCAGAAGGAAGAAAATTTGGCTTAGGTGCATGTCTAATTAGTCAAAGGCCAAGTAGAGTGGATAAAAGTGCAATCAGTCAATGCACAACACAAATTGTATTGAAAGTGACTAATCCAAACGACACTAAAGCTGTAAGCAGTTCTATGGAAGGATTAACATTAGAATTGGAAAAAGAATTATGCAACTTAACACCCGGGACTGCTATAGTAACAGGTATTGTAGATAATCCTTTATTAGTTGAGGTGAGACCAAGGATGAGTAAACACGGAGGTACAGCAATAGATTTACTTACTGAAGAGGAAAATTTAGTAAAACCATTGGAGGAACTTAAGAATTCAAATAATAAGCAAGTAATTCCAATAATAAAACCGAAAATATCGTTAAATGATTATAAAATTATGAACAATGTGAAAAATGCAAAAGTGAAATTAATTCCGTGTGCATTATTTAATTGCATTGGTCAGGATGAATTTAATATTATAGTTAATCTAAATAATTGTGAAGCCATAGCTGATTT
>JAGVZD010000025.1 GCA_018302805.1 Candidatus Woesearchaeota archaeon | reverse complement strand
GTTTCATTTTAGCGCCCAATATTAAGCAAAATATTCCTTTTAATACTAGAACTATAGCTACTGTTTGCTCTAAATTTAAGGTTTTATTCCATAATAAAAATCCAAGAATCAGAGCAATAATACCCCATACAATCATCTCCATCTTAAAACACTTGCAAGTTGTTGTACTGCAGTATGGGCATGCGGCTCCTTTACTTGACCTGATCTCTTTTTTCATGAGTAACACCTCCAATCATGCTAAAAAATCTGACTTTATAAGATTTGTTAATTCAATTAGAGGGGTTATTTTTATAAAGGAGGGACTCTTAAAAGAATTATGAAACTTGCAGTATTTACTGATACATTCGATGAGATAAATGGAGTGGCAATAGTATACCAGAGATTAGCAGAATATTGTCTAAATAAAAATATTCAATTAGAAATTTTTGCACTAAGTAAAATTACCTCAACTGAAGAAAAAAAGAATTTGAAGATCCATAGAATGAAATGTTTAATGCCTATGGAAATTCAACCTGATCTAAGCTATGATATTATTTGGCTAAACCCAAGGTTAGTTACCTACTTTAAGAAGAATAAATTTGATTTGATCCATGTTGCTACTCCTGGAAGTATGGGTTTAAATGCATTATTTATATCTAAATTATTCAGAATACCTGCAATTGCAACTTACCATACACATATACCTGAATATGTCAAAGAAAGAGTTAATAAAATAATTAAAAAAGCTAATTTAAAAATTGATACTATAGGTGTTGGAAGTGAGAATATTACATGGGAATTCATGAAAATTTTTTACAACAGATTTAAATTGGTACTGGCACCTTCAGAATTTACAAAAAAAGATTTACAGGATAAATTAAACACCAAAATTGAAATATTCTCACATGGTGTGGACATAAATTTGTTCAATCCTAGAAAGTGCAATGAAAATTTCAAGAAAAAATATGGCATTAAGGTTGCTGCCCTATACGTGGGTAGGATTGCGGTAGAGAAGAATTTAGAGTTCTTAGCAGAAATATTTAATGATTTGAAAGGATGTAATTTAGTTCTTGTTGGTGATGGACCTCACAGGCAAGAATTGGAACAAAAAAGCGATGCTTTATTTCTGGGGTTTAAGAAAGGAGAAGAATTAGCAGAAATCTATGCTTCATGTGATTTTTTTGTATTTCCAAGCACTACCGATTCTTTTGGAATTGTTGTCTTAGAAGCAATGGCCTCGGGTTTACCTGTTTTAGTATCAGATAAAGGCGGGCCTAAGGAAATTATATTAGACAATCTTAACGGATTTATTTTAAAGAACAATGATTCAAAAGAATGGAAGAGTAAGATAGAAAGTTTATGTAAAGATGCGAATTTGAGAAAAAAATTAGGAACAATTTCAAGGGATTTAGCATTAAGAAGATCTTGGGAGAAAGTTTTTGATGAATTATTTAAGACCTATGAAAAGTTTTTGAAAGAAATAAACATTAAATAAAACTTAGAACTAATTCCCTTTCTCTTGGACCATCAAATTCTGCTAAGAAAATTTTTTGCCATGTACCCAACATTAATTTTTTATCCTTAATAGGGATAAATATTGAATGACTTAGTAAATTTGCCTTTAAATGGCTAGTAGCATTATCATCAATCAAGTTATGTTTCCAATTATTTTCTGGAATTAATTTACTAAGGAAATACAAAAAGTCTTCTTTGAATCCATCTTCATTTTCGTTTATAAATATTGCGGCAGTTGCATGTCTAATATAAACAAAGCAAATTCCTTCATCAAGGTTTACTAGTTTTGAAATTTTTTCGGTAATATCAATTAATTCTTCTTTCTTGACTGTTTTTATTTTAATTATGTCCATAAAACTAACTAAAGAGAAAATAATTTAAATATTACTCATCTTAGTCTAGAAATTCCTTATTCTTGATTTTTTCAGGTAAATATTTTTCTGAAATAAAACTGATCCCTTTTGTGGCTAGTGCTTGAATTTCTGCTTTAGCCCCAAAATCTTTCATCATTTTAAGTTGCCTTAGCCAATCTTTATTTTCTTTGAACCATTCATATTCTGAAACTTGTTTCATTCTTGTCAAATCTTGCTCATTTAATTTTATAAGGTGCTTTTTTAAGTCATATTTTACTATATCATCTGCAGTTATTCCTAAAAACTTGACACCTGGAATTGTTAATTTTTCCGAAGCATGAGCCAAAGCAATAGAACCATATTTAATTACAGAATAGATATAAAATCCCCAACAGTCAAAGTCCGTGAGGACGTAAATGGGCAAGTTTTCTTCATCTGAGAGTCTTTGCAGTAATCTTCTTATTCCTCTTGTTGTCTGACCTTGACTTGTAACAAGAATTGCATTATTTTTTTGCCAAAATTTATCTTCGTTCAATCTTTCAAATATTGCAGCTTTTTCCATATATAGAATATATTTAGCATTTACTTTTTTAAAAGATAATTCATCAGTAATTGATGGAACAGAATATCCTCCACGCCCTAATTTTGAACAATCAATTGTATCCCCCGAATCTTCCAAGATTATATTTCCAACCATAGAACCCATTTTATTTGCCGAAACATGCATTTGTTCCCTAGAAAGTCCTGTAATAACTTCCAGATCTTCAATAGCTTTATCCGATTCAGTTTGATCGTCAACAATATTAACATTTGTTCCAGGAATGGTTCTTTTGCTTATATAAAAGACTCCTCTAAGATGCTCATGTTTTCCAGAATCTAATAATTCTTTTTTGATAATACTCGCAACTTCAACAGTCTGCAAGAATTTTTTTGCATGCGCAACATTAAAAAATAATCTACTTCCTTTTTTATCACCCAGCTTCAATGTTTTGGTTTTCTTGTCATATACTATATTGCTTAGATTTCTAAGAGGAAATACTATTTCTGGATTTTTACCTTTATCTATTTGGTTTACAATTCGCCTACCCAGCAATTCAATTTCTTCTTTTGATTTATTCTTTTGATTCTTCTTTTCCATCTTCTTGTACACTTTCAATTAGCTTTGACATATTTTTGTTTAATATCTTTTTCAAGTTCTCTTCAATTATTGCACTTTTTTCACCAGTAAGATTTGATAAAGAAAATGCCAATTCAGGAATGTATTTTTCGAATAAGCTAATCCTCTCCTTTTGCTCTTTAGCCTTTACATTCTTTCGTATATATGCTGCCAGCTTTCTTCCGCAGTCTTGCAATGCTAATTTAATTTCTTTCAAAATTTCGTCATAATGTGCAATTGCTTCTTTGGCTTCACTTGTGAATGGAACCCAAACACTTGCGATGTGCACTACAATTATTGCAGGCCCTGTTGGCAGATTTCCAGAACTTTGGCCTAGTCCATAGGGTCTCCAAGTTATATCCGAAGCACCTTCGGTAATTCCACAAGCTCCTTGCTGATATAGTAATGGCACTCTATTGGCAAACCTCATCAGTCTTATTGTAGACTCTTTATCTAAATCACCACCATATGCAATCGCAGCTTCAATCAGAAAAGGCATCCCTCTGTAAACTGAAGGGGGTCTAGTCGTAGTTGTAAAAAAATCAGCCTGAATTTCTTTTTTTAATCCTTTTTCAAGTAATTCAGAACCAATTGGGCTTAGGCAATCTGTTGGGGGTGCAATTATTTTTGTATTTTGAATGACTTTGAACAGGATTTCTATTTGAGAATTTTCCAATGAAGAGGGTTTTGCTCTTGTACTTAATTTGGCCTCATCACAGATATTAGAGGATACTGTAGGACCTATTCTCGAAAAATCATTTTGTAAAAATGAGCTAAGAGTTGTTGATGTTGTATCTTTAAGCATTCGTATTAACGTACCTATCTCAATTCCATGAGGATGAGGTTTAATTTCTTTTGGTTCCTTTGGTAGATCATTTGTAACTCTAGGAAATTCAATTCTTTCTTTTTCGGGAGTTATATAGATTATTTTTGCATGAGGGTTTACAATTGCAGTTTGTTTGATATATTCATCAACACTTTGCCTTCCTTTTTGATATCTTGCTTCTAATTCTAGCTCTATTCTTGTTCCGTGATCTTTATTCCAATCAACTTCATGATCACGTTCTATAATTGGTTCATTCCTTTTGGTATCTATATGTAATTCAAAGTAATGTGCTGGTTTCTTTGGATGTATCTTAGAGATTATTTTAGTAAATTTACCGGTTGTTAATTGTGAATACAGAACTGCAGCACTAATACCAATTCCTTGCTGCCCTCTATTTTGTTTAAGAGTATGAAACTTACTACCATATAACAATTTTGCAAATATATTTGGAATTTGTTGTTTAATAATACCTGGACCATTATCTTCAACAATAACAATAAATCTATCCTCATTTAATTGTTTTAATTCGACATATATTTCTGGAAGAACTTTCATCTCCATAGTTGCATCTAATGCATTGTCTACAGCCTCCTTTACAACCATCATTAAAGCTCTCGTAGGATTGTCGAATCCAAGTAAATGTCTATTTCTGGTAAAAAATTCAGAAATTGAAATTTCACGCTGCTTTTTTGAAAGTTCCACTGCTTTTATATTTTCAGTCATTAGATTGAAGAAATTTTTTATTTATTTATAAATATTTGCATCCTAATTTTTATATTTTCTTTTTAATCTATACCTCTGAAAACTAATTTGAAATAATTTATAGTAGTTAACTATGTACTTAATTGGAATTGTATAAAGTTTCGTGATTAATTCTGTAAACCATTGAACTAATGGATCTAAAAACATAATCTTAGGTATTTTTCCCCATATATAAATTTAAATATTTTAAGAAAATTTAATAAAATCTAAAATTTAGTCTAATATAATGGAAACTGGAATCATTTTTGATACTGACATTGGTTATGATCCTGATGATATGTTTGCTTTGCTTGAATTAATAAATAATTCAAAAGTCGACTTAATTGTGACAAGCGACGACCCAGAAGGTAAAAGGTTTATATTCTTAAAAAAAATTCTTGAATTGACTAATAAGGAGATTGAGGTTGTTCAGGGTTCTACTTTGAACAAACAACATTTCATTGTTGATGAATTCATTACTGGGGAAAACTATAAAATAAAAAATAATTACATAAAACGAATTAAGAATATTGTTGATGATTATAATCAAATTAATTATATAGGAATTGGACCATTTACTAATTTATCAAGATTTATTGGAAGATATCCTAACTGTAAAAATAAAATAACTCTTTATCAAATGGGAGGTTCAATTAACTATAGTAGAAGACCAAATTGGGTAGAACATAATGTTAAAATTGATGTAAAATCTGCCATAAATTTGATTAATTCTGGGATTAGAACATATTTAGTGGGAGCACAAACTACATTCAATAATAAAATTCAAATTGACCCTAATACTGATTTTTACAAAAAACTTGAAAGAGATTCTAATTCAGTTTTAAAAATATTAAGAAAACATATTGATATCTATCATAAACATAGTAAAAGCTGGCCTTACATGCATGATCCTTTAACTGTTTCAGTTGCTTTGGGAGAAAAATTTGTGAAATTTAAAAGGCGTAAAATTGTTGTTGAAATAGATGGAAATCTTAAAGAATCTCAAAATGGGAGTTTGGTTAGTACAAGTCTCCCAAAGTCTAATACTCTAGCCTTTATGAAATACCTAAATAAATCTGTATTTATGTAATAAAAATCAAATTCAAAAGGTTTAAATACCTAATTTGTGACGCAATTTTATGGCAAGTGCTATTTTATGGGTATTGATTGCTATTGTTGCAATTCTTGTAATCTGGTTTATCGCAACGTATAACAGATTGGTTACTTTAAGAAATAGAATTGAAAATGCTTGGAGCCAAATTGATGTTCAACTAAAAAGGAGATTTGATTTAATACCTAATTTAGTTGAAACTGTAAAAGGATATGCCAAACATGAAAAAGAGACATTTAAGATGGTAACAGAAGCCAGAACATTAATGATGAAATCTGACAGTATAAAGGATAAAGCTAAGGCAGATAATATGCTAACTGCTGGTTTAAAGAGTATTTTCGCTGTGGCAGAAGCATATCCAAAATTAATGGCGAGTGACAATTTTAAGATGCTTCAAGAAGAGTTAGCAGGAACTGAAAGCAAAATAGCCTACTCAAGGCAATTTTATAATGATAATGTGTTAAGTTTAAATCAGGCAATTCAACAATTTCCTACAAATATAATCTCGGGGATGTTTGGATTTAAAGAAAGAGAATATTTTGAAGTGGCTAAAGCAGAAAAAGAACCTGTAAAGGTTAAATTCTAGTATGGCTATTATAAATCTAAAACAGACTGGATTAATAATTGGTATTGCAATATTATTTGCATTCTTTGTGTATTTTGTTATTGAAGCTGTTTATCCAAGTCCAAAATATGAAGATTTGTGTAATAATATTAATTATATGGAACCAACTCCTGCTAAAGTGGGAATCCAGGTTAATTGTACGGATCCTTGGCAATCAAAAGGGGTTCAAGAGTGTAGTTTAGATAAGGGAAGCCCTGAGTTTAAACAAGATCAAAATGGTTGCGATGTATTTGATAAGTGTAACTATTGCGGAAGAGATTATGAAAATTTAAACAATGATTATCAAAGGAATGTATTTGTTTTAACTGCAATAATAGGAATTGGAGCAATTATCTTTGGTTTATATTTTGGTGTTGAGTTTGTTGCAGGAGGATTTTTATTTGGAGGCATATTAACTTTAGCATATAGCACAATAAGATATTTCTCAAGAGGTAATGTAGATAAATGGTTGAGGGTTATAGTTATATTTATTGAAATATTAATCCTTATCTGGATAGGCTACAAAAAGGTAGTTGGAAAAAATAAGCCCAAGAAATAAATAAAATGGCAAAATTGTATGATGCTATTTCTAGTAATAAGAGAAATTCTGTTGTATTAGTTATTGCTTTCATAATAATTGCTCTGGGCCTTTCATATTTCCTTGGATTTTTCTTTGCAAATGCATTTGTTGGGTTAATTTTTGGAATTATTTTTATTATTATTATGATGTTGATTGGGTTTTATGGTGGTGATTCTTTAATACTAAGTATGCATCATGCAAAAGAAGTTAGTAAAAAAGAGGATCCTTATTTAGTAAATACCATAGAAGGATTATCATTGGCAGCAGGCATCCCAGTACCTAAAATATACATCATTAAGGAAAATAGCCCAAATGCATTTGCTACAGGAAGAGACCCTCAACATGCTTCTATAACAGTAACAAGTGGTTTAAGAGAAATTATGGATAGGCAAGAATTAGAGGGAGTTATTGCCCATGAAATGAGCCATATAAAGAATTTTGATATCAGGTATATGATGCTTGTAACTATTTTGGCAGGTGTAGTAGTTCTAATTAGCGATTTTATTTTAAGAAGTTTCCTATGGGGAGGGGCACGTAGTCACGATAGAAAAAGTGGAGGTATTGGAATAGCATTAATTTTGATAGGATTATTATTGGCAATACTATCACCAATTGTTGCGCAACTAATTAAATTAGCTGCGTCAAGACAAAGAGAATATTTAGCTGATGTTTCAGGTACGATGTTAACAAGAAATCCCCAGGGATTAGCTAATGCATTAAAGAAAATAAGAGATGCTAAAGACAAAATTGTTGATGATGCAAATAAAGCCACTGCCCATTTGTTTATTGAGAATCCACTCAGAGGATTAGGTGGAATGAATGAATTATTTTCAACTCATCCAGACATAAATTCCAGAATTAAACGTCTAGAAGAGATGTAGATAAGCGGAACAGAGGTTTGAATGGTTTATCCTATATATAAAAATAAGCATCTTGAAGAGGCACTTTTTAATCCAGTAGACTATATAAATTATAAAAAAATTAAAAATAAGAAGCTGCCAAAGAGATTTATTTTAATTTATGATACAGGTTTAGAAAGAAGAATCAAAGTAAGGCATAAACTAAAAAAATTAAATAATGTTACACATCTTGGGCAGATATATTTTTTAAAGGATGTTGGAATTCTTCGTATAAATGGTATTGGTTCTCCACATGCAGTTACCATTTTAGAAGAATTAATTGCATTAGGTGTAAAGGAGTTTATTAGTGTTGGAACTGCAGGTGGATTAAAGAGAGAAGGGTTCTTTTTGTGCGACAAAGCGTTGAGAGATGAAGGAACAAGTTATCATTACATTTCACATGGAAAGTTTTCTTATCCAGACCAGCAATTAACTACTAAATTTGGAAATAGTATGAATAAATTGGGTTTATCATTTGAAAAGGCTTCTACATGGACTATTGATGCACCGTATAGGGAAACTAAAAGGGAGATCAAGAATTATACAAAAAATGGAGTAGCGACTGTTGAAATGGAAGCTTCTGCTCTTTTTGCAGTTGCAACCGTTAGAAAAGTTAAAATTGCAAGCGCCTTTGTCGTATCGGACATTTTAGGGGAAAAATGGAATCCAAAGTTTCATCATATAAATTTAAAGAAAAATTTAGATTTACTTTTTGAAGCAGCGGTTGATGCTTTTGGGGATTAAATAAATTTTATTATGCTTTATTGTGTATTCCTATAAATATAGATAAAGAAATTTTATTGAAACTATCTAGAAGTAATTACTTTAGAGCTCCGTCAATTTTTAAGCTTAAGTTTTGCATAAACAGGGAAATGATCTGATGCTTTAAATTCTAGAACTTTTGATTCTATGGGAATAAAATCACTTGAAATTAATATATTATCATAAATTTTTGTAGGTTTAAATGATTTATATGTATAAGAATTTATTAACGGCTTCATTTTTTCAGCCAATATATTAAATTCTTTTGAACCCGGTTCTGAATTAAAATCTGCTAATAAAATTACTGGTAAATTTATTTCATCAATGATTTTTATTATTTTCTTTGATTGATTTATTCTCTCATTTTTATTAAAAGGATAAGCACCAAAATGAGTAATTAATATCACAATTTCTTTTTTATTTATTTTAAGTTGGGATATTAAAACATTTCTCTTTTCTATGTTGTATGGAAGTATTTCAGTATAGACATGTTCAAGGTTAAAATGGGAGGCAATTGCATTACCATAGTTAAGAAATCTGTTCTCTTTGTATTCGGGTGAGAAATATTTATTTTTCATTTTAGTAAGTGCTGCTATTTCACTCAATTGATAGTTATTAATTTCCTGGAACCCAATAATATCACAATTTATTTTAGACAGATAATCGGAAATTACCTTAGGATTATTATTAATCCTGTTCCCAAAGAAGTATGAAGCAAATCTTAATGCCTGATCCGTGAATGAAATTGGGTATCCTCTTCCAAGAAAAATATTCCAACTTAAGATGGAAAGAGTAGCCATATTATAGTTTATGGTATAAATAAATTTATAAATCCAAATAGTTTTTAATTTATATGCAACAGAAAAGAAATAAATATGTTCCAAAAGAGGACAAAGAATTTGTTAATATGATGCTGGAAATAGCAAGAAGACCTGGCGTCAAGGTTGCAGCAGATAAGGGAACCAAGGTTAATACTGAAGTAATTGATAATTTAGTAGAAAGAATAAAAAAAGGTGAAAATATAAGAAAACCTGAAAAAAAGTCTAAGGAATAAATTTACCTTTATTACTGTCTTGCTTTTCTATCCATCTATATACATTTCCGTGTTTTGAACCCTGAATTAATTTCTCAATTGCTTTTCTCGCCAAGACAATATCTTCAAAATGTCCAATAATGGATACGGTCTTTCCATGTACACTAATAGTTGTATTAGTCAAATCTTCTATTGTTTTTTTAGATCTGCCACTTGTGCCTATAATTCTTGATTTCTGTCTAACTAATTTATTTTTGTTTTTACCTATAATATCAGGCATATTTATTATTTCTAGACCAATGTCTTCTCTAGTTAAAATAATAGCTAATTCTGGATTAAAACCTCGGGCTATTGCAGTTACAACTAATTTAGCTGTATATATATTATAAGGTTCTTCTGATAAAATTTCTACATCTCCTTCTTTAGAATCTATTCTAATTTTTGTTCTAGTCCGGGTTTCAATTTGTCTTTTAGTAGAGCCTCTCTTACCAATTAAGATAGGCATTCTATCCTTAGATATTTTAATTTCTTCTGAATACATTTCTAGAATTCTTCAAGTTCATCCATTGATTTAATATGGCCTCTTTTCTTAAGCCAATCAACTTGGTTTTGCCTATATTTGTAGATTATATCGCCTCTTGTAGACTCCTCAAATTCCCAAGGCTCAACTAGGACTATATCCTTTTCCCTGATCCATAGCTTCCTTTTTAATCTACCAGGTATCCTACAAACCCTTGAATTGCCATCTAAACAATTAACCTTCATTCTTGAAGCCCCAAGTCTTTGTTCAACAATTCCGATAACTTCTTTGTTTCTTGGAAGCTTTACTCTGATAATTTCTTCTTGGTTTTGAGGATTTTCCATTAGAAATAGCTTATTTGGGGCTTTTATAAAGGTTTGCTTATT